>JAKACA010000106.1 GCA_021796455.1 Actinomycetes bacterium
GCTCTCAGCCCGCGGCCAAACCGACGATCGGAGCCGCCAGCTGTTTGCCACCCTCGGAGCCGTAGAACGCGGCGGCGCCGAAGCTGAAGACCCCACCGTCGGCTCCGGCTTCGGTGTAGCCATGGCTCCCGATCGGCTGGTCTGTGATCGGCACACCCGACACCGCGACGGGGGTGCCGGTGAGCTGCGTCAGGGTGGGCGTGGTGGATGTGCTCACCACGGCAACGAGACAGCCACCACTCAGACTCTCCTGCGAGAACGGTGCCCACACCGAGCCGTTCCACCACTCGAGCGACTTTCCTGTTCCTGCCGGGCAGATGTCGATCGTGAGCGAGGAGAATGCGCTGCCTGTTGCGACCGCGACGTCGTAGTAGGCGCCGGTGCCGTCGGTGACGGTCACGGCAGCCGGGTCGGTGGAATAGGTCGCGATGGTGATCGAGCCGACTCCATCACCGGTCGCACTGAGATCGCCCAACTTCGCCGTGGCTGTACCCGAGGGTGTAGAAGAGCTGGCGCTCACTGAGCCGGTGCTGCCGGTGGGCGGCGGTGGCGGTGGCGGGACGCCGCTCCCTGTCGACGATGTCGTGCCAGCCGATGTGCGGCCTTGTGGCGACGGAGGAGGCGAGGTTGCCGAGTTGGTGACCGTCAGCGTGCCACTCGAGGTCCCGCTCGAGCTGAAGAAGTCAGCACTGCCGCCGTATGCGGCCACGATGGACTGTGTCGCGCCGACGGGCGCGCTGGTCGACGAGCAACTCCCTGATCCCGACTCGACGGACGTGAGCGTCACGGTGCACACCTGCGTGCCACCCACACTCACCGTGACGGTCCCGGTCGGAGCGGTCCCCGCCGGGGTCGGCGACACGGTCACGTCGTAGGTGACCGAGGTGCCGGAGGTCACAGAGGTGGAGGTGGTCGAGACGGTGGTGGAGGTCGACGCCTTGGCGACGCTCACGGTGTGGGTAGATGTCAACGACGGGGCGTAGGTCGAGCTTCCCGAATAGCTCGCGACCACCGCCAGCGTTGTCCCGGCCGGCGTCAAGGTGGTGTTACACGTCGCGACTCCAGACGCCAGGGCCCTCGCTCCCCCGCACAGTGTCGTTCCGTCGACGCTGAAGATGACTGTGCCGGTTGGGGTCCCCGAAGAGCCGCTGACCGTCGCTCTGTAGTCGATGGAGTCGCCGTACACGTACGGCCCTACCGTGCTGATCGTGAGCGCCGTCGTCGATGGCAGTCCGACGACTGTCACCTGTGCCGGACTCGCGGAAGTCGATGTGGAGAAATTGGAGCTCTCCGGGTAGGTGGCGGTGACCGAGTGACTCCCCGTCGCGCTGTAGGTGACGATACAGGTGGCCGAACCGTTCGAGAGCGTTTGACCGCCAGGATTGCTGCAGGCGGCGGGGTTTCCGTTGTCACTGAAGGTAACCGTTCCTGTTGGCGTGCCCGCTCCCGGTGCAGTCACCGACACGTTGGCCGTGAACGTCACGGCCTGCCCAACCTCCGGCGTTCTTGTTGTCGCCGAGACATGCGTGGACGTCGATGCCCTCCCGACGATCACCGTCAAGGCGGGGCTTGATGCGGACGCACCGAAGTCCGTCGAACCTGGGTACGACGCGCTGATCGAATGTTGCCCGGTTGCGGCGTAGGAGATCGTGCAGGTGGTCGTGCTGGCTGTTGTGGTGCCGGTTTGAGTCAACGTTTGCGCTGTACACCCGGAGATGGCGGTGTTGCCGTCCTTGAACTCGACCGTTCCCGACGGCGCAGTACCGGAGCCCTGGGCCGCCTTGACGGTCGCCCTGTAGGTGACTTGTTGGCCGACGACCGGAGTCGTGGTGGATGCCGTCATGGTGGTCGTGGTCGGGTGGACGACGGTCCCGGTGAGGGTCGTCGAGTTGTAAGTGATCTTCAGGGCCGCGTTGGTCCCGGAACTGCAGGTTTGAGACAGTGCACCGAGGGGCACAGTGCCTCCTGTCGCAAGCGGCGGTCCATTGGCTGTGGCGCGCACCGTGCCGCTCAGGCTTGCAGCCGAGATGAGCGTGTAGCTGGATCCGATCGTGGGAGTGAAGCACTGTGCGCCGGTCGGCGCGACGTACCCGGTCACCACGGAGAGGACCGCTGTTCCGAGTATGACCGCACCGTTGTCCGCGGTGGCGTTCTGGGAGTTCGCCACGACGTGTAGTTGCGAGAAGTCTGTGGAGGCAGTCGATCCGGACTGGGCGAGAGAGAATGCGAGGGCGCTGGACGGGTTAAGCGTGACCTTCCCGGCGGAGATGGTGCCGGGCGTCTTACCATTGGTACCCACCCCCAGGTTGCCGTCGGTGACCGTGACCGCACCGAGCGTGCCCACGCCGTTCAGACCCGCATGCTCCACGGTCACGACGTTGCCGTTGGTCCCGTTCAAGTCCCCGGAGACCAGGGTGCAGCTCCCCGATGTACACGATGCCCCCCCCAGCCCGGCCGTCCCGTTTTGCGACGCCGCGGGGCCCGAGAGTGTTTGTGTGGCACCGGTAATGGTGACCGCGCCGACCTCGTTGTTTCCCGAGAGGCCGAAGGCGGCGTCGCTCGCCAGGTGCACGGTCAAGGTCGAGGAGCCGCTCAATCCCCCATCCGAGTGCAGCGCGGCAGGTCCGGTGACCGACCAGGTCTGGGACACGCTGAGCCCGATGGGCAGGGCCAATGTCGTGACGCCCGAGAAGGTGCTCGCAGGTGAGATCGGAGGGGTGACCGTGATGCCACCGCTCCCGATCGTGAGCGTGGCACCGCTCGTGCCGTTGCTGACGTCGTAACCTTTGCCAGGGCGTGTGAACACCAGGCCAGTGGCGGTGAGCCCCCCGACGTCGTCGGTCGTGGTGTAGCACGCCTTGCCCGTCGGCGGCGTCGAAGTGTCACAACCGGTACTTGTCAGGTCCGGGAAGGTCAGGGTGCCGACCGTGCCCGTGGGAGCCGTCCCTGCCCAGTTGGTCCCTGTGCTCCATGTCAGCGCCGCCCCCGCCCCGCTCCAGGTAAAAGACGGCGGTGTCGTCGCCCCGGCCGTCCCGATCCCGGCGAGCTGGACGCCC
Organism: Actinomycetes bacterium; assembly: GCA_021796455.1. Classification (GTDB taxonomy): domain Bacteria; phylum Actinomycetota; class Acidimicrobiia; order Acidimicrobiales; family Bog-793; genus JAKACA01. The sequence continues at coordinate 3,057 of JAKACA010000106.1, forward strand.
GCGCCGAGGAGCAGCGCGACCGTGGCCGCTAGCAACGAAAGTCGGCGCCCAGAGCCTCGGGACACCCGTCGAAGAACTGCTTTACGGGAGACTTCACGCATCGTACCCCTCCATACGGCGTGGACCCGGCCGTCCGGTGACAGGAAATTGAGCTCGCGCGAGCGGCCCGCGCGTACGGTAATGAGGGGCCGCGGAAATGGGAATGGGCGCGGACGACTCCGTACAACTTCGGACGCGCACGCCTCGGCGCGAGCCACCGGTTCTGTCTACGATTTCCCAGGCGCCGGACGCGTGACATCCGGGGCGCAACACCTGGCATGCGAAGCGGAGGCGCGGCCACGTGGCTGGCGAACACCCAGGTCCCGACTGGATCCACGACCGCGATGATCTCGCCCGTGAGCTGACTGCGCTGCGAAGGGCAGCGGGGCTCACCGTCCGGGATCTCGCCAGAGTGGTCGACGCCCCGGTGGCGACGCTGGGCGACTACTTCGCCGGACGCCACGTTCCAGGAGCCCGACAGGTCCCGCTCTTCCGAGCGATCCTCGACGCCTGCGGCGTGCAGGACCCGACGCTCGTGACTGAATGGGTGACTGCTCTGACCCGGGTCCGCCACGCCACAGATGGACGGGTCGCGAAGGGTCGCGTCCCGTACCGCGGCCTGGACGCCTTCCGGGAGGTCGACGCCGACCTCTACTTCGGCCGGCAGCAGGCGGTCGAAGAGCTGCTCGATCGGCTCCGCGACCCCGCCCGCGCCCGAGCGGGGTCGGCCGGCAGTGCCATGGCCGTGGTGGGACCGTCGGGATCCGGGAAAACGTCTCTCCTCATGGCAGGGCTCTTGCCTGCGGTCCGCGCCGGCGCCCTCGGCGGCACTCCAGGGGAGTGGTCGGTGGAGTCACTCGTTCCCGAACAGCTGGTGGACGGCCATCGCGCCCCGACACCCGGCGACGTCACCGTGCGGAGGCTCGTGGTCGTCGATCAGCTCGAAGCCGCCCTCATGCTCCAAAGCAATGAGCGAGGCGGCGTGCTTGAGACGATCGAGGAGCTCTGCGAGACGTCGCTCGTCGTGCTCGGCCTGCGCGCCGACTTCTACCACGCGGCGGTGTCGGAGAGGGGCCTGCTCCCCGCTCTGCGCAACCAGGTGATCCTCGCTCCGATGACCCCGAGCGAGCTTCGCGACGCGGTCATCGGACCGGTCCGAGAGGTTGGGGGTGGGATCGAAGATGGGCTCGTCGACCTGATCCTGGCCGAGCTGTCGCCCGGGAGCCCTGAGGGGTTCGCCCACGAGCTGGGCGCGCTTCCGCTGCTCTCCTATGCGCTGCTCGCCACCTGGGATCGGGCAACCCGCAACCACTTGACGATCGCGGACTACCAGGCGGTCGGAGGGCTCAGGGGGGCAGTCCGCCAAGCTGCAGAGGAGCTCTTCGCGGACTTGACGGGACCGGAGCAGGATCAGGCGCGTCGCATGTTCGGCAGGTTGGTGCGCATCGAAGGCGATGGACCACCCACGAGGCGACGGGCGAGCCGCGAGGAGCTGCTCGCCGGCGTGAGTAAAGAAGACGGGGACTCGGCGAGAGCAGTGGTCGAGCGATTCCTTGCAGCCAGGCTGGTGACGACGGACGCGCAGACGATCCAGATCAGCCACGAAGCACTCCTTGGTGCCTGGCCTCGCCTCGACGAGTGGGTGAGCTCTGACCGTGGATGGCTCCGGGTCCATCATCAGATCGCCGACGCTGCCAGAGGCTGGGAGGATGCCGGCCACGACGAGTCGTTGCTGTGGCGAGGTGCGCGCCTCGAGACCACCCTCGAACTGGCGGCGAGCCCCGGTCGAGAACGCGACCTCAACCGTGCAGAGAGCGAATTCCTGCAGGCTTCGGCCGATTACCGGGACGAGCAGGTGCGCGCCGGTCGTCGTCACACGAGACGGACCCACCAGCTCTTGGTGGCCATCGCCGCGCTTGCGATCGCGGCCGGCCTGCTTGCCGGTGTGGCGGTCGACGCTCGGGTGCACGCCGACCAGGCGCGCAACCAGGCGCTCTCAAGACAGGTGGCCGTCGAGTCCCAGCAGCTCCAGCCGACCGACCCCGCTCTGGCTGCGCAGCTGGCCTTGGTCGCTTACCAGATCTCCCCGACCGTCCAAGCCCGCTCCACCTTGGTGGACGCCACCGCGGGGGAGATCCCGACGCGGCTGCTCGGACCGGTCGGACCGGAGTTCGTCGCCACCTCGTCGGAAGCTCATCTCCTTGCCGTCGCGCAGTCGGCCACCGACACGGTCGCGCTCTACCGTCTCACCTCTGGGACGCCCGTCAAGCTCGCACTGCTCAGGGCCGGACCGGCGTCACAGCAGGACTTCGCCATCGCGATGTCCCCCAACGGCAAGCTGCTGGCGGCCGGTGGCACGGGCGCCACCGTCACCCTCTGGGGCATTGCGGATCCCTCGAGCCCCGTGCACCTCGCCACTCTGAGGGATCTCGGGGGCACCATCTACTCGCTCGCCTTCACATCCAGAGGAACTCGACTCGCGGCTGGCGACAGTGGCGGCTCAATTCACCAGTGGGGACTCGGCAGTCCCGACCGGCCGGTGGCCCAAAGGGTGCTGTCAGTTCTCAATGGAGACGCGGTGAAAGCTGTCGCATACAGTCCGCACAGCTCCTGGCTCGCCGCAGCCGGTCAGAACGGCACGCTCGATCTTTGGAGGACAGGCGACCCAGTTCCCCTCGTCGCGCCCGGCACGGGAGGAGCGGACTTCGAAAGCATCACCTTCGAGCCGAACGGCACGACCTTTGCCGTGGGCATCGGGAACGACGACACGATCGAGACGTGGAGGCTACGAAGCAACGACCAGCTTCAGCTCGTCCACGGGCCGATCACCGCGGCCAGCTCCGAGGTGACCAGCACCGCCTACAGCCCGAACGGGTCGATCCTGGCCGAAGCTTCCGCAGACGGGACCCTGCACATCTACAACGCGCGGACGATGGCACTGCTTGCGAGCTTCGGAAACCCCGACCCGATCACGAGCCTGGCATTCGCGTCGAGAGGCCGCAGCCTGGTCTCGGCCGACTCGGGGGGCGTGACCCGGATCTGGCAGATGCCGCCGCCGAGCACCTACACAGAGCCTGGGAACGTCTTCTCGCTGACCTATCCCCGCGACGGCCGCTTCTTCGTTGCCGGCAGCGCCGGACCCGCGGGCGGACTCACCATCTGGAACAATGCCAACCCCCTGCGGCCGACCCGCGTGATCAACGTCGCGCTGCCGGGTGACTTTGGCGCTGCTGCAGGGGCGTCAGCGGTCAGCCCGAATGGCCGACTCCTCGCCGTCGGCAACGCGACAGCACAGATCCGCCTCTTCGACCTTGCAGACCTCCAGCACCCCGTTCCGATCGGGCCGACGCTGCACGCCGTCAAGCCGTACATCGAGCAGCTCGGCTTCAGTCCTGACGGAAAGCTCCTCGTTGCGGGAGACGACAGCGGGCACGTGAGCATCTGGAACGTGGCCGACCCTGCCAAGCCCCGTCAGTTCCCACCCTTCCAGCAGAGCTCGGGCGAGGTCATCGGCTTCTCCTTCTCTCCCGACGGGAGGCTCCTCGCGACGGCATCCAGCGACACGAAGGTTCGCATCTACGACGTCAGCCACCCGGATCGTCCCCGGCGGATGGTGACGCTCGGAGGCTTCTCAACCTACGCCTACGACACCGTCATCACTCCCAACGGCCGCACGCTCATCGCCGGCAGTGCCGGCGGCACCATCCGGATGTGGGATATCGCGGACCCCTCCCGACCCCGTCTTATCGGGCCGCGGCTCTCGATTCCGACCGGCTACGTCTACGCGTTGGCGGTGAGCCCCGACGGGCGCACGCTCGCTGCCGCGTCGACCGCCCACGAGGTCTGGCTTTGGAGCATCTCCGACCCTGCGCACCCGCAGCTCCTCGACACGCTGGGCGCGGCCAAAGACGAAGTCTTCGCCGTCGCGTTCAACCCCGACAACAGGGTGCTCGTGGCCAGCGGCAGCGACAACACGGTGCATCTTTGGGATTACCAGCCTCAGGATGCCGCAAGACGTGTCTGCGCCCTCGCCGGAGCCGCGATCACCCGCAAGGAGTGGGCCCTCTACGTCCAAGGTGCGAGCTACCGACCTCCGTGCAGGTAGTCCCGTACACAGGCACTGCGCTGCCACGAGGGTCACCGCCCGGGACGCGTCCGCTCACCCGGCGGCGAGGCCCCCACCCGACACGCCGCGAGCGCGCTCAGCACTGCCGTCGCCTTGCTCGGCTGCCTCGAAGGACGTGGCCGCGTGCTGGCTGTCTTTACCCGGCTGACATCGACGCCTGGGTCACCGGGGGCTGCCTGGCGCGCCCGGAGTCGGTGACCTTGAGGATGGTCGCGGCGCGGCTCCGAATCGGAACACACGGCAATGGATCCGCACATGGCGTCGTAGCGGTCTGCGTGGATCGCTCGGGAGAGCCAGGGCGATTCAAACCGCCCTTCTCAAATAGCGGGGCGAGTTGCCGCCCGGCGGGCCGCGCCCTGCACAGCGGCGTCATCTCATCCCCAGAGGCTCCTTGCGCCATGGAGGAGTTCATCCAGACGTTGATGCTCTCGTTGAAGCCGGTGGCGACAACGACCAAGGAATGCAGATGGTCGTCCAGGTCCATGATCGAACGACGTGCGCGAGCCGTGCACGTCGTTCGATCCAATGGAGCACAAATGCGCGTCGGACCAGCTGTTGTTGACAAACAGTTGACGCGCCGTTCGTATGCTCTCGTGCGAGCAGCGGAGGGGCCGCGTGGCGGAGCTGTTGTCGTACAAAGAAACCGAGACCCCGACTCCCGCGCTGATCGGCGCGCCACCGGTTCCTCGGACTCTTCGGATTTCGCGTGCTGAGGCACTTGTTTTTCTTTACGCCCCTTTCGTTGTCTGCGTGGCGCTTGTCTTTGCCACCACGGCCGACGACCCATTCATCACCCTGCGGGTTGCGGCCAACGTGGTCCACGGCTATGGCCCCGTATTCAATCGAGGTCAGCACGTTCAGGGAATCACGAGCCCTCTCCACTTACTGATCGCCATCGCTGCGTATGCGCTTCCTTGGGGGCATGCGCTCTTCAAGCTGAAGCTGGCTTCACTACTCTTCGGGCTCCTGACCGTGCACGAGGCTGGGCGAATCCTGTATGGCCTTCCGAGTCTCTCGCGCGGTCTTCGCCGTGCTGGGTGCGTCGTGGTTGCCACCGGGTGGACGCTGGCGTTCGCTTCGTCCAACGCGTTGTCGACGGCGCTCGAGGCATGGTTGCTCGTCTGGCTCGTGAGGACTCTCGTCGTGGGTGGAAGGCCATCGTCACGGGCCGGGATCGCGCTTCTTGCGGCCGCTGCTGTCCTCACTCGCCCCGACGCGCTCCTCGTCGTGTGCGCAGTCGCCCTCGCTGGAGTGTTCGTCGACTGGCACGGCACGCGCAGACTTCCTCTTGCCGTGGGCTTCGGGGGCCTGTTGTGCGCGGGGTGTGATGCATTGGCGAGCTGGCTCTACTACCGTGATCCGCTGCCCAACACGTTCTACGCCAAGGAAATGGAGCTGGGGCCCGCGCTGCATAATGGCTGGCAGTACCTCCTGAGTGCCTTGCAGCCGGGGATGGGCGTCGGGGCCGGATACTTCACGCCTCTTCCGTCGTCGCTTGGCGAAGGGGTGTCGAAGATCCTCTTTGTCGTCCAAGTCGGATTCCTGATCGGCGGGGTTGGCTACGTGGCACTTCGGTTCCGCCGGGGCCTGTACTTGGTCGCGGTCGTCGTGGCACAAGCGGGCTTCGTCCTGGCCTCGGGAGGCGACTGGATGATCGGGGGGCGCTTCTTTGCACCGACTTTCGTCGAAGTTGCGTGCTTGGAAATGCTCGGCTTGTACGCGCTCATCGACTTCTTGCACCGCCGGGGTCCACCAGCGACCGTCGCGATATTGACCTTCGCGGGGGGCCTCCCGCTCATCGCAGCGTCGGTCTTTCCACTGTCGTTCATCCACGATCCTGCGTGGGCGCTGACTGGCATCGACAATCGGTCGATAGTCGCTGCCGGGGACTACCAGCCAATCACCGAGGTGTGGCTCGCGCTCCCTCGGATCGCCGCGTGTGTTCCGCCCGGGGCGACCGTTGCGACCACTGAAGTTGGCTACTTCGGTTTCGTGCGCCAGAACCTCAGACTCGTGGACATGCGTGGACTGACGAACCGTCCCATCGCCAAAGGAGCTCCGCCGGCGGTAAAGTCCACGGTCGGCGTTCAAACACCTGACTGGACATCTCCGACGTCTGTCGTTGGTAAAACCATTTTGCAGTCCAAGGCCACCCTCATCATAGAGTTCGACTCACACCCGACGGGGTTCATACTTGGCGGTGCCTACCGAAACTTGGCAACGCGTGACCTCCCGTACGCTAAGACAGGGCTGGCGGAACGCGCGATACCGGTCTCGGTCTATGTGCGGTCTGGACGGCACTCGAGTTGTTGAAACTCATCCCAGTCGCCAGGTGGACCCATCGACGGCAGATTCGTGTCGCGGTCCTCGCCTTCCTCACGGCGGCGTTACCGCTGATGAGTGGTTGTAACTCTGCTGCGTCCAAGCCGGGGGTACCGGCGACACTTGCACCGGGTGGTACAACATTCGCAAGCGGATTGCTGCCCACGAAACTCCACACAGTTCTCTCGTCGGGCACACTCACAGCGGGAGGTATATCCACACGCATCTTGATGCCATCGAATGGTTGAGAACCGTCGTGAAGTCGTCCGGTCGCCGGTTGCCTCTTCGTGAGCAACGCCCAGCCCCCTCTCACCGATCGTCCAGTTCCGGACTCGTTACATACGAACCCTGAGGTGCAGCACCCGACTGCCCCGGGAAGGCCTGGCGCCGCTCAATGTCCGGCGCTCGGCAGACGAGCGGACCAAGCCCGCATCGAGGACCCCGCCGCGATCGACGTCGCCCGGGGATGGCACCGGGTGATGGGGCTTGCCCCGATGAGCCTGTTCTTGGCCTGCGCGCTCGTCGTGCGCAACCTGGCGGTCGCCGACGCATGCGCTGAGCGCCAGCGCGACGCCCAACGTCGGGCGCCAGCCCGCCCTTCCCCACGGACCCGTCAGCGCCAACGCCGGACCCTGGCCAACCTCGTCGGCACGTCGGCCAAGCCCCCGACGTCGAGCAGATGGCCGGATTCGTTCTCGACGAAGAGAATCAGGTGGACACCGTCATCATCCCCCTGGGAGA
>JAKACA010000107.1 GCA_021796455.1 Actinomycetes bacterium
AGCAAATGAGACAGTCATGTCGGATGGGCTTACCAGTATTGAGAGAGGAGAGTGTCATGAAGTCACAAACGGGAGGCGTCTCTATCTGGAGCCGCCGGAAGAATTATGCCGCGGTGCTGGCCTTGGTGATTGTTCCCCTTCTGGCCGTATCACTAACTACCGTAAGTAGCGCCTCCAGCCTGCGCGGCGGGTCAGCGACCCACGCCGGGATAAAGAAGACGGCCGTCAAGCCGGGCGTCGCCGCCGCAGAACGCTATCTTGCCGCGTCAGAGCGTCCGGTCGTGTGGCGAGGGCCGACCAAGCCGGTGAGGCGAATAGGATCGGTCAGAGGGAAGAGCGTCGATATTGTCAACCTGACTCAGGAGATACCGGCGCTGGCAGAATGGGCTGATACTGCGCAAGCGCAGCTACGCGCGCTTGGGGTGCGCGCGTCGATCTGTGACGCTGGGGGTAGTCCGACGGGGATTGTGTCATGCATGCAGCAGGGCATCTCGGAGCATCCAAATGTGCTGATCGCGCTCGCACTCAACACAACATTTATCCAGAAGTACGTCACCCAGGCCAAAGCCGCCGGGATAAAGGTCATTACCGGTCAGACTGGGGTTCCAGGACGGTCTCAGGCGAAGGGCGCGCTCGCGGAAGTTACGTTCAACTATCCCGAAGTAGGCCACATTCTCGGGGCTTGGTTTGCTGCGCAGTCCCACTGCTCTGGTTATCCACAGATAATAACGAGCACGAGCAGTGCCCAGCCTTCTGCCGCGGAGGTGAAAGGGATTCAGAGGGCGCTTACGCAGTACTGCCCCGGAGACAAGGCGCGCCCGGTGCAGAACGTGCTCATCCCGAACTGGGCGACGCAGCTCCCGACGCTGACACGTTCGGACCTACTTGCCAATCCCAGTTTGGATTATCTCCTTCCGCTGTATGACGGGATGACTATTTACATGCTGCCGGCGATCGAGCAGACAAATGTCGGTCGAACGATCAAGGTCGCGTCCTTTAACGCGACCCCAGTGGTCATGCAGACGGAGCTGGCACGGCACACGGATCTGGCGGCCGACATCGGGGGACCGAATCGCTGGTATGCCTATGCGCTCACCGATGAGACGCTTCGGGTGCTCACGGGATCTCCGGTTGTCGTGAATGAGAATGTTCCGTTGCGAATGTTCGACAGCGCGGATCTGGCAAAGATAAATGTTCACAACTCCTCAACATGGTATGGTCCGGTCAATTGGGCCTGTGACTACCACAAGTTGTGGGGCGAGTCCTGTAAGTGAGAGACGAGATGGGCAGGCCGTTGCCGCTGTTCTTGCATGAGGGGACGCTGAGTGTCTGAAGCGGCACTGGAGATCACAGGCCTCTCCAAGTCTTTCGGTGGCGTGCGGGCACTCGAAGGCGTGGACCTGGTAGTTGCGCCCGGCGAGATCCATGGCCTCGTCGGGCGCAACGGGTCCGGGAAGTCGACCCTGATCAAGGTGTTGGCCGGCTATCACGCTCCGGATCCGGGGGCACGGCTGAAGGTCGCGGGCCGTGAGGTTCCCCTCCCTGTGCATGCGAGGACGCTCTCGCAGCTCGGTCTCAGCTTCGTTCATCAAGATCTTGGGCTGGTGGCGAACCTGTCTGTCCTCGAGAATATGAGAGTCGGCCGTTACCGGAGCCGCTTCGCGTGGAATATCGACTGGCGCATGGAGCGGCGAGCCGTGGCAGGGGCGTTAGCTCGATTCGAGGTCGATGCGCCTGTCGACACTCCTATATCCAGCTTGAGCGCGCTCGACAGGGCACTGGTCGCGATTGCTCGTGCCTTCACAGATGCTGGTGCAAACGAGCGGGGTGTGATCATTCTGGATGAGCCGACCGCGTATCTGCCGGCCGACGGCGTGGAGCGCCTCTTTAGCGCTATCCGGCAGCTCGCGGATAGCGGCACCGCGATAGTGCTTGTGTCGCATCGTCTGGAGGAGATGTTCCAGCTGACCGAGCGCGTCACGGTCTTGCGCGATGGCAAGTTGATTGTGACGACCGCCACTGGCGAGCTGGACGAGGATGGCCTCGTGGAGCTGATTCTCGGGCACGCCGTAGAGAGCGTGGCTCACGAGAACGCGCCGCGGCTGGGGGAAGTGACTCTATCGGTCCGGAAATTGAGCGGGGGAAGCGTATCCGACGTGGACTTCGACGTCCACCGGGGCGAGATTCTCGGGCTCGCTGGCCTGATCGGGATGGGTCAGGCGGAGGTCCCATACCTGTTGTTCGGTGAGATTCCTGCGAGCGCTGGCAGCGTCCAGCTCAGCGGAGAGGACGTTGCAGTGACATCGCTGCATCCTCGGCGGGCAACCCAGCTCGGGATCGTGCTACTGCCAGCTGATCGCTTAGGGAAGTCAGGAATCGGACCGCTCAGCATTCGCGAGAATGTCAGCCTCCCGGTCTTGCGCAACTTCTATGAGCGAGGCAGATTGCGCCGGGGCCGTGAGGTCGCGTACGTGTCGCGGCTGCTCAGCGACTACGGTGTGCGGCCGTCGCTTCCCGATAGTCAGCTCGCGACTCTAAGCGGTGGGAATCAGCAAAAGGCCCTACTGGGTAAGTGGCTCAGGACAGAGCCGGCGGTCATGCTGCTTGACGAGCCGTCGCAGGGAGTAGATATAGGGGCGAGACAAGAGATCTTCCAGCGGTTGCGCCGCGCTGCTGAGGCGGGCGGAACGTTCGTCATGTCCAGCTCGGATCTGGGAGACCTTGCCGGAGTGTGCGATCGAGTTCTTGTCTTTCGATACGGGCGAATCGTAGGGGAACTGTCGGGTGAGGCTCTAGAGGAGGACCGCCTGACGGAGCTCGTCTACAGCTCGCGCAAGGTGGCATGAAAATCTCGGGCGCGAGCTGGCAGTTGCGGTCACTGGCCCCTGGTCGGTCGCGGACCATGTGAGTCAGCTCAGGCGGATCCTGCTACCTGTGAGCCCGGAGACGCGGGACCGCGGGCCAGGGCGAGGGTGACCCGGGCGCTTCGGACCACGGCATCGTCAACGAAGTGCCCTGCAGCCGTCACCATTGCACCAAGTCCGGCCCGGCGGCTCTTCTCGTATGCTGCGAGAACCTCCTCGGCTCGTCGGCATTCGTCATCGCTCGGAGTCATCGCCTCGTTGATCACGGCAACCTGTGAAGGATGAATGGCCGAGCGCCCAAGGAAGCCGAGTGCCCGGCCACGCTCGGTCGAGGAGCGCAGTCCGTCCATATCTCTTATATCGGGAAACACGCTCTGGATCGCTACGATGCCAGCCGCGCGGGCGGCGTTGACACAGCGCGAGCGTGCATAGATGAGCCCGTCGTCCGCGGTCACGCCAAGATCGGCCCGCAGGTCAGCCTCCCCCATGGCAAGTGCAGTCACAGCCGGACTGGCGGCTGCGAGCTCCCACGCCCTTTCCACCCCAAGTGCTGACTCGACCAACGGCACGAGTGCTACGGGCTGATGGGTCGTGGCTCGTGAGAGCCACCATGCCACCTGGCGGATATCGGCGCTGCTCTCTGCCTTCGGGAGCCGCACTCCAGTAAGTCCGGGGCCGACCATGGCAGCGATGTCGCCTTCGGCCAGTCCGCTGGCCAAGGTGTTTATCCGTACGAAGACCGGCTTGGGAAGGGCCTCGCGAACCATCGCGGCCGCGACCTGTCGCGCTTCGGTCTTGCGGTCTGGTGGGACCGCATCCTCGAGGTCGAGGATCACGGCGTCCGCCTCGCTCTGCAGCGCCTTTTCTATCCGGCGACCTTCAAAGCCGGGGACATAGAGGTAACTACGGTAAGGCCGCTGCATCTTCAGCGCTCTCCTTCGAACCGGCCGGGCGCCGAACTTACAGGGCGTGGGAGTCTCAGCCGGTGCCTTGATCCGTTGGTATGCTAATCCGATCCCCTTCCGAATAGCGGAACTACCCCGGATGGAGCAATCTCGTCTATGGATGCACCCCAGAGCTTGGCTGGAGTGCGGGTGATCGACGCTTCGACCATCCTTGCCGGGCCGTTGTGCTGCCAGATCCTCGGTGACTTCGGAGCCGACGTCATCAAGGTCGAGCATCCCGTCTCCGGCGACAACCTGCGCGGTCACGGGGTTCAGCTTGACGGGGTCCCCCTTTGGTGGAAGGAGGTCGCGCGCAACAAGCGAACCGTTGCAATCAACCTCGGCAACCCGGAAGGCGCCGAAGTGTTCGTCCGTTTGGCTGAGCGGGCTGATGTGGTCGTCGAGAACTTCCGACCCGGCACCCTGGAGCGGTGGGGCATCGGACCGGAGCGTCTCCAGCAGGTCAACCCTGGTCTCGTGATCTTGCGTCTTACCGGCTTTGGCCAGAAAGGTCCATATGCCGCACGGCCCGGCTTCGGCACCCTCGCCGAGGCGATGAGTGGCTTCGCGCACATGACCGGGGAGGCCGGCGGGCCGCCCACCCTGCCCTCTTTCGGCCTGGCCGACAGCATCTGTGGGATCGCGGGCGTGGCGGCTATTTTGATGGCATTGCGCCACCGGGAGGTAGGCGGGGGAGCCGGTCAGGTCATAGACATGAGCATTCTCGAGCCGATCATGACCGCCGTCGGACCAGCTCCAAGCGTCTATCACCACACGGGGATCGTCGAGACTCGGCACGGCAACCGCTCGACCAACAACGCGCCCCGCAACATCTATCGGACCCGGGACGACAGGTGGGTGGCTGTCTCGACGAGCGCCCAGCAGATAGCCGAGCGGGTCCTGCGTCTGGTCGGCCATCCAGAGGTCATCGACGAACCCTGGTTCAGCTCGGGAGGCGGCCGCGCTGAGCACGTCGACCTGCTGGATCACTATGTCGGGGAATGGATCGCGGCTCGCGACCGCGACGAGGTCATGGCGGCCTTCATCGGGGTCGAGGCTGCCGCGGCTCCCGTCTATGACGCTCGAGACATCGTCGAGGATCCCCATGTCCGCGAAACCGAGATGTTGACCGAAGTGCCCGACGATGACATCGGCCGCGTGATGATGCACAACGTGCTCTGGCGTATGTCGGTCACCCCGGGGCGGATAGCCTTTCCCGGCCGGTGCCTCGGAGCTGACACCGACGAGGTGCTCATTGGCGAGCTGGGACTACCTGGTGATGCCGTGCAACAGCTCCGCGATAAGGGTGTCGTCGCATGACCGACCGCCTCCTTGACGCACTGCGAGCGGGCATCGTGGTATACGACCTGGGACGTCCCATGTTCGTCGGCATGCCCCAGTCGCCCAACCACCCTCCCTACTGGCACACACTCCCCAGGCGACACGGCGACCAGGACCGCTCCGACGGCAGCTCGGCGGCCAATGACCTCATCGCCAGCGGAACCCACGTCGGCACCCATATCGACTCGCTGGCACACGTGTCCTACCGGGGCCGCCTGCACGGCGGGGCGGACGCGGCCCAGGCCCAACTGGGGGGAAAGTTCCTCGACCACGGGGTCCATACGATCGCACCTATCGTGACCCGAGGGGTGCTGCTCGACGTGGCGAGCGCCCTCGGGCTTGACGCGTGCCCGCCTGGATACGAGATCACCGTCGCTGACCTCGAGGCAACCATGGACCACCACGATGTGCGTCCCGAGCCGGGCGACGTCGTGCTGATCCGCAGTGGCTGGGGACGTCGCTTCGGTGACGGCACGGAGTCGTACCTCGGTCGCGAGTCAGGCGTTCCCGGGGTTGGTGAGGCCGGCGCAGTCTGGCTGGCCGACACCGGCGCTTTGGCAGTCGGGGCCGACACGATTGCTTTCGAGCACCTGGCTCCCGGTGGCGGCCATAGCCTGTTGCCTGCCCATCGCGTGCTGCTCGTAGAGCGAGGCGTCTACATCATCGAGGCGCTCGACCTCGATGAGCTGGGCGCGGCTGGCGTCCACGAGTTCACCTTCGTGGCCTCCCCACTTTGCCTCGTCGGCGCCACAGGCTCGCCGCTTCGTCCGCTCGCGGTGGTGGCTGGTGCCTGAGCGGACCTTGGCAGAGCAAGTGGCGGAGTTCGCTGTTGGCAATCCGTTCGACTGCCTCCCCGAGGAAGTGATCGACAGCGTCCGGAAGCGGGTTCTCGACATCCTCGGGATCTGTGTGGCTGCCAGCTCTCTCGACACGAGTGCAGCGATCAGGCGCTATGCAGTCCACCAGGGGGGCCGAAGTGAGGCACACGCAGTCGGGGTCCATGAAGCTATGCCCGCTGGGCTCGCGGGGCTGGTCAATGGGACGCTCGCTCATTCGCTCGACTACGACGACACTCACCTGCCCTCGGTGTTGCACCCGAGCGCCTCGGTGGTGCCTGCTGGTTTGGCCGCAGCTGAGGCCCACGGGCGAGATGGCCGAGAGCTGATAGCAGCCATAGCCTGCGGGCTGGAGGTATGTGTCCGCCTCGGGATGGCTGGTTATGACGAAGAGAGCGGGCGCTCCATCTTCTTCGAGCACGGCCAGCATGCGACCTCGATCTGCGGGACTCTCGGTGCGGCTGTCGCTACCGCGCTGCTTGCAGGCTTGGACGAAGAGGGTGTGGCGAGCGCTCTCGGTCTAGCAGCGTCGATGGGCTCGGGGGTGATCGAAGCCAATCGCACCGGAGGGACGGTCAAGCGGATGCACTGCGGCTGGGCTGCCCACGCCGGTCTCGTCGCAACGGACCTGGTGGGCTTGGGGTTCACGGGACCGCCGACCGTCCTCGAGGGTCGATTCGGGTTCTTCCAGGCGTGGCTGCACGGCGAGTTCTTCCCGAAATGGATCACCGAGGGGCTCGGTGAGCGTTGGGAGGTGCCGAAGATCTTCTTCAAGCCTTACCCGGCAAACCACTTCACTCACACCGCCGTCGATGCTGCCATCGCAATGCGCCGAAAGGGTGTAGATGTCGACCGGATCGTGAGGCTGGAGCTCGGTGTCCCAGAGGCGATAGTGCGGACGCTCGGCGAGCCGATCGCCGTAAAGCGCAACCCCTCCACTGGCTACATGGCCCAGTTCAGTGGGCCCTACGCGGTTGCCGCGGGGCTGCTCGGGGGAAGTGGGCTCGGAGTCGGCCTCGACGACTACACCGATGAGCTGGCCAACGACCCCGTCCGACAGTCGATAATGGCCAAGGTCGACGTAGTAGCCGACCCGGCTTGCTCGGCAATATTCCCAGCCCAGTTCCCCTCGGTGCTGCGGGCGACGCTCGACGACGGAGACGAGATAGTGGAGGCTGTCATGACCACGAGGGGCGGCCCGGACCGACCTCTCTCCTACGACGAGCTGTCCGTCAAGTTCAGCGACAATGCTGGGCGTCACCTGACCGACGACGCGGCGAGCGCGGTGCGTCATCTCGTGGCTCACCTGGAGGACCTGCCATCGGTGGAGGTTCTCTTCGAAGCGATGTCCTTCGAGATGCCGTCAGCTGACGACTACCGCACCCAAGAGTGAACAGCAACGGTGCGCTGCAGAATGAGGAGGAGCTGAGCAATGCTCGACCTGCTGGTTAAGAACGCCAAGGTGGTGCGCCCGGGACGCGAGCCGGAGTTGCTCGACGTCGGCGTCAAGGACGGAGTCTTCGTCAGGGTCGAGACGTCCATTCCAGCCGAGGAGGCCGCAGCCGTCGCCGACGGAAGTGGGCGACTCCTGTTCCCGGGAGCGGTCGACGTTCACCAGCACTGGGGGATCTACAACCCTCTTGATGCCGATACCGTGACCGAGAGCCGGGCGTGTGCCCAGGGCGGTGTCACCACAGGGATCACCTACCTGCGCACCGGAGCGTACTATCTCAACCGCAGCGGGCCCTATTCAGAAGTCATCCCGGTCGCGCTCGATGCTGCCGCCGGCAGAGCCTTCGTCGATTACAGCTTCCACGTAGCGCCCATCCTGCGCAGCCATGTCGACGAGATTCCCTCGCTCATCTCGGACTTCGGCATCCCGTCGTTCAAGATCTTCATGTTCTACGGAAAGCACGGACTGCACGGCCGCTCTAGCGCCCAAGACCAGTTCCTCATGCTCCCTGAGGGAGAGTCCTATGACTACGCGCATTTCGAGTTCGTCATGCGCGCTATCCAGCGTGCCCGCGAGGAGGGACGATTCGCCGACATCGCTGACGACATCTCCCTTTCGCTGCACTGTGAGACGGCCGAGATCATGGCTGCGTACACAAGAATCGTCGAGGAGGAGGGGCGGTTGACTGGCCTCGAGGCGTACCACGCCTCCCGGCCACCCCATTCCGAGGGCCTCGCCGTCACCATCGCTTCCTACCTTGCCCATGAGACAGGACTCAGCAAGATTAATCTGTTGCACCTTTCGTCCCGCAAGGCAGTCGAAGCGGCACTGCTGATGGCCAAGACCTTTCCTCACATCGACTTCCGGCGCGAGGTCACTATCGGACATCTTCTCGCCGACATCGACACCGCAGCAGCCGGAATCGGCGGCAAGGTCAACCCGCCCCTTCGTCCCCGCGAGGACGTCGAGGCTCTGTGGTCTCAGCTGCATGCCGGCAATATCGATTGGGTTGCCAGCGATCACGCCTGCTGCAGGGACGAGACGAAATTCGGCTCTCCGCGCGAGGACGTGTTCCTGGCCAAGTCGGGTTTCGGGGGGACGGAGTACTTGCTGCCCGGGCTGATAACCGAGGGCACCCGACGGGGGCTATCGCTCGGGCGGGTAGCCGAGCTGATCTCGTGGAACCCTGCCCAGCGTTTCGGGCTGCATACCAAGGGCACCGTGGACTTGGGCTACGACGCCGACTTTTGCCTGATCGACCCCGACACGAACTGGGTTGTACGGGCGGTGGAGTCTGAGTCGTCGCAGGAGTACACGCCCTTTGAGGGCTTCGAGATGACAGCGAAGGTGACCGATACCTTCCTTAGCGGCGAGGCGGTCTTTACGGGTGGAAAGATCACAGGAAAGCCCCGTGGGCGGTTCCTCCGTCGCCCGAGCCACCGCGAGGAGCCGGCTCACTAGAAGCGGCGGAAGATCGCAGGCCGCTTGCAGACGCCGAGCAAGACAAGGCAGCCTGATCGACGGGCCCGGAGACCGCATCCGAGGGGGTCACGCCGGCAACGCGCCGAACAGACGCGAGCAGTTGCCACCTGCCGCCTTCGCCTCGTACATTGCCCTATCGGCCTGCTCCAGCAGTGTCTCCAGCGCGATGGTCCGGGGACAGTTGAGCGCGATGCCGATGCTCACGCCGAGCGTCACTTGTCGACCGCCTAGCGAGTGTGGTTGCCCGAAGGCGGCCTGGACCCTGTCGGCAGCCGCGATCGCCTGTGCTGGCTCGCTCAGTCCGTCGAGCAGGAGGACGAACTCGTCGCCGCCGAAGCGAGCTGCCGTATCTGCCTCCCGGAGACAGCCCTCAATCCTGGCCGCCACTGAGCGCAGCACGTTGTCACCGCTTTGATGCCCGTAGCGGTCGTTTATGGTCTTGAAGTCGTCCAGGTCGCAGAACACGAGTGCAAGGGTGCCGCGCTCCCGGTGAGCACGAGCGAGCGCCTGGTGGACGCGGTCCTCGAACAGCAACCGGTTAGGCAGGCCGGTGAGAGGGTCGTGGAAAGCCTGCCGCGTGAGCTGCAACCTGGATCGCTCGTCTGTCGTGACATCTTGGAACTGAGCAATCCAGTAGCGTGGCTCGCCGAGGTGGTCGCGGACCAGGGATGCGGTGATCTGGACCGAGACAAAGTGGCCGTCGCCATGCAGGTAGCGCTTCACGAGCCTCTCCTGCGAACCGTGTTGCCGGAACAGCTGCTGGGTTGACTCGATGTCGTCAGGGTGAGTTAGGCCAAAGACCCCCAGCGCGACGATTTCGGGAGCGTTCCTTCCCAGCATCTCGCAGAGGGCGTCGTTCACCTGGAGGAAGTCTCCCTCCGGGGTGGTGAGAGCCATCCCGAGCGGCGCCCGCTCGAAGGTTATGCGGAACCGCTCCTCGGCTTCCTCGAGTGCCACCGCCGCCGCCCTTGCTGCAGTCACGTCCTGGACCGTGCTGAGCCTACCGATCGTCCTGCCTTTCCCGTCGAGCAGTGGGGTGACCGTGACTTCGGCCCAGAGCCTGCTTCCGTCATCGCGGGGATGCTCGATCAGCGAGCGCGCCGGTCGAGCGGGATCAAGCGCTAGTTCATAGGGATAGGGAGTCGTACCTGGGCCGGCTGCGACCGCGACGTGGAAGCTGGCCAGTGTCCGTCCCACTGCCTCCTGTGGCGAGGCGAGGCCTTGCGTGCGTGCCCAGGCCGGGTTGGCATAGCTGATCACCCCACGTAGGTCCGTGGCACAGATCC
>JAKACA010000006.1 GCA_021796455.1 Actinomycetes bacterium
CTCGATGGACAGATGCAGGCTCGGCGGCAGCGCTGCGCGGCCTTCGGACGCCATCGAGTCAAACCAGGACACGATGCTCGCGTCGTAGGCCGCAACGTGGGCAAAGGCTGCACGCGCGAGTCGGCGCCTCGTTGGCGCCGTGACCTGTCCCTCCTGACCCATCTCGTCGAGCACCACCTCGTAGTCGGCCGGATCCACCACTACCGCAACGTGGTCATGGTTCTTCGCGGCCGCCCGGACCATTGCCGGGCCACCGATGTCGATCATCTCCACCGATGGGCTCGACCTGAAGGGGTAGAGGTTGCAGACTACGACTTCGATCGGCTCGATCCCGAGCTGTCTCAGCTCGGCCACGTGCACAGGGTTGTCAGCCTCGGCGAGAATCCCGCCGTGGATCGCAGGGTGGAGGGTCTTGACCCGCCCCGAGAGCATCTCCGGCGATCCCGTCACCTCCTCGACGCTCAGATGTGCGATGCCGGCCGCGAGCAGCACCTTCGAGGTACCACCACTGGCGACGAGCTCGAAACCCAGCGAGACGAGACCTGTGGCGAGACGCTCCAGTCCCTTCTTGTCGAAGACGGACAAAAGTGCCCTCATGATCCGCAGATGGCTCGCGCTTCGGACCGCTCGGTCGCCGCGGCGAGACTGGCGTGAGCGTCGAGCACAGCACGGATCACGGCAGGGTACAGGCCGTGCTCCACCGCCTTGATCCGGTCATGCAAGCTCTCGGCGGTGTCGCCGGGCAGCACAGCCACCGCCTCCTGGGCGAGGATCGGACCTTCGTCCACATCGAGGGTGGCCTCGTGCACTGTGCATCCCGTGACGGTCACGCCGGCGACCAAGGCTTCCTCGACGGCGTGCCAACCCTTGAACGCAGGCAGCAACGACGGATGAGTGTTGAGGATCCGACCGGGGTAGGCACGGTGAATTGAGGGGCCCAACACGGTTCCATAGCCTGCCATCGCCAGGATGTCGACGGCATAGCCGCTGAGTGTGTCGACGACCGCGTCGGTAAAGCCATCGCGATCGAAGGAACCCGAGAAGCTCGAGCGCAAGACAGCTTCGACCGGTATTCCAGCAGCCAGGGCAACGCCCTCAGCTCCACATGGGCGGTCCACGACCACTACAGCCACTGGAATGCCATAAGCGATGATGGCTTCGAGCACCGTGCCCTTTCCCGAAGCAAGCACGGCGACACGCACGACCCGAACCGTACCAGTGTCGGCGGCTCGACTCGAAGACGTACGCGTCTTTGCGTTGCGGACCTCCTGGGCCGCGACAATGCGCACGATATAGTCCACTTAGCGTAGCTAGATGACCACCATTAGTGGTAATCTTGGCTGAAACCGGGAGTGGAGGTCGGCCATGGCATCCCGTTGTTGGAGTTGGCGTGACGAGCAAGGAGTGCACCCCTGAGCGATGTCCCCTTGGGCGAGGGGTGGTGGATCGCCTCGGACGGAAAGTGGTACCCGGGCAGTACCCACCCCGACGCGCGCGCGAGAGGACTTGCTTCAGGCGATGGCGACAGCACCCCTACTGATGGCTGGTGGCAGGCATCGGACGGCAACTGGTACGCCCCCGAGCTCCACCCCGACAACATCGCTGCCATCACTCTCTCTCGGCGAGCCTCGCCCCGCGCACCGGCGGGCATCGGTGGATCCCAAGCCGGACCCCCTGGTTATGCTCGGTCTCACGAGGGTGGCTCTGCGCTCGGCTCAGTGGGGCCTCTGCTCGCTGGCACTGGGACCGCCCTCGCGACCAACGGGACAGCCCCGCGCATGAACGGCTCGCGTAGCGCCACTTCCTTGATGCCAGGACCCGCGAGCCCGGCGCCGCCGCGAGGACGACGGGACATCCCGTCGGGAGAGCAGGACTGCGGCCTCACGTACGCTGGCGACAAAGGACCGAGCTCTCTGGAGCGTCGCCACGGCCCGGCCGATCGGCGGGCTCCGCTACCTGACAGGCGCGATCGGACCGGGACCAGCCGAGATGCCGCGGAACGGCAGAGACAGCCCGTGACCACTAGCGGCGTGCAACAAACGAGGGGCGATCTCGATCTGGAGCCTGCCCTCCTTCTCGGGGAGTGGGTACCCCCGGCTCCTTCCCCTGTGCCGATCCGCCCGCAGATCAGGACACCCTCCCGACCACAAGCCCCCAGCTATCGCAAGGCGCCGGCGGCGCCACGGGGGCAGCATCCAGATCCTCGGTCGAACGGCGCTCGTTACCCATCGGCGCCGCTGCCCGGCCGGGCACCTGGCCAGGATGGGTTCGAGGAGTGGCTCCGAACCTTCTCCTTGGATCAGCCGCAGAGAAGGACTCGACCGGCTCCGTCGTCCCAGCGGCTCATGGGAGTAGCTGACGTCCTCAACGGCGCCCGGCTGCCCGCCGGCGGCCCGACATCGATCGTCCCGCGGGTCTCATCGCGCGAGGCCGACTTCTTTGTCATCAAGCCTGCTCGCAAGAAAGACCGCGCGACGCGATCGCCCGCGAGCTCGAAGCTGAGCGGTGCTCTCTTCGTCCTCGCGATAGTTGTCGTCCTCGCTGCCGTCGGCATCGCGGTCGTCTACATACATTCCCATCCCCACTGAGGATGCGGTCACTGGCTCGGCGCCTTACGGCTCGTCCTCGACCGCAAAGGCATGACCCACCCGATCGACGTCGAAGCCCTCGGCGCGCGCCTCGCGTATGACCAAAGCCGCATGAGCCGGGTTGCGCGTCTCGAGGACGAGCTGGACGCCGTTCTCCCTTACGTGCAGGTCAAAACCCTCCCGCAGGTGGTCCACCTCGAGCAGGTTGGCACCGGAGGCCCCGAGGCGCGTCAGCAGGCGAGCGAGTTGGCCGGGACGGTCTGACATCCTGGCAAAGAGGACGAGGCGCCGGCCACAGCGCGTCTCGTGCCGTCGGATCGCGTCGAGGAGCAGTCCGGTATCCACGTTGCCGCCCGACAGCACGACAGCCGTCGTGCCCCCCTCGGTCGGCATCGTGACCCGGCGGGAAGCGACCGCCGCGGCACCGACAGCTCCAGCGCCCTCGACGAGAAGCTTGGCTCGCTCAAGGAGGAGCACCATCGCATCGGCGATCTCGTCCTCTCCGACCGTCACGATGTCGTCGACGAACTTCGCGACAAGCGGAAGAGTCAGCTCGCCCGGGCGTCGGACGGAGATCCCGTCGGCGAGTGTCGGATCCGCCGTCACCTCGACCGTTCGGCCCTGCGCGATCGACGCCGGAAAGGGAGCGACGCTGGCCGCTTGGACCGCCACCACCGCTACGGACGGATTGAGTGACTTCACGGCGAGCGCGACCCCGGCTGCGAGGCCGCCGCCTCCGAGCGGCACCACGACAAGAGCCAGATCGGCGATGTCCTCGACGAGCTCGAGGCCGAGGGAGCCCTGACCGGCGATGACAGCAGGATCGTCGAAGGGGTGAACGAGCACCTTGCCCGTCTCGAGGACGCGCGCACGGGCGAGCTCCAGGCACTCGTCGATGCCGTCGCCGCCGAGATGGACCTGGGCTCCATACGCGATGGTCGCTTCCGACTTCGCGATCGAGGCCGTCGCCGGCATGAAGACCTCACAAGAGATCCCGAGCTGAGCGGCGACGAACGCGGCCGCCTGGGCGTGGTTGCCCGCGCTTGCGACGACGATCCCCGCGCCGGCGCCTGGCCCCAAGATCGCGAGCTTGTTTGCAACTCCACGGACCTTGAACGAACCTGTCCTTTGGAGGTTCTCGGCCTTGAACACGACGCGCGAGCCGGCTTCCTGGCTGAGTCCGCGGGAATTGAAGACAGGCGTGCGCAGCGCCACCCGTTCGACCTGGGCGCGCGCCGCTCTGACATCGGCCAAGGTCACCGAGTCACCCCGACGCGCGGCGCCTGCGGCCTCGCTCATCGCGGGCTCATCGTCAGGACCTCGCATCCTTCAGTCGGCGAACTACGTCGACCATGAGCTCACCCGCCTCGGTCGGGTTCTGCCCGACGACGACACCGGCGCCGACGAGGGCCTCGATCTTGGCTTTCGCTGTTCCCTTCGAGCCTGAGACGATCGCGCCGGCGTGTCCCATCCTGCGCCCTTCGGGCGCGGTCACGCCAGCAATGTACGCAACGACCGGCTTCGTCATGTGAGCAGCTATGTAGTCGGCGGCGCGCTCCTCCCCGTCGCCCCCGATCTCGCCGATCATCATGACGGCCTGAGTCTCCTCATCGGCCTGGAAAGCCTCGAGGACGTCTACAAATGTCGTCCCCGGGACCGGATCGCCCCCGATGCCTACACAGGTGGTCTGGCCGATGCCCTTACGGGAGAGCTCGTGAAGTGCCTGATAGGTCAAAGTGCCCGAACGGCTGACAATCCCGACCGGGCCACCGCCAAGCGCGATATCGCCTGCAGTTATCCCGATGTTGCACCTTCCCGGTGAGATGACGCCGGGACAGTTCGGCCCGATCAGCCGAGTCCGGGGAAACTCCCGGCGGAGGCGAGCTGCTACGAGCGCCTCGTCCTTCGCGGGGATGTGCTCGGTGATGCACACGACGAGGCCGACTCCCGCCGCGGCGCAGTCGAGGATCGCTTCTGAGGCTGCCCTCGGGGGCACCACCACGAAAGCCGCATCGGCCCCTTCGCGCGACAGTGCCTGCGCGACGGTGTCGTACACGGGTATGCCTTCGACATCCTGTCCGCCCTTGCCCGGGGTGACGCCGGCGACGACCTTTGTGCCATAGTCCCGGTTCCTCAGACCGTGGAACCGCCCCTGACTCCCGGTCAGCCCCAGCACGATGACCCGCGTGCTCTCGTCGACGAAGATGCTCACCGCCGTTCTCCTGCGATCTCGACTGCTCTCTTCGCGGCGCTGATCATGGAGAGCTCCGGGATCACCCCGGCGGGTCTGCGGTCATCGAGAATCTTCCTCGCCTCGGTGGAGTTGGTGCCGTCGAGTCGCAGCACTATGGGCGACGAGAGCTTGACTTCCTCGATGGCTCTGAGAATGCCGCGGGCGACGTCGTCACAGCGCACAATTCCCCCGAAGATGTTGACGAGGATCACCTGCACGTTCGGATCGGTGTTTATCACCTCGAGAGCGTCTGCCATCACGTCCGCGTTGGCACCGCCGCCGATATCGAGAAAGTTGGCGGCGCCACCGCCGACCTGGTTGACGACATCGAGGGTTGACATTGCCAACCCGGCACCGTTGGCGATGATTCCGACCGACCCATCAAGGCCGATGTACTGGAGGCCCCTTTCTCGCGCGAGACGCTCGCGGGGGTCGACGTCTCCGATCTCCTCGAGCGCTGACCACTCGGGGTGACGAAACGCCGCATCGTCGTCCAAGGTGACCTTGGCGTCGAGCGCAAGCACCTGACCGCCGGCGGTGAGGACGAGCGGGTTGATCTCAACCAGATCGGCGTCGCCCTCGACATAGCAGCGGTAGAGATCCACAAGGACGGCGGCGACCTGCTCGACCGCGCGGGGATCCAGCCCGGCGCGGCCCGCGAGCTGTCTGGCAGCGTCGTGATCGAGCCCGTCGAGCGGGTCGACGTGCATCGACACAATCGCCTGGGGATCGGTCGCGGCGACCTGCTCGATGTCGATCCCCCCCCGCGCGGAGACAATAGCCACGTGCTTCTTCGCGGCCCGATCAAGAGTGAAGCTCGCGTAGTACTCGGCCGCAATGTCGGTGGCACTCTCCACCCAGAGGCGGCGGACCTTGTGGCCGCCTATTGCGAGCCCGAGGATTTCCGATGCGTAATGCCGTGTCTCTATCTCGTCAGCCGCGAGCTTGACGCCGCCGGCCTTCCCACGGCCGCCCACTTGCACCTGGGCCTTCACGACAACCGGGTAGCCGATCTCGCCCGCCGCCGCGACGGCCTCCTCGACCGTGTCGGCTACGCGCCCATCTGAGACGGGGATGCCGTAGCGCGCGAAGTACTGCTTACCTTGGTACTCGACCAGATCCACCGAGGCTGCCCTCCGTCCTTATGTGTGTGTCGTGCGACTTGATCGTCCATGCTCGCCGTAGCCTTCACTCTCCGGTGGCTGGTTCTTCTTCGGCCTCCCCGTGCTCTCTCGCGTCGAGAGCCGCCTCCAGCCACTGTGCTATCTCGGGCAACGGCGCACCTGGCGTGAACACTGCCGCCACGCCTGCTTGCTCGAGCACCGCGATGTCGGCGTCGGGGATGATCCCGCCGCAGATGACAAGGACGTCGTCAAGGCCCTCTGCCCGCAACCGCTCGATCACCTTGGGCACGAGAGTCAGATGCGCACCGGAAAGCAGCGAGAGCCCGACCGCATCGGCATCCTCCTGGAGCACGGCTTGGACCACCTGCTCGGGCGTCTGGTGGAGACCCGTGTAGATGACCTCGAAACCAGCGTCACGCAGCGCGCGGGCTATCACCTTTGCTCCGCGGTCATGCCCATCGAGGCCGGGTTTCGCGACGACGACGCGGTATCGACGTTCCATGCCCGGCTGATGCTACCCATACTGGCGGCTTCGCGGAGCCAAGCACCAGCATCCGGGCATCTCGCTCGTGTGACCAGTACGATCCCAGGCAGTGCGCCGACGATCCGATACCGGGGTGTGGTGGGCCAGCCCGCACCTGGCCGGTTTCCTCGCCCTAGTACCGACCGTCGTCGGCATCTTCCTCATCATCCATGAGCTCACCCTGCACGACGTCATCGGCGGAGTGACCCTCCAGCAGGGGGGCGTCAACTTCGCCTCCTCAGTGGCGTTGTCCAAAGGACAGCTCCCTTACGAGAACTTCGCGCTGACCCAGCCCCCTGGCATGAGCATTCTCCTTCTCCCCTTCGCCTGGGCCGCGCACACGAATGGATCGACTGCGCTTGACGCGGCGAGAGGCCTCACGGCCGTCGTGGCCGTCGTCGACGTCTTCCTCGTCGCATATATGGCCAGGTTCCACGGGATCGCTAGCACCATCGTCGCCGGAGTCCTGTTCGCGACGTTTCCGAACGCTTTCTATGCCACCTCGTCGGTCATGCTCGAGCCATACCTGCTCCTGCTCTGCCTGCTCGCCTTCCAGGCCGCATTCGTGCAAGGTGAGCTGGCGGCAGGCGGCAGGCTCGTGCTCGCCGGCGCGCTCGTCGGAGTCGCGATAGCGATCAAGCCCTGGGCGATCATCCCAGCCATCGTGCTGCTCGCGTGTGGGGCCGTCCGCTGGCGCCAGGCCCTTGCTCGCCTCGTCGGCGGCCTCGTCATCGGAATCGGGGTGCCCTGCATCTTCTTCCTGCTCGCGTCGCCGAGCGCTTTCATCCGAGACGTCGTCCAGGCGGAGCTGAGCACTGGGAGCGGCCACGGCGCTCCGACCGGGCTGAAAGGACGCCTCGCTGAGATCCTCGGGCTCGGCTCACCTCTCGGCCTCTCACATCCCGGTGATCTCGCCGTCGGGATCGGCGCCCTGCTCGTCGTCGTGATCATCGCCACGGTCGCAAGCCATGTCTCGACCTCGACCATGCTCGACTGGGCCCTGCTCGCCACCGTCGTCGGGCTCAGCGCGATCGCGATCGTGCCCCAGCACCTGCCCGAGGCTTACACGTATTTCCTGGCGGGTTTCGCCCTCGTGCTCATAGGCAATTGCGTCGGGAGCCTGCTCGCCGTGCTGGCGTCGTTCCCCGTCGGCAGTGGTGACCTCACATCTACGACCGCCGGGGGCATGACCATCGTCTGCGTGGCGGCGATGATAGCCGTGGTGTCTGTGGGGGTGCCGAAAGAGACCAGCTTCTGGCGCTCGTACTTCCTCGCGAACGGCACGAACCCCGCCAAGGTGATCGATGCCGCCGTCCCGAACGGAGCCTGCGTGGTGTCGAACAACCCCGAAGCGCTCATCATCGCCGACCGCTTCGCGAGCCTGCCGCCTGGATGCCCCTTCGTCGTCGACCCAGGCGGGATAGGCGCGCTGGCCCCCACGCCGGCTGCATCTGTCGCGAGCTGGGAGAGCCTACTCTCGCAGGCCCGCTACCTCGTCATAGCTCCTGGCTCACCGAGGATTCTGCTCTCGGCCGCCTTGCAGGCCTACGTCGGCCGCCGGTTTTCCATCCTGCACGACGCCCAGTACCAGATCTACTTGAGCAACAGCACTTCCACGCCCTGAGACTCGGTGGTCACGCCCGGCTGAGCGGAGTGAGATGGAGGATGAACCGCCGCACCCGACCCTCTAGGAAGCGGACCTCGGCTCGGGCGTCTGATCCCTCGCCTTCGACGTGGGTCACGACGCCGGCGCCAAAACGGGGATGGGCCACCGCTTCGCCGGGGACGAGGCCGAGCAGCTCCGCTCCAGTCGAAGCGGCTGGCGAACCCGCCGTCACGAGCGCGGCGAGGCGCTCTTTTCCTCTCGGCGGCGCTGCGGGGCTCGCAAACCTCGTCTCTGCCTCGTGCCGAGGTGCCAGACCCATGCGGGCGCGGTAGCGATCACCGAAGCCGCCCGACCCGCCACTCACGCCCTCGCGGCGGCCGGGAGCGAGACCGGCGTCGAGCTCCTCTATAAGCTCCTCGGGTATCTCCGAAAGGAACCGGCTGGGCAAGCTGTCCTGGTAGGAGCCATAGATCAGCCTCCGCCAGGTATGGGTGAGATAGAGCTGCTCGCGGGCCCGCGTTATCCCGACATAGCAGAGCCGGCGCTCCTCCTCGAGCTCGTCCGGCTCTGCCAGCGTCTGGTTGAGCGGGAACAGTCCCTCCTCGAGGCCTGTGAGGAAGACGACCTTGAACTCCAAGCCCTTCGCTCCGTGCAGGGTCATGAGAGACACCGCAGGACCGTTACCGGTCTCGTCCGACACTGCTACCAAAGACGTCGACTCGAGAAACCCCTCGACCGTCTCGAAGGAAGCCGCCACCGATATGAGCTCCGAGATGTTCTCGAGCCGCCCCTCCGCCTCTATCACCTTGGATCCCCCCGCCTTGGCCTCACTTTCGAGCATGTCGAGATAGCCAACCTCATCGAGGATGTCACTTAGGACATCTCCTGGCGGGCGCCTGGCTCCTTCGCTCGCCGAGAGACGGTCGAGAAAGTCGACGAACGCGCGGATGCCTGTGAGAGCCCTGCCGGCCGCCCCGGCTTCGCCCGCCCGCCGCAGCGCCTCTGCGAAGCTGATGCGCTCGTCTCGGGCGAAGGCCACGACGCGCGTGAGCGTGGTATCGCCGATGCCGCGCCGCGGCACGTTGAGCACCCGCCGGAGCGATACCTCATCGCCGGGGTTCACGGCGAGCCTCAGATACGCGAGCGCGTCGCGGATCTCGCGACGATCGTAGAAGCGCGTTCCGCCGATCACGCGGTATGGAACGCCCCGCTCCATAAGTGCTGCCTCGATCGAGCGTGACTGTGCATTCGTCCTGTAGAAGACGGCTATATCATCGAAGCCGATACCGCGCTCGCGCGCCATCGAGCCGATCTCGCTCGCGACGAAGCGTGCCTCCTCGTCTCCGTCGCTCGCCCGGTAGCACTTGACCTTCTCCCCCTCGCCGAGAGCACTCCAGAGGTGCTTGGACTGCCGAACGAGATTGTTGGAGATCACGGCGTTGGCAGCCCTTAGGATCGTCTGAGTCGAACGGTAGTTCTGATCGAGGACGATCACACGGGCCTCTTCGAACGTGGCCTCGAAGTCGAGGAGGTTGCGCATCTCCGCTCCGCGAAACCTGTAGATGCTCTGGTCCGTGTCGCCGACGACGCAGACGTTTCGCGACACTGCGGCCAGCAAGCTGATGATCTCGTTCTGCGCCCGGTTCGTATCTTGGAACTCGTCTACGAGCACGTGCAGGAAGCGGTCCTGGTATCGCTCGAGCACGTCTCGATGGTGGTGAAAGAGCCTCACCACCCGTACGAGGAGGTCGTCGAAGTCCATCGCGTTCGCTTCGAGGAGGCGGCGCTCGTATTCGAGATAGGTGTCTGCTATCCGGCGCTCGTAGAGCGTCGTCGCCCGATCCCCATAGGCCTCCACCTCGAGCAGCTCGGACTTGGCCTGGCTGATGGCGGCAGCGACCGCTCTGGGTGGGAACCTCTTCTGGTCGACGCCAAGGTCGCCGAGTATGTGCTCGATCAGACGTCTCGAGTCGGCGTCGTCGTAGATCGTGAAGTTGGAACGGTAGCCGACGTGCTCGGCATTGCGCCGGAGAATGCGGACGCATGCCGAGTGAAACGTCGATACCCAGATGCGATCGGCGTCGGTGCCCACAAGCTCGACAACGCGCCTTCGCATCTCCTGCGCGGCTTTGTTAGTGAAGGTGATCGCGAGTATCTGCCATGGCGGCACCCCGCGAGCGACGAGGGCGGCGATGCGCCTCGTGAGCACCCGGGTCTTGCCCGAACCTGCCCCGGCGAGGACGACAAGCGGGCCGTCATCGTGCAGGACCGCCTCCAGCTGGGACGCGTTGAGATCCCCGAGGAGCGTCTCCTCGTCTAGCGTGCGTGAAGATGGCGGCGGCGTGACAGTCCCGCTCGTGATCTCGGGTTCGCGCGCGTGCTCGCGAAGATCAGGAAGGGCCTGGAAGTCCCCGAACAGGTCCCACTCGTTCTCGGGGTCTGGCACGCCTCAAGCCTAAGACCCTCGCGTCAGCAAAGAGGTCGAGGGCTCGACTAGCGGCACGGGCGCCCCCGGGGGATCGCTCCTTATTTCGTGACTATCACCTCGGTCTTGTGCATCTCCATGATCGATGCGCAGCCACACATCGCCATGGCCGCGCGCAGTGCGCCGAAGAGGTTGAGGGAGCCGTCGCTCACCCGAGCGGGGCCGCTTATCACCTCCGCGAGGGTCCCGCGCGACGCGACGTCGACAAGGGCTCCACGCGGAAGCTCGGGATGGGCGGCAGCCATCTCCCAGTAGCGGCGGCCCCCCGGCACTTCCTCGGCAGCAGCGAGCGGAGCCCCGAGCATCACCGCGTCGGCACCGCACGCGATCGCCTTGGCTATGTCTCCGCCGCTCGCCATGCCTCCGTCGGCTATGACGTGAACGTAGACGCCCGTCTCCTCGAGATGGCGGCTCCGTGCGCCGGCGGCATCCGCGATGGCCGTCGCGTGAGGAGCGCCCAGCCCGAGAACGGCAGACGTCGTGTCCGCAGAGCCGGTTCCGACGCCGGCAAGCACACCTACCGCGCCAGTTCGCATGAGGTGGAGTGCCGCCGAGTACGAGGTGCAGCCGCCAACGATGACGGGGATCTCGTACTCCCGTATGAACCTCTTCAAGTTAAGTGGCTCCGACTGCCTCGAGACATGCTCGGCGGATACGACAGAGCCTTTGATCACAAGGATGTCGAGCTCGGCATCGACTACAGCCTTCGCGAAGCGCGTGGTGCTCTGCGGCGAGAGAGAGCCGCAGGTGGTGACACCAGCCGCGGCGATAAGACGGATCCGTTCTGTGATGAGCTCCTCTCGAATCGGCACCGCATAGAGCTCCTGGAGCCGGCGCGTCGCCGGCGCGTCACCCAGCGTCGCGATCTCGTCGTAGACCGGGCCGGGATCCTCATAGCGAGTCCACAGTCCTTCGAGGTTGAGGACGGCGAGGCCACCAAGCCTGCCGATCTCGACCGCGCTGGAGGGGCTCACGACGGCGTCAGATGCCGCCGATACGAGGGGAAGGGCAAAGGAGAAACCGTCGATGGCAAACGACAGGTCGACATCCTTTGGGTCACGGGTCCTTCGAGAAGGCACTATCGCCAGATCGTCGAGGCTGTAGCCGCGGCGAGAGGACTTGCCGGCTCCGATCTCGACGTCAGGCATGCTCGGCTCCATCGAAGGGCTCGGCGGGCAAGGACGGTTGGCTGTGCACCACCATATCCAGCGGAGGCGGTGGATACGAGTGGTCTAGCCGGTCCGGTCCGTCGAGCCGGTCCGGCGACAGGATCGGCCCGTTCCGACGGGCCGGTGGCGCGGAGATCGATCTGGTTTGGGCCGGCGACGCGCCGAGAACCGCGAGCATTGTCACAAGGACAGTCGTGACGAACAGCCCGAGCGCCAAGGTTCCGGCGATGCTGAGTGGTGGCTGCCAGCGGGCTCCGAAGAAGGAAAGGGCCGGACCCGCGTCCCCGACCGCATTGCGGCGCAGATCTCCCCAAAGAGCGACAAGGGTGCCAAGCCCGGCCGAAGCCGCCACGACACCCACGAGGCGAGTAGTAAGAGACCTGGAGGAGGCGAGCACGGACGTCGACAGCATCGATGAGGCCAGGAGCGGCACTCCCACCGCGAAAGGAAGGGTGTCCTTTCCCTGCCAGATGATACCGAGGCGGCGTGCCTGGCTGGCAGAGATCACCATCGGGATGGCCACGACCGCGATGACCACGAGGACGAGCATGGTGCAGGATCTGACCGAGTTGGTCGCGAACGCCAGCACCATGAGCAATCCGAGTAGCCCCGCCCACAGGAGGTAGGTGACCTCGGGCGATGGAGCACTCAGCCACCCGAACCGGCTCACCATCTCCGTGTAGAGCTGAGCCGCCCTCAGGAGCTCCTCCACCAAGAGATGACCCTCGCTGATCTTGGGCGGCAGCCGTGTCGCGCCCGGAAGGACGTTGAGGGAGTGCTCGACGAGAACCCAAGCCGTGCCTACAGCTCCGCATACCGCCGTGAATCCGCCGGCGACCCACACCATCGGCAGGCGGAGAAACTCCCTCAGCTGGCTCCAGTCAGCCACCGCGAGTGCCACCAGGAAGATGAGTGCGACCCAGAACGGTGAGATGGAGCGGACGAGCGACTCGATCCCACCCGATATCGCAACGAGGGCAACCAGGCCAGCTGGTGGGTCCTTTAACCGTTCTCGCGCCAGGATCAGCAAACATGTCCACAGGCAGATGCCGATCGAGATCTCGAGGCCGCTCGGGTTCACGACTCCCGCGAAGAAGAGCACCGACGGTGTCGCCGCGACCGCGATGCCGGCGAGCAGGAGGCGCGACCTGGACCATGTCACCACCGCCATCACTGCAAGGGCGAGAAAGACGGCGCTCAATGCGGCACTCACCAGGCGCATGAGATAGATGCCAAGCGCCGAGTCGGTGAAAAGGCTCGGGATCCCGACGATCGCGTAGTAGAGCGGCTGATAGCGGGCGTCATAGATGATGTCCGGCACGGTTCCGGTCGCGTTGTGGAACGCCGGAGCGCACGAGGCCGGTGTGTTCGCGTTGAACTGGTAGCAGGTCACGAGATACCCGAGGTTCGCGTAAGCGGCCGGGATCGTCACGATGCCGTTCGGGCTCGATGGCCCGTCGATCAGATGCCCGACCAGCTCTCCGCGCACGACCGCCGCGGCTTTGGCCACCTGAACTTGCTCATCAGGCGCTGATATGAGGGGCGTCTCCAGGCTCCACAGCGCGGTGGCGGCGAAGAAGACGACAAAGGCGGCGAGGAGCACGCGCCGGGGACGTCCATAGCTCGCGCGGTGCGATCTCCTCTGATGTGCCTGGCTCATCTCCTGCTCCCGCGTTCCTGCCAAACGTCAAGGTCGAGACCGTGTACTGATCCCGGCGCCCGCGGCAACGAGCAACTCACCCTTTAGCGTCCTCGGTGATCACAGGCGCCCGAGACTACGCGAAAGTGCCGTCGCCATCGAGGACGGGTATTGCCCGAGCCTACCGAGCCCGGATCGCCTCCTCTCGTCGGAGGCGACGGCCAGCTCGCACCGCACACGCGACACGGGGCCGAGCTGAGTCGCCCGGCCCCGTGTCGCACCCGAAGGGTATTTGGAAAGGGACTACATCATCCCCATGCCGCCACCGGGCGGCATGGCCGGCTCCGGCTTCTTCTCCGGTCGGTCCGCCACGATCGCTTCGGTCGTGAGCAGGAGGCCAGCTATCGATGCGGCGTTCTGCAACGCGGAGCGCGTCACCTTTGCCGGGTCGATGACACCGGCCTTGACGAGGTCCTCGACCGCGCCCGACAGAGCGTTCAGGCCAAAGCCTCCCTCGGAGCGCTCCACCTCTTGGACCTGGACAGCACCTTCGAGGCCCGCGTTGATGGCAATCCACTTGAGCGGCTCTTCGAGGGCGCGGTGCACGATACGGGCACCTGTGGCTTCGTCGCCATACAGCTTGTCGGCCGCGGCTGCCACGGCTCCGCGGGCTCGCAACAACGCAGTGCCTCCACCGGCGACGACACCTTCCTCGATGGCCGCGCGCGTTGCGGAGAGCGCGTCCTCGATACGGTGCTTCTTCTCCTTGAGCTCCACCTCGGTCGCTGCGCCGACCTTCACGACGGCCACGCCTCCGGAAAGCTTGGCAAGCCGCTCCTGCAGCTTCTCGCGATCCCAGTCGGAGTCGGTGTCCTCGATCTCCCGCTTGATCTGGGCGATCCGGCCCTTGACTTCCTCCTCGCTGCCGGCCCCGTCCACGATCGTCGTATCGTCCTTTGTGACAACGATCCGACGGGCCCGACCGAGCTGGTCCAGCGTGGTGTTCTCGAGCTTGAGCCCGACCTCCTCCGACACGATCGTCGCACCGGTGAGGACGGCGATGTCGCCGAGCATGGCCTTGCGGCGCTCGCCGAATCCGGGCGCCTTGACGGCCACCGACTGGAACAGGCCGCGAATCCGGTTGACGACGAGAGTCGCGAGTGCCTCTCCCTCGACATCCTCTGCCACTACGAGCAGGGGCTTGCTCGACTGCATGACACGCTCGAGGACCGGCACGAGGTCATGCACGGAGCTCACTTTGGAGTTGACTATGAGCAGGTACGCGTCCTCGAGAATTGCCTCCTGGCGCTCGGCGTCTGTCACGAAGTACGGCGACAGGTAGCCCTTGTCGAACTGCATGCCCTCGGTGAACTCGAGCTCGAGCCCGAAGGTGTTCGACTCCTCGACCGTGACCGTGCCGTCCTTGCCGACCTTGTCGATCGCATCTGCGAGCACCTCGCCGATGTTGGCATCAGCGGCCGAGATCGCGGCAACCTGCGCGATCTCATGGCGGCCTTCGATCTCCTTGGCCTGGGAGTGGACGGACTCGACTGCCGCAGCCACCGCAGCTTCGATCCCTCGCTTGAGCGACATCGGGTTGGCACCTGCGGCGACGTTGCGCAGACCCTCGCGGACAAGGGCCTGAGCAAGGACAGTCGCGGTCGTCGTACCGTCACCGGCGACGTCATTGGTCTTCGTCGCCACCTCTTTGACGAGTTGGGCACCCATGTTCTCGAACGGGTCCTCAAGCTCGACCTCGCGGGCGATCGTGACACCGTCGTTCGTGATCGTCGGTGCACCGTACTTCTTGTCGAGCACCACATTGCGCCCCTTCGGGCCCAGCGTCACCTTCACTGCGTCGGCGAGCTTGTTCACCCCGGCTTCGAGGCGTCGGCGAGCACTCTCGTCGAAAACGAGCATCTTCGACATCAGGCGCCCACCTTCGCGAGCACATCACGGCTCGAGAGGATCAAAAGGTCCTCGCCGTCGATCGTGATCTCGGTACCGCCATACTTCGAGTAGACGACCTTGTCACCGACGGCGACATCGAGAGGGATGACCTCTCCAGTCTGGTCGGCACGGCGGCCCGGGCCGACTGCGAGGACTTCGCCCTGCTGGGGCTTCTCCTTGGCGGTATCGGGGATGACAAGACCGGACGCTGTGGTCTCTTCTGACTCACTTGGCCGAACGACGATCCGGTCGTCCAGTGGCTGCAGCTTCATGATCTCAGGGCCTCCTACTGGCTCCATTAGCACTCTCACTACCTGAGTGCCAATGTTAGCAGAAGTAGTTGGCACACGCGACCAGAGAGTGCCAACTCTCCCGCCGAGCCGCTCAGGCCCCGAAACCCAGCCCCGGCTCGGCGCCTGCCCCCCACCCGCTTGCGCCATCGCGCGCGAGGGCGAAGTAGCCCGCAGCGCCGATCATCGCGGCGTTGTCGGTGCACATCGCACGGCTGGGCAGGTGCACCGGCAGCCCAAGCCCGGCACCGGCCGCGCACGCTCGCTCCCGCAGGCGCGAATTGGCTGCCACTCCCCCTGCCAGGCAGACTCCTCTGACTCCCAGGGAGACAGCGGCTTTGAAGGTCTTTTCTACCAATACGTCGACAACGGCTTCCTGGAAGCTCGCGGCCACATCCTCGGTGCGGATCTCAGGATTGCGGTCGACGTAATTGACCACCGCCGTCTTCAGGCCGGAGAACGAGAAATCGTAAGTGCCCTCCATTGGCGCTCGCGGGAAGCGCACGAGCTCGGGGTCCCCGTCTCCTGCGACGCGGTCTATCGCAGGCCCGCCGGGATAGCCAAGGCCCAGGTAGCGGGCGACCTTGTCAAAGGCTTCGCCTGCTGCGTCGTCCTTCGTGCCACCAAGTACCTGGTAGGCGCCGGGCGCAGTCACCTCCACGAGAAGGGTGTGCCCGCCAGAGACGAGAAGCACGACGACGGGCAGCTCCAGAGCTGGCTCCTCCAGGAAAGATGCGTAGAGGTGACCCTCGAGGTGGTTCACTCCTACAAATGGCACGTCCCAAGCCATGGCCAGAGCTTTGGACAGGCTCACGCCGACAAGGAGGGACCCGACCAGCCCGGGACCCACCGTTGCTGCCACCGCGTCGATTGGCGCGCCCGGGCCGTCGGCGGCTGGCAGCACCGGGCGCCCTCTCTGGTCGAGCCCGGCAAGCTCGAGCGCCTCTGTGACGATCGGGACGATCAGCTCCACATGCGCGCGGCTCGCCAGCTCCGGTACCACCCCGCCAAAGCGCGCATGCAGATCGACCTGGCTTGACACGACCGACGACGCGACCCTGCGGCCGTCGTCAACGACGGCCGCAGCCGTCTCGTCGCAAGACGTCTCCACCGCGAGCACCCTCACGGCGGCCCACCTCCTCCAACCCAGGGAGACGATCCTGGGCGGAGTCTCTTCTCTATCGAGTCGAGCCTCTCCGCATACTGCGCGCTCTGGACCCCATGGGCCCACATGATGATGGCGTCTTCGTGAACCTCGGCGTAGTAGTTCTTGCGGATGCCGGCGGGAGCAAACCCGAACTCGTGGTAGAGCGACTGTGCTCCGGTGTTGGAGACGCGGACTTCGAGCGTCAAAGCCTCGGCGCCTCGCTCGATGGCCGCGCGGGCGACCTTTGTCAGCAACATGCGTCCGACCCCCCGACGCTGCCAGGGCTGCGACACCCCGATCGTCGTGACGTGGCCCTCGCCGACGGCCAGCATCAGACCCGCGTAGCCTATGACGACGCCGTCGCATCTGGCGACGAAATAGGCGCGTGTCGACCCTTGGCCCAGCTCGGAGAGATAGAGGCTCGCCGACCACGGGCTCGGGAAGATGGCCTGCTCGATGGCGACGACCGCCCGCAGATGGCGGCGTCTCATGGGAACCACGTCGAAACCGCGGGCGGCACCTTCGCCTTCCCGGCGGGACATGCTCGGCAGACGGAAGCCCACTACGGCGTCCTCGAGGAACGCCCCGGGGCGTCGTGGCGCGTCGTCCAGCTGATCCGCACGTCGGCATCGCGCAAGTACGTGGGCCGCACGCCGGAAGCGGCGACATAGCGGGGACCGTCGAGCTCGCTCACGGCCGCGAGAGCAAGCGAGGTGACGGGTGGAACGGCGAGCTCGCTGCCCGCGAACCGAACCCGCGGCGCGAGTCCCGTGAGGAGCACGTCGCGGTATCGAAGCGCTCCGTCTCCGGCGAGCACGGCCACCTCTTTTCCCCCGCTGCCGTCGCGCCGCGCCAGCTCGTCCAGAGCGTCAAGATAGTCCGAGACGTCTGCCACGAGCTCGGCCGGCCGGCCATGGTGGTCGACCGCTCTCTCGCCTTCCAGGGATGGCAGGGACCACGCGACATCACCACGGCGAATGTCTACGACGCCGATCGCGCTGCGGTGACCTGCGCAGAGACACGCTCGCCGCAGGATTTCTAGGCTGCTCATCCCAAGGACAGGAACTCCAAGAGCCATGGCGAAACCCATCGCGGCTGCTACGCCCACTCGAATGCCGGTGAACAGCCCCGGGCCGACATCGACCGCAACCGCGCGAACATCGCCAATCTCGACACCGGCCATATCGAGAAGCGACCGCAGCGCCACGTGGAGGAGCTCAACATGGCGCCGACCCGCTCGGAGCTCGATGGCGCCGAGCGCTCCAGTCTCGTCAGCCAGTGCCACGGCCGCGGCAGCCGTTGCGCTCTCGATAGCGAGGACAGTCACCGCTTCGCTGCTCCAAGCGCCGTCGTGATGGCGCTCTTTCTCGCGATCCAAGGTCCTCGCGCCTCGATCTCGATCGCGCGCTCCCCCTCGGGGAACGAGGGCTCCAGCCGGACGACTAAGGACATCTCCCCAAGGAGCGTCTCGGCAGCCTCTCCCCATTCTGCGACGACCGCGGCTCCACGCTCGAGCTCTTCGTCGAGAGCGAGGTCGAGTACCTCGCCAAGGCGGTCCAGCCGCCAGAGGTCGACGTGGACAAGGTCCAGCCGGCCCGTATATGTGTGGCAGAGGGTGAAAGTTGGGCTCGTGACTGATCCCTTGTAGCCGATTCCTCGGGCCAAGCCCTGCACGAAGGTCGTCTTACCGGATCCGAGCGGCCCGACGAGCAGCACGGCATCACCGGGCAGTAGCAGTGCCGCCATCGCCTCACCGAGCGCCTGGGTCGACGAGGCGCTCCCGGTCCGGGCAGTGATCACGTGCCGGAAGCAAGGAAGCGCTTCGCACGCACGAGATCCGCTCGCATCTCGGCCACTACCGTCGCGCCACCGCGCAGCCCATAGGAAGGATGGAACGTCGGCACCACCACCGTGCTCTCGTATCTGTAGCTTCTGCCCCGTAGCTTCGTTACGGTCTCGTCGGTTCCAAGTACCGTGCGAGCGGCGAAGTTTCCGAGCGTCACGATGACCCGCGGCCGCACGGCCGCCACCTGCGTGTCGAGATAGTGACGGCAGGACGCTACTTCGGCTGGCGTCGGGTTTCTGT
Source organism: Actinomycetes bacterium (assembly GCA_021796455.1). GTDB lineage: Bacteria > Actinomycetota > Acidimicrobiia > Acidimicrobiales > Bog-793 > JAKACA01. Next base: position 18,841 of record JAKACA010000006.1, read on the forward strand.
TGCCGGGTGGTCGGCACTTTATGACGTTGCAGATATAGCACGACGACCGGTCGCGACCGAGCTCCTCGCCGATCAGACGGTCGAGCAGCCTGCCAGAACGCCCGACGAATGGCTCGCCCTGAAGATCCTCGTCGTGGCCGGGCGCCTCCCCGACGAACATGAGCTCGGCTTGGCTGCTCCCAGCCGAGAACACCACGTTGGTGCGGCTCTCGGCGAGAGGGCAGGCAAGGCACGCGCGCGCATCCGCTTCGATCTCGGCGAGCAAAGCCATCTATTCAAATGCTACCGGCCGCGGCCGGCCGACTGGCCGACCCGCGCGGCTTCACCTCGGGGAGCAGACCCGGTCCGGACGTAGGAGCGAGGGACTCTCGGCCCGATCCGGGTGACAACCTCATAGCAGATCGTATCGAGCACTCCGGCCCAGTCATTTGCCGTGAGACGCTCTCCTCCTTGCTGGCCGATGAGCACGACCTCGTCGCCGGGAGCGACAGTCGCGTCGTCTTCGCAGTCGACCATGATCTGGTCCATGGTGACTGAACCGGCGAGCCGGCGCCGCCGGCCTTTGACGAGCACCTCGCCGCCGCCGGTGAAGAAGGAGCGAGGGATGCCATCGCCATAGCCGAGTGGCACGGTTGCGACGCGCGAATCGGCCGCGAGTGGAGCCTTCAACCCATAGCTGACCGCCTCGCCCGCCTTGAGATCACGAACAGAGCTGACCTGTGCGCTAAGGGAGAGCGCAGGGCGGAGATCGTCGGCCGAGCCGCCGGCGCTCTGGCTGGAAAGGGCCGCCTCCACCGCGGGGCTCGGGCAGTACCCATAGAGCCCGATCCCGCATCTGACCATGTCCAGCCGCGAGCTCGGCCAGGCGATGGCGCCCGCGGTGTTCGCGGCGTGAACGCGCCGCGGCTTGCTGATGCCGAGCGACGAGAGCAAGCGCAGCGCGATGCCAAGGCGCTCGAGCTGGCGTGCGGTGAACTCGCGGTCGGTCTCCTCTGCAACGGCCAGATGAGTCCACAGGCCGGCGAGCTCCAGCTCGCGGCAGTCTTCCAACAGTGGTGCCAGGCGCTCGAGCCCTTCCGGATCCACCCCGTCGCGGTGCATTCCGGTATCCAGGTTGATCTCCACTGGAGCCGGACCCGCGTCTCGCGACAGCCGTCGCCCCCTTGCCGCCCTTCTCGCCAGAGCGAGGCCCTCGAGGCTGTAGATGGTCGGCACGAGACCGTAGCTGTAGACCTCTGCCATGGCGTCCGCACCAGGCTCGGAGAGCACCAGGATGGGGGCTTCGATGCCGGCGTCCCTGAGCTCGGCTCCCTCGTCGACCAACGCGACCGCCAGCTCACTCGCGCCTCCCTCGAGCGCGGCTCGCGCCGCCGCCACAGCTCCATGGCCGTAGGCATCGGCTTTTACGACAGCGCACAGCCGCGCGGGCGCTACGAGCGACGCGAGGACGCGGGCGTTGTGCGCGATCGCATCGAGGTCGATGAAGACCCGAGCAGGGCGGCGCGCCCCCGCAGCCACGGTTCTAGCTCCCTTGCTCTGGACGGAACTGGTCCCGGCCGAGCGCGGCGGTCGAGAGCACGTCGGCGACCAGCTCGGGCAGGTCGCCGGCGAGCAGACCCTCGGCCCGGCCACGACCCGCGGCGCGCCCGTGCACATGAGCAGCCAGCGCGGCTGCTTCCAGCGCGCCGACCCCTCTGGCAAGGAACGCGCCGATCACCCCGGACAAGACGTCCCCGCTTCCCGCCGTCGCCAGCCTCGCAGAGCCCGCGGCTGCCAGGAGCACTCGACCGTCTGGCCCGGCCACGACCGTGGTGGGACCCTTCATGAGAACCGTTGCGCCGGTTTGCGCGGCCAGAGCTCGAGCCTCCGCGATGCGGTCCGGTCCCGGTCGCCGGCCTGCCAAACGAGCGAACTCCCCGTCGTGGGGTGTGAGCACAACTGGTCTCGAACCTCGGGCGCCAATGACCTCGGCTGCCCGCTCAAGAGTCCCCAGCGCGCTCAGGCCATCGGCATCCACGACGGCAGGTACGGCGACATCGGCGACTAGACGGCGAAGGGTCTCGGCCGTCTCAGCAGAGCTTCCAAGTCCCGGTCCGAGCACGATCGCGCGACACCTGCCCGCCTCTTCCATCACGCGGTGGTAGAAGTCCCCCTGCTCGATGGCGAACCCGACGGCCGGACCCACCGGCAGATGCCCCGGATCGGCGCCCGGCACGCCCAGGCGCACCATCCCGGCACCGCCTCTTCCAGCTCCCGCGGCTGCGTAGGTTGCCGCGCCGTACATCCCCGGAGAGCCCGCGACGATGACGACGCCATGTGACCACTTGTGGGCGGCTCTCTCACGCGCTGGGAGCAGCGCGGCCACATCGTGGTCGCAGACCAGGTGTGCCGTCGCCTCGACGTCGTCGATCGGGAGCCCGATCCGGCGCGTCACGATCGCTCCGCACCGCTCTGGCCCGTCGTTTAGGACCATGCCGGGCTTGAGGGCGCCGAAAGTTACCGTGCGGCTCGCCCCAACGGCCGTCGGGCACGCGATGCCGGACGTCGCATCGAGGCCGGTCGGCACGTCGACGGCCAGCACAGGAGAGCCGCCCGTCTCCGGTGCCTCATAGGTACCTCGGTACCCGGTCCCATAGGCCGCATCGATGACGAGATCGGCTCCGGTGACTCGTCTCGGCGCGCCCGAGACGTCGAAGACCACGACGCGCGAGCCCCGTCGCTCGAGATGGCGGGCCGCCACACGACCGTCGTTTCCATTGTTGCCGGGACCGGCGACGACGACCACACGCCGCCCGTATGCACCCTTCGGTCCGAGCATCGAGAGCGCCTCGCTCGCGAGCGCGGTACCCGCCCGCTCGACGAGGACCGAGAGTGGGACGGCTCTTCCGGCGATCCCGTCGACGGCGCGCATCTCGGCAACTCCGAGCACGGGTTCCATCAGCCGAGGCCCTCGACGAGACCGGATCGGCTCATGCCACCACTACCACGGCCATGGCAAGTATCTCGGTGTGGGTGAGGGAGACATGCCAGCTCGTCACCCCGAGCAGGCCGGCGCGCTCGCGTGCGCGGCCCGACACGACGAGGCGAGGAGCTCCACTGGGTTCGGACAGCACCTCCAGGTCAGTGAAGTCAACGCCGCCAAGGCCAGTCGAGAGCGCCTTCATGGCGGCCTCCTTGGCGGCAAAGCGCGCCGCCAGCGTTGGAACCGGGTCGTTGCGGCGCTTGGCGAGGCTCTGCTCCTCGAGCGAGAAGAGCCGCTGGACGAGCCTCGGTCGTCTGACGAGCAGGGCCCGGAACCGACCGATCTCGACCGCGTCGATACCCGTACCGATGACCGCGCTCATTCGACCGTGACGACCTTCGCGAGGTTGCGTGGCCGGTCGACGTCGTTGCCACGCGCACGGGCCACGCCGTAGGCCAGCACCTGGAGGGGCACGACGAGCACGGCGGCGGCAACGGTCTCGTCGGTGTGCGGCACTTCGAGCACGATGTCGGCCAGCCCAGCCACTTCCGGGTCGTCGGTGTCACAAAGCGCCACGACGGTCGCACCGCGAGCACGCACCTCCTCCACGTTTGCCAGCAGCTTGGCCGACAGCGACCCGCGGTTGGCGACGACGACTACGACGGCGTCGCGGTCTATGAGCGAGATGGGGCCGTGTTTCATCTCGCCGGCCGGATAACCCTCGGCTCGCACGTAGGCGAGCTCCTTCAGCTTGAGGGCTCCCTCGAGGGCGACGGCATAGCCGCCGCCCCTGCCGAGGAAGAAGACGTCGTCGACAAAGGCGAGCTGTTCAGCGGTGTGGCGGTACTCGTCGAAGCGAGCGACGACGTCACCGACGCGGGCAGGAACCGCCACCACGAGCGCGGCCAGCTCGGCGATCTCATCGGTGCTGAGGCTCCGGCGTAGCGACGCGAGGTGGAGGGCGAAGACCTGCAGCAACAAGATCTGGGCTGTGTGGCACTTCGTCGATGCCACCCCAATCTCGGGTCCTGCACGCGTATAGAGAACTCCGTCGGCCTCCCTCGTCATGAGCGAGTCGACGACGTTGGTCAGCACGACGGTGAGGGCTCCGCGGCGCTTTGCCTCGCGCAGGGCGTGGAACGTGTCCACCGTCTCGCCTGACTGGCTGATCGCGAGCACGAGGGTGCCGGGTTCGATAATTGGGTTCCTGTAGCGGAACTCGCTCGCGATCTCGACGGTGCATGCAAGCTTGGCCCATGCCTCGATCGCGACGCGCCCGGTGAGGCCGGCGTGGTAGCTGGACCCGCACGCGATCACGATCACCCGCGAGATCGCGGCCAGCTCGATCTCCTTTATGCCGAGCTCCTCGAGCTCGGTCGTCCCGTCCGCGTGGATACGCCCGAGGATCGTGTCGGTGAGAGCGCGCGGCTGCTCGTGGATCTCCTTCGACATGAAATCCTCGAAGCCCTCGCGCTGAGCCGCCCGCACGCCCCAGCCGACCCGCAGCCGAGTCGGCTCTACTCGGGTTCCGGCCCTGTCGACAACGCGGATCACCCCGGGCCTCAGCTCTGCGATCTCACCGTCGCCGAGCGCGTATAGCTCACGAGTCGTTTCGAGCAGTGCCGAGATGTCAGATGCGACCAGCCCGAGGCTGCTCGTCCGGCCGACTATGAGGGGAGACGTCTGCCGGGTGGCGACGAGGACTTCGGGCTCGTCGGCCGAAGCGAGCACGAGCCCGAAGTCGCCGCGAATCTCGGACACGCATCGCTGCACCGCCTCGAGGAGTGAGGCGCCTGCCGTCACCTCCGCTTCGACCAAGTGCGCGACCACCTCGGTGTCGGTCTCGGATCTGAGGACATGGCCGGCGGCAACGAGCTTGGCGGCAAGGTGGCGGTGGTTCTCGATGATTCCGTTGTGCACCACCGCGACACGCCCGGTGCAATCGAGGTGCGGGTGGGCGTTTCCTTCCGTCGGGGCTCCGTGGGTGGCCCATCTCGTGTGCCCGATGCCAGTGCGCGCCCCCGGTACCAAGTCCGTACCGGCGAACCGCTCGAGAGCTGGGATCGACTCACCCCGGACGGCGGAGCGACGTCGCCACAGCGCCCCGGTTCCGCTGAGTCCCTCGGCTTCCCCGGCCGTGGCCACGAGCACCACACCAGCTGAGTCATAGCCGCGGTATTCGAGGAGCGCGAGACCGTCGAGAACAAAACGCAGCGGATCGTCCGAGCCTGTCACCCCAATGATTCCGCACATGGGCCAAAGGCTACCCGGGGCCCAAGAGCGCCCCGTGACAGGCACTTGCGCCCGAGGCACCGCGACCTCTAGGCAAGCTCGCGCTCCACTACCGCCGCCAGGCGGTTCGCCTGTGCCTGGACCTCTTCGACGGTTGGGCCCTCGACCATGACCCGTACTGCCGGCTCGGTCCCGCTCGGCCGGACGAGGACACGACCGGCTGTCCCGAGCTCGGCTTCGACAGCAGTTACCTCCCGCCACACCGCCGAGGCGCCTGCGAGGCGATGCTGGTCGCGCACGGGCACGTTCACGATGACCTGCGGCAGGCGTCTCATCGCCGCCGACGCGAGATCGGACAGCGCCTCCGAGCGCCGTGCGAGGAGATCGATGAGCTTCAAAGAGGTGAGAATGCCGTCCCCCGTAGAGGCATGCTGACGGAAGATGACGTGGCCGGACTGCTCTCCGCCAAGCACGTACCCCCCGGTCTCGAGAGCGTCCGAGATGTGGCGGTCACCAACTGGGGTCTCTACGACGGACAGACCCCTTTTGCTTAGAGCCAGGCGCAGCCCGAGATTCGACAGGACGCTCACGACGACGTGGCCGCCCACGAGCTGCCCCTGTTCGTGCAAGTCGGCGGCGAACAACGCGATGAGCTGATCGCCGTCGACTACCTCGCCCGCGTCGTCGACCGCGAGCATGCGGTCGGCGTCCCCATCGAAAGCGATCCCGAGGCTGGCTCCGGTCGATCTAACCGCCCGCTGCAGCATCGCCAGGTCAGTCGAACCGCAGCCTGCGTTGATGTTCGTGCCGTCCGGCGTCGCGTTGATGGCGGTGTGCTCGAGGCCGAGGCGGCCGTAGACCGCGGGCGCGACGTCGCTCGCGGCCCCGTTGGCACAGTCGACCACTATCCGCCCGCTATAGCCGGCAGCCGACGGGACCGCAGTGACGAGCCGCTCGGCATAGGACATGGCAGCTTCGGTCTCGATCCGGATCTGCCCGACACTGCCTGCAGCTCCGAGGGGGCCGCGGCCCGTTCGGGTGAGCTCCTCCGAGATGGCGGCCTCGTCGGCGACCGAGAGCTTGGATCCCCCGGCACCAAAGAGCTTGATGCCATTGTCCGAATAGGGGTTGTGAGACGCAGACACCATGGCAGCAGGCAGACCGCGCTCGCCGGCGAGCCAGGCGAGGCCCGGGGTCGGAATTACGCCGCAGTCGACGACGTCGCAGCCCTCCGAGGCGATACCAGCGGCAAGTGCTGCGAGCAGCATTGGGCCAGAGCGCCGCGTATCGCGTCCAAGAAGCCAGGGTGACCCAGGTAGGTGACGGGTCGCCCCTCGGCCCAGGGCCAGGGCGATCTCCGGGGTGACGTCGATGTTGGCAGCTCCGCGGATGCCGTCGGTGCCGAATCCCAGCACCTGAGCAGACCTCAGCGCTTGGAGTACTGGGGTGCTTTGCGGGCCTTCTTCAAGCCGTACTTCTTGCTCTCCTTCTCACGCGCATCGCGCGTCAGCATCCCGGCTTTCTTCAGCTGACCGCGCAGATCAGGGTCGAGCTCGATCAGACCACGAGCTATCCCGAGGCGAAGGGCACCGGCCTGCCCCGACAGCCCACCCCCGTCGATCGTGGCATCTACATCGATGTCGTCAGCCCGGTTGACGAGTCGCAATGGTTCTGACGCGAGCATCCTGGCTGTAGCCGACGGAAAGTACTCCTCAAAGCCGCGGCGGTTGATCGTGATCGCGCCCTGTCCCTCCCTAAAACGCACTCTCGCCACCGCTCTCTTACGGCGACCGGTCGCTTGTACGAGCGGCTTCGACATCAGGGGTTCAACCTCTCCTTCGAATCGTGGACTCTGGCACTGCGACTATTAGCGGCACCGAGCTCTGAGCCGCGCACCCTCATTGGATCCTGGCGGCGGCAGTCGCGGGGAGCCCAAGGGGCTGGGGCGTCTGCGCGTCATGGGGGTGCTCGGGCCCGGCATAGACCTTCAGCTTGGTCAGCATCTTGCGCCCGAGAGTGCCCTTTGGCAGCATGCCTCGCACGGCAGCGCGCATGAGCTCCTCGGGCTTGTCCCGCAGGAGGTCGGCGTAGCTGGTCGCTCGCAGGCTGCCCGGATAGCCACTGTGGTGGTAGGCGAATGACTGTTGCGCCTTGTTGGCGGTGAGCACGACCTTGCCGGCATTTACGACGATCACGTGGTCGCCCGTGTCGAGGTGGGGGGAGAAGATGGGCCGGTGCTTTCCGCGAAGCACTCGCGCCACTTCGGTCGCCACGCGGCCGAGCACCATGTTCTGCGCATCGACGACGTACCAGACGCGCTCGACTTCGCTGGGTTTAGTGGAATAGGTACGCACCGATAGTCCTTGCTTGGTCTCTAGTCATCGTCGCTCGCGGCTGCGAGCTGCCGGCGGCTCGTAAGCTCACGGCCGCCCTTAGGCAGCCCGGGTTGAATGTGCTGCGCGCGACATCGCCGCGCACGCGTCGCGACGACAACAATAGGCGGTGCGAGCGCTTCAGGCAACCGAGCCCCAGCGCGGCGGCGACCAGATGCCGCCCTCTACCTGGTCGGGTGGGTATCTGACTTGCTCCAGGATGAGCCCGAAGGGCGGCGCCAGGCTCTGGCCACCGGAACGATCTTTGGATCGCAGCCTGGCCAGCAGATCGGCGGGAGTCATACGGCCCTTGCCGACAGCAACGAGAGCACCCACGATCGCGCGCACCATCTGGTGGCAAAAAGCGTTCGCCTCGATCTCGAATGCCAGCAACCGTCCATCGCCCTCGATCGACAGCCTCGTCTCCTTCACGCATCTGACGGTCGACCCCTCATTCGGAGGACGGCGGCAAAAGGCGGCGAAATCATGCTCGCCGAGCAAGGTGTCGGCCCCGAGGCGCATCGCCGCGAGGTCCAGCTCGCCCGGCACATGCCAGCTGAAGGAACGAAGCAGAGGATCCGGCCAGGGTGTCCGGAGCAGTAGGTACCGGTACCTCCTCGACAGCGCGGACCGGCGGGCGTCGAACCCACTGATCGCTCGCTGCGCGTCCAGGACAGCCACCTCTGGCCCGACCTGGCGGGTCAGCGATCGCACGAGCCGTCCAGGTTCCTGATGGGCATCGAGGAGCCCCTCCGCCACGTCGGTGTGGACGACCTGGCCACGCGCGTGCACGCCCGCATCGGTCCTGCCAGCACAGGTGAGCGACACCTCGTGTCCGGCGAGCCGCGCGAGCGCCGCGCCGAGGCGACCGGCGACGGTGGGCTGGCCGGGCTGAAGGGCAAAGCCGTGAAAGGGGCTGCCGTCATAGGCGACGAGGAGTCGCACACGACAAAGCGGCCCCGGAGGGGCCGCTTTGTCGTGTGCGGTCGAGGCTGCCGTCATAGGCGACGAGGCAGCTTCATCAAGGTGCGTCAGCCGGTCCTCAGGGTCGGGCTGCCTCACACCCACTGCACGCGGGCCATGGGAGCCTTGTCCCCCGAGCGCGGACCAAGCTTGAGGATTCGCAGGTAGCCACCCGGCCGATCCTCGTACAAGGGGGCGATCTCGTGAAACAGAGCATGGGCCATGTCCTCGTCCCTTATGAAGGCTATGACCTGGCGGTAGCTGTGCATGTCCCCCTTGATGGCCTTTGTCACCATCTTCTCTGCGATCGGGCGGAGGGCCTTGGCTTTGGCCTCTGTCGTGGTCAGCCCCTTGTCGTAGGCCTGATGCGCCGCGATGAGTGAAGCCACCAAGTTGCCCATCATCGCCTTCTGGTGAGCGGCGTCACCACCGAAGCGGCGAGCCTTGCGCGGAGCCGCGGGCATCTAGATCCCCCCTTCCCGAAGAGCCAGCCCACGTTCGTCGAGCCGCACAAGCACCTCGTCGAGCGACTTTTGGCCGAAGTTGGTGATAGAGAGCAGCTCATCTGGAGTCCGCTGGATGAGCTCGCCGACTGTGTTGATCTGAGCGCGCTTGAGACAGTTGCGTGGGCGCTCCGACAGGTCGAGGTCCTCAATAGGAAGGTCGAGATCGGGAGAGCCGGTCGTCGCGGCCCCGACGTCGCCGAGCTCGAGGCCGTGCCCCTCGTCCGCGAGCTCCGCTACGAGTGACAAGAGCGAGCGGAGTGTCTGGCCCGCCGATGCAAGTGCCTCGCGCGGGCTGATGGAGCCATCGGTCTCGATGTCGAGCACGAGCCGGTCGTAGTCAGTCGAGACCTCGACTCGTGTGGGCTCGACGTCGAAGGCGACCCGTCGCACGGGGGAGAAGATGGCATCAACCGGTATGACACCGATGGTCGAGGCTGCCTGCTTCCGCTCGGCGGCAACATATCCCTTGCCCCGCTCGACGGTCACGTCCATTGCAAGGCGGCCCTTGCCGTTCACGGTCGCAAGGTGGAGGTCCGGGTTGAGCACCTCGACATCGGAGGTGAGCTTCAGATCTGCGCCGGTGACGTCGGCCGCGCCCTTGACGTCGACTCGCATGGTCACGGGCTCGTCCGACTCGCATCGCAGCACGAGATCTTTCAAATTCAAGATGATGTCGCTGACGTCCTCCTTCACCCCCTGGAGGTAGGTGAACTCATGCAGGGCCTCGTCGAAGCGAACCTGGGTGACGGCAGCACCGGGTATTGAGGACAGGAGTGTCCTTCGGAGCGCGGCACCGAGTGTGCGGCCGAAGCCCGGGTCAAGGGGCCCAATCGCGAACCGCTGCCGGAATTGGTCGGACTCGCCTAGCGACTCAACGGTCGGACGCTGGATTATGAGCATTGGTTACTGGGCTCCTTAGACGGCTTGGCTGCTACTTGGAGTACAGCTCGACGATGAGCTGCTCTCGCACCTGGGTATCGATCTGCTCGCGTAGTGGAACTGCCAGGACGCGCACCGAGTTGCCCCCTCCGGCCACTTCCAGCCAAGCAGGTGGTCTGCGGTCGAGCGTGTCCTGGTTGTGGCGGATGACGATGAAATCACGGGCCTTCTCGTTGAGCTCGATCACGTCGGACTGTCGCACGCGGTAGCTCGGGATCGTCACGCGCTTCCCGTTCACGCGGACGTGCCCGTGCCGGACGAACTGGCGAGCCTGGTTCCTGCTGGCACCCCAACCGGCCCGGAACACGATGTTGTCGAGGCGGAGCTCGAGCATGCGGAGAAGGTTCTCGCCAGCGATGCCGTCCTGGCGGTTCGCCTCCCCATAGGTGTTGGCAAACTGCTTCTCGAGCACCCCGTAGATCCGCCGCGTCTTCTGCTTCTCGCGCAGCTGGGTGTTGTACTCGGAACCCTGGCGGAGCCTGTCACGCCCGTGCTCGCCGGGCGGGTTGGGCCGCCGCTCGACGGGGCAGCGTGCGGTGTCGCACTTCGCACCTTTTAAGTAGAGCTTTGTCTTGTCGCGCCGGCAAAGGCGGCAGACTGGGCCGGTGTATCGAGCCATGGGTGTCTCGTGCTCCTCAGGTTCGCCGCTCAGACACGACGCCGCTTCTTGGGGCGACAGCCGTTGTGAGGGATAGGGGTTACGTCCTTGATGCCGACGACCTCGATACCGACGGTCGAAAGCGATCGTATTGCGGTCTCACGCCCCGAGCCGGGCCCTCTCACGAGCACATCCACACGCCGCACCCCGTGCTCCATCGCCCGCTTCGCGCACTGCTCGGCCGCCATCTGGGCAGCAAATGGAGTCGACTTTCTGGATCCCTTGAAGCCGACGTTGCCGGCAGACGCCCAAGACAGGACGTTGCCCTCCTGGTCGGTGATAGAGACGATCGTGTTGTTGAAGGAGCTCTTGATGTGGGCAACGCCGTAGGTGACGTTCTTGCGCTCGCGGCGCCTCGGCCGCCGGCCGCCTGGCTTCGTGGTCTTTGCCATCAGTGCTTACGTACCTTCTTCTTGCCGGCGACCGTCTTCTTCGGTCCCTTGCGGGTTCTGGCATTGGTGTGGGTGCGCTGACCGTGAACCGGCAGCCCCCGGCGGTGCCGGATGCCCTGATAGCACCCGATCTCCATCTTCCGCTTGATGTCTTGGGCCACGTCGCGTCGAAGATCGCCCTCGACCTTCAAGTTGGTGTCGATATAGGTTCGCAGCCGCGCGACTTCCTCGTCGGTCAGCTCACGCACTCTCGTCCCCGAATCGATACCGGTCGCCTCGCACACGTGCTGAGACGTCGTCCGACCGATCCCGTAGATATAGGTGAGCGAGATCTCGAGCCGCTTCTCGCGCGGGATGTCGACCCCTGAGATGCGTGCCATGATCAGCCCTGCCGCTGCTTGTGCCGCGGGTTCTCGCAGATGACCATCACGACTCCGTGTCGCCTGATCACCTTGCACTTCTCACATATTGCCTTGACGCTCGGTCGCACCTTCACCCTTGCCGTCCCTTGTTCCCGGTTAGTTTCCTCTGCGAGCCAGGTGCCGGGCACCGAGCTCATGACATTCAATGGGTAGCCAATCTCCGGCCGCGCCAGCCGGCTCTCATCGCTGTCACCACTCACCTGTGTTCACTTGTACCTGTAGGTGATCCGACCCCGGTTGAGGTCATACGGCGTTATCTCAACTTGAACACGATCACCAGGGAGGATCCGAATTCGGTGCATCCGCATCTTCCCGGAGCTGTGGGCCAGCACCTTGTGCCCGTTCTCGAGCTCTACACGGAACATCGCGTTCGGTAGCGGTTCCACAACCGTGCCTTCCAGCACGATCGCGTCCTCCTTTGGCTTTGGCAGTTGACTCTCCAGGGTTCGTCGGTGGTAGCTTCGGCGCGAAAGACACTCGGGCTATCGAGGGCTTCCGCAAGAACCGGAGCGACCGCGCGAACACGACCGCCCTCGGGCCCCACAAGCATAGCCGCCAACCGGCACCACTGCGAGCGGCCTGGAGGATCCTCGTCGGCTACTAGATGGTCAGGACCTCCGGTCCGGCGTCGGTCACCGCGATCGTGTGCTCGAAGTGGGCTGAGAGACCCCCGTCGGCCGTCACTACGCTCCAACCGTCTGCCAGCTCGACGGTCTCGGGACCTCCGACGTTGACCATTGGCTCGATCGCGAAGACGTTGCCGACCTTGACTCTCGGTCCGGGCGTGCCGGGCCAGTAGTTGGGAACCTGCGGCTCCTCATGCATCTCTGTCCCAATGGCGTGGCCGACGTAGTTGCGAACCACCGAGTATCCTGCCGCCTCCGCGACGTCCTGGACCGCTCTACCCACCTCGTGCAACCTGTTACCATCTCGCAGCTGCTCGATCCCCTTCCACAAGCTTGCCTCGGTGACCTCCATCAGGCGGAGCGCCTCTTGCGACACCTCGCCGACCGGGGCTGTGTATGCGGCATCGCCGTGGTACCCCTCGACGATGGCACCACAGTCGACCGAGATGATGTCGCCCTCGACGAGCACGAGATCGGACGGGATCCCGTGCACGATCATGTCGTTGGGCGAAGTGCACACTGTGGCCGGAAAGCCGTGATAGTTGAGAAAGTTCGATCGCGCTCCACGTCGCTCGAGCACCTCGCGCGAGACGGCGTCGATCTGGCGGGTAGTGATGCCGGGGCGGATGATCGCACGAGTCTTCTCGTGAATCTCCGCGACGACCTTTCCGGCTTTGCGCATCTTCGCGATCTCTTCCGGGCTTCGTCTCAAGAGCCAGCCCCTCCTGGCCGACCACTAGGCTCTGCGGCAGGGTCCGGTCCGCTACCAATGCCCGCGCTCGCGCTCGTCGCGCCGGCCCTGCCCGCGCTCGTCATGCCCGAAGTCCGCAACGGCGCGCTGAAGCCACCTGTAGCTGCTCGGTGATCGTCGATGGCACGGATCAGGCGGTCCGACACTGTCTCGGGGCTGCCAACGCCCGATACCGAGACAAGCTTGTGCGCTCTGCGGTACCAGGCGATCAAGGGCTGGGTCTGCTGTTCGTACAGGTCGAGACGACGATGGATGGCGGCCTCGGTGTCGTCCTCGCGGTGGATCACCTCGCCGCCGCAGGCATCGCAGATCCAAGCGATACGGGGCGGTGCCGCGGTCGAATAGATTGCGGCACAGTCCTCACAGACGCGCCGGCTGGCGAGGCGGCGCAGCACGAGCGGGGTCGGAACGACGATGTTGATCGCGAGGTCCAGGCTCGCCGGTACGAGCAGGTCGTCGAGGCCCTCTGCCTGGGCGACAGTGCGGGGGAAGCCGTCGAGCACGAAACCGCGTGTCCTCGTGTCGTCCTGGTCCAGACGCTGGGCAACCATCTTGAGCACCACCTCGTCCGGGATGAGCTCACCTGTGTCCATATAGCTCTGGGCTTCGACCCCGAGCGCGGTGCCGGCCTTGGTCTCACCTCGCAACATGTCGCCTGTGGAGATGTGCGGGATGACATAGTGGTGCGACAGGCGCACGCATTGTGTCCCTTTTCCTGCCCCCTGCTTTCCGAGGACGACGAGCCTTCCGCCCGGTATCACTTACTGCAGGAAGCCCTCGTAGTTGCGCATCATCAGCTGGCTGTCTATCTGCTTCATCGTCTCGAGGGCGACTCCTACGGAGATGAGCAGCGTGGTCCCGAAAAACGGGATCTGAGTGATGTGCACGGTGGCGAGGATCACCGACGGGAGCAGAGCGACGATCGCCAGGAACAGGCTCCCGGGCAGCGTCAACCGGTTGAGGATACGAGAGAGGTACCGCTCAGTCGGCCTTCCAGGCCGAAAGCCCGGGATGTAGCCGCCCTGCTTCTGTATCTGGTCAGCCTGCTGATACGGGTCGAACGTCACGTGAACATAAAAGAAGGTGAACACGACTATCAAGAAGCCGTAGAGGATGAGGTACGCGCTGTCGGTCCCGCCCGAGAGGTTCGCCTGCACCCAGTTCCGAAAGCCTGCCGAGGGCACGACGTTGGAGATGAGGATCGGGATGTAGAGGAGCGAGTTGGCGAAGATGATCGGGATAACCCCGGCGGCGTTGACCTTCATCGGTATATAGGTGCTCTGCCCCTGATAGACGCGACGACCCTGGAGGCGTTTGGCGAAAGTCACCGGGATACGTCTTTGACCCTGCTCCATGAACACGATGGCCACGAGAAGCAGGACGCAGACGATGATGATGAGGATGAGGAAGGGCCAGCCTTTGTCCTGCTTGATGAACTCCCCGTAGATCGGGATGGCGCTGATCACGTTGGAGAAGATGAGGATCGACATGCCGTTGCCGATGCCCCGTTGAGTGATCAGCTCAGCCAGCCACATGACGAAGGCGGTACCCGCGGTCAGGACCAGGATCATGAAGAGGATATGAGGTGCGTTGAAGTACTTGTTCTCGATGATAGAGGTGTGGGTCGAGAACAGGTCTCCTGAGTGGAAGAGAAACACGAGCCCCGCGCTCTGCATGATCGCGAGCGACACCGTCAGGTACCTCGTCGCCTGAGTCAACTTACGCTGGCCGACTGCTCCCTGGTCGCGCCATTGCATGAACTTCGGGATCACTCCGGTGAGCAGCTGGATGATGATCGACGAAGTTATATACGGCATGATCCCGAGCCCGAGGATCGCGGCACGCGACAGTCCCGTCCCCGCGAACAGGCTCAGGTAGCCAAGGATGCCGCCCGAACGCGCGGAGGCGTTTATGCCCTCGAGCGCGGCAAAGTGGATCCCCGGAACCGGGATGCTGATTCCGAGCTGGTAGATCGCGACGACAAGGATCGTGAACAGGATCTTGTTACGCAGGTCTGCGACCCGAACCAAGTTGCGCAGGCTTGCGAGCATGCCTTCTCCTCCGCCGCCCCCCAACGGGCAGCCTTAGCGTGCGAGATGCCCAGGCGGGCGTCTCGCAACCCTAGCGGTTGGCGAGTGCGTTCCCCTTGGCAGGCGGACGCCTGTCCCCAAATGGCTTGGCCACGACAACGGCGCTGCCTCCGGCAGCTTCGATCGCCGTCTTGGCAGAGCGCGAGAACGCGTGGGCCGAGACCTTCACGGGACGTCTGAGCGCGCCCCCGCCCAGGACCTTGACCAGCCCCTGGTGGTGGACGATACCCGCGCCCTTGAGGCTCTCGGGTGTGACCTCGCTCTCCTCGAGTGACTCGAGAACATCGAGGTTGACTACGTTGTACTCGATGCGAAACGGGTTCGCGAAGCCCCGAAGCTTGGGGATCCGCTGGGTCAGGGGCAGCTGCCCGCCCTCGAAACCCGGCTTGACGGTGTCTCGGGCCTTGGCGCCCTTGGTACCACGGCCGGCAGTCTTGCCGCCCTTGCCGGCGATCCCTCGGGCAACCCGTCGCTTCTGCTTGTGCGCGCCCTCGGCCGGAACCAGATCGTGAACCTTCATCGGCCTGCCTCCGCTCCTGTCGCGACTTCTGCCACCTCGACGAGATGAGGAACGCGACCGATCATCCCGCGAATCTCGGGCCTGTCTGGAAGGACGTTCGACTTTCCGATCCGCCCGAGGCCGAGTGCCCGCAGCGTCCCCCGGTGCTTGGGCTTCTGGCCGATAGCGGAGCGAACTTGGGTGACGATCAGCTCTGCCACCTCAGCTCGCCTCCACGACAGCCGCGACGCGGCCGAGACGCCGGCGCTCGTCGTAGGCGCGCAGCACTCCGGCGGGCGTCACTTCCTCGGGTGACTTGCCCCGCAGGCGCGCCACTTCCTCCGGGCGGCGAAGGCTCCTCAGGCCGTCGACAGTCGCGTGTGCCACGTTGATGGCGTTCGAGGTGCCGAGAGACTTCGCCACCACATCGTGGATCCCGGCCATCTCGAGGATGGCGCGGGCAGCGCCGCCGGCTATAACCCCGGTACCGGGAGCCGCCGGCTTGAGGAGAATGCGGCCGGCTCCTGCGTGGCCGATGATCGGATGGGTGATCGTAGAGCCGGCAAGCGGGACATCTATCAGGTTCTTTCGCGCCTCGTCGATGCCTTTTTGCACGGCAAGACCTGCCTCCTTCGCCTTGCCGTAGCCGAGGCCAACCCGGCCGTTGCCGTCCCCGATCACCATGAGGGCCGTGAATGAGAACCTCCGCCCACCTTTGACCACCTTGGCGACGCGGTTGACCTTGATCGTCCGCTCCTCGTACTGGGAATCAGCCATCTACAGCTCCAATCCGGCTTCGCGCGCGGCGGCTGCCAGCGCAGCCACCCTGCCGTGGTAGCGGGCGCCGCCACGGTCGAACACGACTCTCGTGATACCCGCGGCAAGAGCCCTCTCGGCCACGATACGGCCGACCTCGGCTGCAGCCGCCGTGTTGCCAGTGCCCGCGGAGCTTGGAGCCGCGCCGAGCGTGGAGGCCGATGCCAGCGTAGTCCCGGCCACATCGTCGATCACCTGGGCGACGATGTGGCGGTTCGACCGGAACACCGCGAGGCGCGGTCGCTCCGGAGTCCCGACCACCTTCTGGCGGACGCGCCGGTGCCGACGCTGTTTCAACTCATGTGTCTTGGTCCTCTTGGCCATGGCTACTTGGCCGCCTTCCCTGCCTTGCGCCTCACAACCTCACCCACGTACCGCACGCCCTTGCCCTTGTAGGGCTCGGGCTTGCGGATCTTGCGGATATCGGCCGCTACTTGGCCGACAAGCTCTTTGTCAATACCCCGGACAATAATGCGCGTGGGGGCTGGCACCTCGAAGGAGATGCCCTCCGGCGCGTCCACGACAACTGGGTGGCTGAAGCCGAGCGCCAGCTCGAGCTGGTCTGGAGCCTTGGCCGTGGCCCTGTAACCGACACCTACGATGTCCAGATCCTTCGTGTAACCCGCCGTCACTCCCGTCACCATGTTCGCGACGAGCGAGCGGGTAAGGCCGTGCAGCGCCCTGTTGTGACGTTGGTCGTCAGGACGCGTCACGACAATGGTCGACTCTTCGTGCCTAAGCGTTATCTCACCGGGAAGCTGCCTTTGCAGCTGTCCCTGTGGACCTTTCACGAGGACGCTTCGGCCGGCGAGAGTCACCTCTACGCCGGGCGGGACCGGGATCGGGTTTCTTCCTATTCGTGACACTCAGCGCACCTCACCAGACATAGCACAGCACCTCGCCGCCTACTTTGGCCTGACGTGCCTCGCGGTCAGTCATCAGCCCCTGACTGGTGGAGAGCACGGCGACGCCGAGGCCGCCGAGCACGCGCGGAAGATGGTCGGCGCGCACGTATATGCGCAGACCAGGCTTCGACACCCGCTTCAAGCCGCCTATTACCCGAGCCCGCTCCCCTGTGTACTTGAGCTCGATCTCGAGCACGCGGCCCGGCCGTTTCGGGTCAGCCGTCGAGGAGAAGCCGGCAATGTAGCCCTCGCGCTCGAGGATCACTGCCAACGCCTCCTTGAGCTTCGAGCTGGGCATGACCACGGTGTCGTGCATGGCGACGTTCGCGTTGCGAACCCGCGTGAGCATGTCGGCGATCGGATCGGTCATTGTCATCGACTGTCTCCTCCCCTCACCAGCTGGCCTTGGTGACGCCGGGCACTTCGCCGGCGTGTACGAGCTCGCGCAGGCATATGCGGCAAAGCCCGAACTTGCGGAGGACAGCCCGTGGCCGGCCGCAGCGCCGACAGCGCGTGTAGCCCCGCACCTTGAACTTCGGTGTGCGTTCCTGCTTCTCGATTAGTGCCTTCTTGGCCATGGCCGCTTTACTGCCCTTCGCGTCGGAACGGAAAGCCGAAGGCCGCGAGTAGTGCTCGGCCCCCGTCGTCGGTGCGGGCTGAGGTCACGATGGATATGTCCATCCCGCGGGTCGAATCGATCTTGTCGTAGTTGATCTCAGGGAAGATGAGCTGCTCGGTCACGCCGAAGGTGTAATTCCCGTGACCGTCGAAGCTTCTCGCCGAGAGGCCACGAAAGTCACGAACTCTCGGTATCGCCAGACTGATGAGCCGGTCGAGGAATTCCCACATCCGGTCTCCGCGCAAAGTGACCATCGCGCCAATTGCATTGCCTTGGCGAAGCTTGAAACCTGCGATGGATTTCCGCGCCTTGGTGACCACCGGCTTCTGTCCCGTGATAGCCGTGAGATCCCGGACAGCACCCTCGAGAAGGGACTGCTGCTGGGTGGCCCGTCCGACACCCATGTTGATGACGATCTTCTCGAACCGCGGAACCTCCATCACATTTGCGAGCCCGAGCTCGCCGAGCAGTTGCTCGCGGATCTGCTCGTCATACCGTGTCCGAAGGCGCGGCCGGGGTGCAGCGGTGGCGGCGCTCACAGCTCACCGCCGCACTTGCGGCAGATGCGGACCTTGCGGCCCTGGTCGTCCTCGCGATAGCCGATCCGGGTCGGTCCACAGTGGGAGCAGATGATCGCGACAGACGCGACGTGCAGCGGCATGTCCTTGTCGATGATGCCGCCCTGCATGGTTCCGCTTCTCGGCCGGCTGTGACGCTTCGAGATGTTCACGCCCTCCACGATCACCTTGCCCTTTGAGGGGATGGCGCGCATGACCTCGCCGGACTTACCGCGGTCCTTGCCCTGCAGCACCTGCACCCTGTCGCCCTTGCGGATACGCACTCAGATCACCTCCGGAGCAAGAGAAACAATCCTCATGAAGCGCTTGTCACGTAGCTCACGGCCGACGGGCCCGAATATTCGCGTGCCCCTCGGCTGCAGCTGGTCGTTTATGAGCACAGCCGCGTTCTCGTCGAAGCGGATGTAGCTGCCGTCGTTCCGGCGGTTCTCCTTCCGGGTGCGCACCACGACACAGCGCACGACGTCGCCCTTTTTCACCGCGGCGCCGGGAACCGCATCCTTCACAGTGGCGATGAACACGTCGCCGATACGCGCGTAGCGACGCCGCGAGCCGCCGAGCACCTTGATGCAGAGGACTTCCTTGGCACCTGAGTTGTCGGCGACGCGCAGGCGGGACTCCTGCTGGATCATCGTGCCCGCTCCAATATCTCAACGAGGCGCCACCGCTTAGTCTTGGAGTACGGTCTCGTTTCAGCTACCCGGACTCTGTCGCCCGCGGAGGCCGAGCTGTCTTCGTCGTGCACGTAGAGCTTGCGCGTCCGCTGCACCGTCTTGGCATATCGCGGATGGCGGACTCGCTCCGTCACCGCCACGACAGCCGTCTTCTCCATGGCCGTAGACACGACCAGCCCCTCGCGGACCTTTCGGCGGTTCTCGCGGACGACACCCCTCGCAGCGGCAGGACCTTCTGTCGCCGGAGTCGCGGACGGCTCTGCCGCACCCGAGTCACCCTCGGCAGCGGTCATCTCGTCCTCAGACATCAGTCCTCCTCATCTCTCCCAGGCGCAGCCGCCCGGCCAGTCGACCGCCGCTCGGTTGCGCGGGTCTCACCTGAGCAGGAGAAAGGCCCGCCTGGCGCGCTCCCATGACAGTGAGCATCCTCGCGATGTCACGACGCAAGAAGCCCGTCCGGGCCGTATTGTCGAGGCGCCCCGTGGCAGCCTGGAAGCGCAGGTTGAACAGCTCCTTGCGCGCATTTGCAAGGCGGTTCTCGAGCTCGTCGTCGTCCAGCTCTCGCAGCTCGGCGGCCGTAGTCATCAGACCTGCACCTCCGCGGTCGAGCCGACGCCCGGCCTCGTGACGAACCGTGCCTTCATCGGCAGCTTCTGGATGGCCCGTTCCATGGCACCTCGGGCCAGGGCTTCGTCCACACCTGCAAGCTCGAAGAGGATCCTGCCAGGACGCACGACGGCCACCCAGTGCTCGGGGTTGCCCTTGCCGGAGCCCATGCGAGTCTCGGCAGGCTTCTCCGTGACAGGCTTGTCAGGAAATACGCGAATCCAGACTTTGCCGCCACGCTTGACGTGGCGGGTCATCGCTATTCGGGCCGCTTCGATCTGGCGGGCCGTTATCCAGGCGGGCTCCATGGCCTGGATTCCGAAGTCGCCGAAAGTTACCGTCTCCCCCCCTTTGGTCATGCCGTTGAGGCGACCTCGCTGCTGCTTGCGATGCTTGGTCTTCCGGGGCATCAGCATCAGTCGTTCTCCCTGCGGAAGTGCGGCACATCGTGATGCTCGTCGCGCGTGCGCCGCTCGATCTCCTCTTCTTCTGCGAGCAGTCGCTCAAGTGCCTCGTCTCCGCCGGTGACCGCAGGCGGCGAGGTCGGCTGAACCGAGACCTCGGGGGTCTCGACGACCGCTGGTGCATCCGGCAGCTCGCCTTGTATCGCGGCAGCAACCTCGTCCGAGGCGCGGGATTCGACGTCGAGGCGTGATCCCGGCTCGCCGAGCTCCGGGCGACGGCGCCCTCCGCCGGCGCTCACAATCCGCCTGCGGACCTGACCCGAGGTCTCACCCACGGCCATGGCCACCTCGCGAGAGATCTTCTCCTCACCCGAGACCTTGTAGGGCAGGATGTCACCTTTGTATATCCAAACTTTGATGCCAATACGACCTGTGCTTGTCCGCGCCTCACGAAACCCGTAGTCGATGTCTGCCCTCAGGGTGTGAAGCGGTACCCGTCCCTCCCGGTACGACTCCTTGCGGGCCATCTCGGACCCTCCGAGCCGACCGGAGCACTGGACACGCACTCCCTGGGCACCAGCCTTCTGCACCGTCTGGATCGCCCGTTTCATTGCCCGGCGGA
Organism: Actinomycetes bacterium; assembly: GCA_021796455.1. GTDB lineage: Bacteria > Actinomycetota > Acidimicrobiia > Acidimicrobiales > Bog-793 > JAKACA01. The sequence continues at coordinate 39,477 of JAKACA010000006.1, forward strand.
AGCTGATCCGGCGCGCCAGCTGGTCTGCAATGCCCTGGGCGATGAGGGCAGCCTCGAGCTCCGGCTGCTTTATCTCCTGGATGTTCAGCTGCACGTTGGCGTTGTGAGTTATGCGCCCCAGCTGGCGGCGGAGACGGTCGGCCTCGGCTCCCCGACGTCCGATGACAATTCCGGGGCGAGCAGTGTGCACGTCGACACGCAGCCGGTCGCGGGTACGTTCGATCTCGATCCGGCTCACTGCCGCGGCCTCGAGCTGGCGCGTGAGGTAGTCCCTCACCTTCCAGTCCTCGATCACCGAGTCCTGGTAGTTGCGATCGTCAAACCATCGGGACTTCCAGTCGGTAGTGACACCAAGACGAAAGCCGTACGGGTTTACCTTCTGGCCCATCAGTTCTCCTCGCCATCGGACTCTTCGGCGCCCTCACCGATCTCGATCGGCTCGCTGTCGGCACCGCTGTCGGTCGCTTCGGCGGTCTCGGCCTCCTCGGCATCCTCGGCATCCTGCTCTTGATGCTGCTGCTCTTCCTGGTCGAGGGCCATTCCGGCTTCAGCCTCGAGCTCGAGGTGATGGCTCGTGCTCGTTAGCAACCGCGCCTGCTCGAGAGCCTCGAGCGCCTCACTGCGAGGCGCTCCCTGCTCGCCATCTGTTGTAGTAGCGGTGGCCGTCGCGCCGGCAGGGCCCCCCGCGCTCGCAGCGACCCGGTTGCGCCGAAGTCCGCCTGCTACGCGCCGCGCGCGGCGCTCCGACTGCTCAGCAGCCACGCGGGCACGTCGGCGTGCCAGCTGCTCGTCGGGCAGGCGGGAGAGTATGACCGTTATGTGACATGTCCGCTTGCGGACTCGGGTTGCCCGCCCCCGCGCTCTCGGCCGCCAGCGCTTGAGCGTTGCTCCTTCGTCGGCAAAGCACGCGGAGACGTACATCTCCTCAGGCTCGAGGCCATCATTATGGCGGGCGTTGGCCGCGGCTGAGCTCAGCAGCTTGCCGATCGCTTCAGCGACCCCCCGCTCACAGTGCTCGAGAATCTCGGTCGCGCGCCCGTAGTCCTGTCCCCGTATGAGGTTGAGAACCTCGCGCGCCTTGTAGGCCGAGACTCTCGAGTGCCGGAGGACCGCTCTCGTCCCAGGACGCTCGTTCGTCTTCACACCCGTCATCTCAGCGCTTCCCAGCTCGCTCTTGGCCCGCGTGGAAGCGGAAAGTCCGAGTGGGTGCGAACTCGCCCAGCTTGTGGCCGACCATCGACTCTGTGATGTAGACGGGCACGTGCTTGCGGCCGTCATGAACCGCGATCGTGTGCCCGACCATGTCCGGAATGATCGTCGAGCGGCGCGACCAGGTCTTGACGACCCTCTTCTCGTTGCGGGCGTTCAGGCCGTCGACCTTCTTAAGGAGATGATCGTCGACGAATGGGCCCTTCTTCAGGCTGCGGGGCATGAGTTCTCCGGCACGCTAGCGGCGGGCGCCGCGACTGCGGCGCCGACGAATGATGAGCTGATCGGACGGACGGTGACGGTGGCGCGTGCGTCCCTCTGGCTTGCCCCAGGGCGACACGGGGTGCCTGCCGCCCGACGTCTTGCCCTCCCCACCGCCGAGGGGGTGGTCCACCGGGTTCATCGCGACTCCGCGGGTCTGGGGCCGGACTCCCTTCCAGCGGTTGCGGCCGGCCTTGCCGATCGAGATGAGCTCGGCCTCGGCATTGCCGACCTCCCCGAGGGTCGCCCTGCAGTCGATGGCCACACGACGCATCTCAGTCGAAGGCAGGCGAAGCGTTGCAAATGCACCTTCCTTGGCTACGAGCTGGACGCTCATACCCGCACCCCTGGCGAGCTTGCCCCCTCCACCGGGGCGCAGCTCCACGTTGTGCACAACGGATCCCACCGGGATGTAGCGCAGCTCCATCGCGTTGCCAGCACGGATATCGGCTCCCTGGCCGGACTGGAGCATGTCACCGACCGCCACTTTCCCGGGCGCCAAGATATAGCGCTTCTCACCGTCGAGATAGTGCAGCAGCGCGATACGCGCGTTGCGATTCGGGTCGTACTCGATAGCCGCGACTTTGGCGGGCACGCCATCTTTGTCCCGGCGGAAGTCGACTAACCGGTAGAGCTGCTTGTGGCCACCACCGCGGTGGCGGGCTGTCTTGCGGCCGTAGCTGTTCCGCCCACCAGTACCAGCCTTGGGCACGACGAGAGTGCGCTCAGGCCGCCCTTTGGTGATCTCGGCGAAGTCCGGCGCTGACTGGAAACGCCGCCCCGGGCTCGTGGGCTTTCGCTTGCGGAGTGCCATCTCGTTCTCCTCAGGCCTCGAACAGCTCAATGCGGTCGCCGCCGACGAGGCGCACGATTGCCCGCTTGGTATCGGGACGGCGGCCGAGGGCCTGCGTCTTCTGCTGTCGCTTGCGCTTGCCCTTCCGGTTCATCGTGTTCACGCTGGCGACCCTCACCCCAAACGACGACTGCACGGCATCGCGTATCTCGATCTTGTTGGCTCTCGGGTCCACGACAAAGACATAAGTCCCCGCGTCCATGAGCGCATACGACTTCTCCGAGACGACCGGCTTCAGCAGGATCGGTTTGTCGCTCACTTCCCGCCCTCCTCGTCGTCAACGGCACCACTCGCCCGGCCGTCCTCGACTGGCACAGCGTCCTCGACTGGCACAGCGTCCTCGACTGGCACAGCGTCCTCGACTGGCACAGCGTCCTCGACTGGCACAGCGTCCTCGACTGGCACAGCGTCTGATCGGTCAAGTGTCGTTCGCTGCGAGCCCTCGACGACTGTCACCCCTCCAGGTACAGCCGTCGTCGCGAAGAGGACCCAGTCACTTGCGAGAACCTCGTACGCGCTCAACTGAGAAGTCTCGACGAGATGGACATTCGCCAGGTTGGAGAATGACCGCTCTGCGAGCATGTCGTCTGGCGAGAGAACGACAAGCACTCGGCCTCCCAGACCGAGTGCCGTCAGTACTTTGACGGCGTCCTTGGTCTTTGGAACCTCGAATCTCCACGAATCTACGAGCCGCATCCTTCCTTCGCTCAGGCGGTCGGATAGGGCGCATGCGAGCGCCAGGCGGACCATCTTGCGAGGCGTGCGCTGCGCGTAGCTGCGGGGTTTCGGACCGAAAGCCACGCCCCCGCCGGAGTACTGCGGGGCGCGGATGGTGCCCTGCCGGGCTCGCCCGGTTCCCTTCTGGCGGTATGGCTTGGCCCCACCGCCGGCAACCTCGGCGCGTGTCTTGGTCGAGTGAGTCCCCGACCGGCGTGCCGCTAGCTGAGCGGTCACTACCTGGTGCATGAGAGGAACGTTCGGGGGGACGCCGAACACCGCCGCGTCGAGGCTGACAGTGTCGACCACGTTGCCGTCGGTGTCGAAGCGGTCGATGGTCGCTTCGACCACCCTGTCTCGCTCGATCGTCTCGTTCGTCATCTTCTTCCAGCCTTCACCGCGTCGCGAATCAGGACCATCCCTCCTCGGGGCCCTGGCACGGCCCCCTTCACGAGGATCAGCTCTCTCTCCGGATCGGCTGCAACGACCTCGAGGTTGAGCGTCGTCACCCGGCTGGCGCCCATGCGGCCGGCCATGCGGGTGCCCTTGAAGACCCGGGCGGGCGTGGCGCACCCTCCAATGGAGCCAGGTGCCCGGTGCTTCTTGTGGTTGCCGTGAGAACCGCCCTGGCCCTTGAAGTTGTGACGCTTCATGCCTCCGGCGAAGCCCTTACCCTTCGAGATCGCGGTTACATCGACCTTGTCTCCAGCAGTAAGGATGCCGGCATCCAGCTCCTGGCCGACCTCGTAACCGCTCGTGTCCTCCAGTCGCAGCTCGACGAGTCGCTTGCCGGGCTCGACGCCCGCGTGAGCAAAGACACCGCTCTCGGGTTTGTTGATCAAGCTCGCCCGCCTCTGGCCGTAGGTGACCTGCAGCGCGGAGTAGCCGGCGGCTTCAGGAGTCTTCACCGCGACGACACGGACAGGCGCGATCTTGACGACGGTCACGGGCACGACGCGCTGCGCGTCATCCCAGATCTGCGTCATACCGACCTTCTCGCCGACGATCGCCTTCGTGGCCATCTCGTGTGCCGTCCCTTGTAGATGTCTCATGACGGCCCTGTCGTGCCCCGGGGAAAGGCACGCGGCGGCACCGGCCTTGGGACCGGCTCCTTCACGCACGTCCCGGACGGAGGCCGCCCCATATCGTGCAGACGCTCCGCCCGGAGTCACCGGGGCGGAGCGCTCTTTCAGCTGCCGAGAGGTCCCCCGCTGCGGGGCGCTCCCGGACGTCACAACCTCGGGCATGAAGCCCAACTGCCAAGCAACGACTATAGCAGCCCCGCGGACAGCGTGAATCGGGCGACACCGGGCGCTGCCCCGCGTCGCTCACCAGCCACTAGGAGGTGATCTTTATCTCGATGTCGACGCCAGCGGGCAGATCCAGCCTCTGGAGTGAGTCGACGGTCTTCGGCGTGTGCTCGACTATGTCGACAAGCCGCTTGTGGATCCGCATCTCGAAATGCTCTCTGCTGTCTTTGTACTTGTGCGGGGAACGGATCACCGTGTAGCGGTGCTTCTCCGTGGGCAGCGGCACCGGGCCCCTCACCTTGGCCTGCGTCCTCAGGACCGTCTCGACGATCTTCTTGGTCGACTGATCGATGATCTCGTGATCGTACGCCTTGAGACGGATCCGAATCCGCTGGCGGGTGCCTTCTGCCATCTTGTCGTCGCCCCCGCCGGCTACTTGAGGATCTTCGTGACCCGGCCGGCGCCGACAGTGCGGCCGCCTTCCCGGATGGCAAAACGCAAGCCTTCGTCCATGGCTATCGGTTTGCCCAACTCGACGACCATCGGAGTGTTGTCCCCCGGCATGACCATCTCGGTGCCCTCAGGCAGAGCGATGGTGCCCGTGACGTCGGTCGTGCGGAAGTAGAACTGCGGCCGGTAGTTCGAGAAGAACGGCTTGTGGCGACCGCCTTCCTCCTTCG
>JAKACA010000108.1 GCA_021796455.1 Actinomycetes bacterium
GTGTCGCCGGCAACTGTGGATGACAACGGTTTGGCAGGTTTGAGCGATGCCCGCTCGGCATGAGTCCGTGACCATGCGCGACGACGGCACCGGCGACCCGCTCAGCTGACAGGTCGCCGGTGCCGATTCCGGTCGAGGCTCAGGTGCGCGTGAGCTCTGCGATGGCCTTCTTCGCACAGACGTCGTCGACGAGAGGCTTGCCGTCGGCCGCCGCGGCCATCAGCGCGGCGGTGGCGGCGTTGTTGAGCGCCCGGGGCAGTCCGTTCGCGTAGCGGTGGAGGCGGCCGGCGGCGTCATCGGCGATCAGCGGGTCGCTGCGACCGCAGATCGCAAGGTGATGGCGCAGGTAGCTGATCGATTCGGCGAGGTCCATCCCGACGAGGCTGTAGCGGACGCTGATGCGCTGGTCCAGGGCGGAGAAGACCCCCTGGCGGAGCCGCACGGCGAGTGTCGGCTGGCCGATGAGGATCCCGGCGAAGGGCGACGCGGAGTCGAGCTCGGCATTGGAGAGCAGGCGGATCTCCTCGAGCTGCTCGGGGGTGAGCAGGTGCGCCTCGTCGATCACGAGCACGACACGGCGGTGACGCTCGTGCTCCTCGGCGGCGAGCAGCGCTGCCGCCTGGTTGATCGCCTCCGCCTTGTGGAACCGGGGGGTTGCGCCAAGAGCCGTCGCGATGGCGACGTAGATCCCACGGCAGCCGCCCGAGGGGTTGGCGAGGTAGATGACGCTGTAGCGGGTGCGGTCGAGACCGGCGACCGCGGCGCGAAGCGCGACGGTCTTGCCGGCTCCGGTGTCGCCGACGATCACCGCGAGGGCGGCTTCGTTGATGCAGTAGCGGATGCGGGCGACCGCCTCGGCGTGCGCGTCGCGCTCGAACAGCTTGGCCGCCGGCACCGCCTTCGTGAACGGCGTGGCGCTGAGGCCGAAGTGCGAGGCCCACAGGTCGACGGGGGCGGCCATCAGGAGACCTCCTTTGATCCCGCGCCGGCCTCGTCGTCCTCAAGGACCGCAAAGCCGGGCAGCGGCAGCTCGCGATAGGAGATCGAGCCCTCGCCGAGCGAGTCTCGCTGCGCCTTTTCGACGAGGGCGAGGTAGTCGATCCCCGGTCCATCTTCTGCCGCCGGCGCCGGCGCGGCCTGGGGAACCGCGGGATGCACATGGCGGCCGATCACAAATGGGACCGCCTCTCCGACACTGAGGCCGTTCAGGTAGACCTCGATCTTCGAGAGGTTCTCAGGGTCGAAGCGCAGCTCGACGTTGCGGCCGACGAGCACGGGGTCGACCTGGTAGCGGTTCGAGAGCAGCGACACGGTCGCGGTCTTTTGAACCCTGCGGACGAGCGACCAGCGGAACGCCTCGGAGAGTGCCCGTGGAGACGGGACGTTCGGGGTGTGGTCCTTGAAGAAGCGCTCGATGGGAACATCCTTCGTCTCAGCGTGGACTCGTGCGTTCGCCACCTGCTCGGCCCAGGCCATGAACAAGTCGTTCAGCTCCTCGAAGCTTTCGATGCCGCGGTGCTCCATCTCGGTGATGAACGACTGACGGATGTAGGAGTTCAGCCTTTCCTGCTTGCCCCGGCCCTGCGGTTAACCGGCCAATTGATGGCCAGCCTGTGGATTACTTCGAGGGGGAATCGCGTCGCGAACTACTCCCGCTCGCGGGAGCGTCGCTCGAGCCGGCGGATCGCCTCCTCGTGGTGGCGGACCTTGTCCGCCACGGCCTCAAGGCTGTGGCGTAGCTGGTCGACCTGGACGGCAAGGCCCGACAAGGTGTTCGCTTCGCGGCCTCTCGACCGGTGATCCTCGACGAGGGCTCGCAGGTCTGCTCGGCGATAGAGAGTCGTGCGACTCGTTCCCGCCCTGGTGGCGACCTCGTTGAAGCTGACCGGCTTGCCGAGCGCCAGGAGCTCGCCGCAAGCTCGCTCGACGAAGACGACGATGTCGTCGTGCTCAGCCGGCATGGGCGCGTGCGATCAGTCCGTCGATGCGCTCGATCAGCCGGCGGTGTCGGGACGCCTCCTCGCCCCAGCCCCGCGCCTCGGCGTCGGCGACGAGAGCTTCGGCGTCGACGCGCTGCAGCTGGAGCACTGGCAGGAAGGTCTTCTCGGTGCGGAAGTTCGGGCAGTGCTCGCAGATGTTGGCGTAAGCGCAAGGGCCCTGGACAATGCTGCGCACGCAGTAGCCGCCAGCGAGGCGCGCCTTGATGAGCGGGGCGGAGCGCCAGTCGGTCTCGAGGCGCACCGGGCTCGCCTCGGGAAGCACCGGCCCCAGGCTCGCCTTGGCCTGGGCGAGGGCCCTTTCGTAGCTCTCGCGCACGGTCTGGTCGAACAGACGCCCATAGCGAAGGCTCATCTCGGCAGAGACGTGACCCAAGAGCGCCATCAATGCCTGCAACGAGCAGCCGGCGTTGACAAGTGCTGTGGCAAAAGTATGGCGCAGCTGATGAGGGACGGCGCCATCGAGGCCGGCGTCGGACGCGGCCCGGTGCAGCTCGCCGCGCAGCGTGCATGCCGAAATGCGCCGGCCTTGGTGGGTGAGGAGGAATTCGACGAGGTGCCCGGTTCTCGGATGACGGAACGGGCGTCCGTCGGAGCGGTTCGCGACGATCCGATCGATCAGCTCGACGGTCTCCCCGTCGAGCGGCACCATCCGCTCGCTGAGCAATTTGCCGAGTGGAACCTTCAGCCAGGCGCCCTGGCCGGGAATCTCGTGCACGCAGTCGAGCTCGAGGTCGCAGAGCTCGCCGATGCGCAGCCCCGTTGCCCGCAACAGCAGGAGGGCGTCGGCCCGCAGCCGGTTCGGCGAGGCCTCGAGCGCGGCGACGAGCGCACGGTCCTCGTCGGGCGGCAGGTAGCGCGGGAGGGGATGTGGGAGGCGGGGGGCGTCGCGGGGGAAGACGAGGCGCCGGGACGGGGCCTCCTCCCAGCCCCATTCCGCCATCGCGTCGAAGAAGCGGCCGATCGAAAGAATCCGGCTCTTTGCACTCGAGGCGGAGATCGGCTCACCGGTTCGGTGGTTGATCGCCCTTCCGACCTCGTTCAGGTAGGGCTCGATGTGACGTCGGCGTTCGAGCCGGGCGAGCGAGGTGAGGTCGGGGTCGTGGCGGGCGAGGAAGCGGCCGAAGTGGGCGAGCTCAGAGGCGGTGCCCTGGACGCTCGAGCGGGCGAGGGTCGCTTCCAGGCGCTCGAGGTAGGCGACCATCGGCCGGCGGATGTGTGCTCCGACACCTTCGAGGTGGCGCTCCCAGCTCCATCGCCCAAGGGTCGAGCGCTTCGGTGCGGGCTCCGCCGGTGCGCCGAGGTGGTAGGTGACGGCGCGGGAGGAATAGATCGTCTGGCGGTAGTGCGGCAACGACCGGCCACAGCGGTGCTCCCGCTCGGTGATCGCTGCGTCGAAGGCGTCGAAGTCCTCGTCTTCGAGCTGATCGAGCGCCTTTCCGGTCTCGATCAACAGGCGGACCGCCACCTGCGAGGTCATCGCTCTTGAAGCACTCTGTGAGTAACCGAGCGCGGCTGCACCAGCGCGAAAGCGGGTGAGGTCGCCGCCGAGCGGGCTGATCGCCGCTTCTCGCAGGATCGCCGTGAGCTTGCGTTCGAAGAGGTAGTCGTAACCGGGACTGAGATGGCCGTGCAACATCAAGAAGTTGATCAGCGGCTGCGTCTGCCCCGTCGTCCTTCGGCAGCGCTCTTCGAGCGGCAGGCCGGCGAAACCTTGGGGATCGGGAAAGTGGACAAGGAAGCTGCGGGCGCCGCTGTAGAAGGTCTTGTTGCCGACGCCGCGCGAGGTAAGCCAGGCAAGGTAGGCGCTGTAGAGGGGGGCCGCCTCCTCAGGCACGGCGATCGGGAGCGGCGGCATCAGTCGGGCCCTCCGGGAGAGCGCTGCCGTTCTCTGGCGGCGTCGTAGGCGGCGCGCAGATGAATGGGGGCGAGGTGGATGTAGGCGGCCGAAGAATCCACGTGGTCGTGTCCCATCAGTGCCTGGATCACTGCAAGATCGCAACCCGCCTCCGCCAGCGCGGTGCCGAAGCTGTGGCGCAGCGCGTGGGGGTGGCCGGCCGACACTCCAGCGATCTCTCGGTGGTAGCGAAAGAGGCGACGAAGCCCCGCCGGGGTGAGCGGCTGGCCGCGATGGGGGCCCTTCCCGACGACGAACAACGCCGTCGAGGTTGTCTCGGGTCGTTCGGCGAGCAGGTAGGACTGGATGAGGCCGGCCACCTCGGGATCGAGTGGCACCCGTCGCTCCTTGTTGCCTTTGCCGACGACGCGCGCCCAGCCCCGCCCGATGTCCACGTCGGCCACGGACAAGGCGAGCACCTCAGCCGAGCGCAAGCCGGAGAAGAGCATCAACCCCGCGATTGCCCGATCTCGGTCACGCAGGAAGCTCGACAGCAGCGCCGTCGTCTCGGCGCGGTCAAGGCCACGCGGCAGGCGCCGAGGCTCTCGCACCCGCAGCCGGGAACGGGATTGTGGTCGGGTGAGGTGGCCGAGTAGCCCGCTCCGCTCGCCCTTGGCGCTGCGACGAGCCGCCGGACCTCGTGGGACCGGGTTCACGGCGTCCGGGTCGCGCATCTGGCGGAAGCTGAACAGGCCCGAGATCGCTGCCAGCCGGCGGTTGATCGTGGCCGGCGACAGGCCGAGGGCGCGCCGGCTCTCGATCGAGATCACGTTGTCGTGCTGACCCTTGTGGCGCATCGATCGGCAAGAAGCGAGGTAGCGCAGCAAGGCGTCGGCATTCACCGCGGAGAGCATGAGGTCCTCGCTCGAAAGCCAGCGAACAAAGTGCAACAGATCAAAGGCATAGGCGCGCACGCTCGCAGGCGAATAGCGGCGGTCGGCGAGATAGGCGAGGTAGTCGTTGCAGAGCAGAACATCCGCCGTCGTCGGCTCGTCGTCGTCAATGCGCCAGCACTCGCCATTGCCAGTCACGCGAAGTGTGTTGCCCACGGAACGTCAGTAACGCAGAACGCACCGGTGCATGACAAGAGGAACATCCTGTGCATTACAGAAAAGTGTTGTCCACATATTCCACAGAATCCACAGCCAAGCTACTACCACCGATCAATCATTGGCCGGATAAGGGGGGCTTGTAGGGACGGCTGTGGACGAGGCGGATGCCCAACACCGCACAGGCACGTGCCAGTTGATGATTGGCAAAGGGAGCTCCATTGTCGACATATAAGATGTCAGGAACGCCACGGCGCGCGATCGCCGAGCGCAGCACGTCCTGGCCGGATCTCGTGTTCTCCTCCGTCATGAAGCGCCCGTGCACGAGGAGACGGCTGTGGTCGTCGACCAGCAAGAAGAGCTTCGCCCGCTTGGAGCCGGGCACGCGGGGATGGGGAACGAACGGCCCGTGGAGGACGTCACCGATCCAGATCTCGTTCGGACGGCTCGCCTCGAAGCGTCCAAAGGCCTTGGCCGGCTCACCTGAGAGCACCTTGCGGCTGAGGCCGGCCCGGGCGAGGTGTGCCCGCACCGTGCGCTCGGAGAGCTTGACGCCGTGTGCGCGGAAGATCGCGTCTGCGATCTGGACAGAAGAGCGTGCGGGGAGCTGGCGTCGAAGGCGCGCCGCCTCCTCCAAGAAGGCTGCTTGCTGCAAGTGGGAGCGACCGGTGTCCGAGCGCGGGACCGGCCGCAGACCCGATAGCCCGTCTCTTCGATAGGCGGCGATCCAGCGGTCGATCGTCACCCGGGACAAGGATCGCTCGGTCCCCTCCGGCGTGGTCCAGCTCCTCCCGGCGAGCTGGCGCACGATGAGCCCCCGTTCGGCCGGTGTGAGCCGCGCACTGACCGCCTCGGCGATCACCGAGAAGCGGAACAGCGCCACCTCCTCTGCCCGGTCACCCTTGTGTCCGGCCATCACATCCTCCTTCCTCACGCCCGCCGACCCTCGGCGGGTGTGCCGGGCATGAAAGCCGAGGATCAGGCCGATGACCAGGACGGATTCCTGTTGGTGGTGAGCAGCTCGCTGCCGACGACGGCATTCGCGAAGCGCCAGAGCGTCCCGACCTGCTCGCCGAAGCGCCGGGCGGCCGCCACAAATGCGGCTCTGATCGCCCCGATCGCGACCTGCGCATCGGTCCCCGACAGGCGAGGCACGAGCCCGCAGGTCGCCACACAGACGCGACCGAAGCCGACCGAGAGCAGCTCGGCGCGGCCCTGGAAGCGCCGCCACCACCCAGACGCAGTGGTCGGCGGCACGTCGATCGCCCGCGCGAGCTCGGCGACAAGACGATGGTTGGCCGCCTGCTCGAGCAGCGGGCCGATCATCTCGATCGCATCGAGTCGACCGCGGGTGACAAACCCCGGCAGCACGGCGTGGGTGCGGCCGCACGGCCGGCAGCGCTGGCGACGGATCAACAGCTGGAAGAGCGTGACGAGACGCACGTCGCGGCGATAGGAGCCCCAGCGGATCATCGGCTGATGGCAGCTCGGACAGGCGAGCCGCGGGACGACGAGCTCGGCGCCCGCGGCTGCGTACTCATCGACACCAAGCGGTGTCGGCCATAGGATGGCCACGGCGGTATCGCCCTTCCGGGCCCCCTTCCGTGAGCGACCAACTCATCTGCGGGAGGGGGTCCTGACGCGTCCAGGTACTGGTCGACGCGATGGTCGTCGCCAGATCTCGCACGTGTCAACGGCGCACTCGCGCGTCCGTCCGACGAAGTCCAGCCTCAAGGAGCGCTGCCGAACTCGCCCACCGGGTCATCGACAAGAGGTGCCGCTAACACCTGGCAGAAGGGACACCCCTCTTCCAGCAGGTCGCCGCGGAGATTCGACGGGCGATCAGCGAGGGCGAGGCCAAGCCTGGCGAGCGCGTGCCCCTCGCGAAGGACTCGCGAAGGTGCTCCAACACCAACACCGTGCTGCGGGCGCTGCGCGAGCTTCGCGACGAGGGACTGCTCGAGTTCCGCCGGGGCAGGGGGATCACGGTGGCGGGCACCCCCGAGCGCGGGATCGTGTTGACGCGCGTGCGCGAGCCCGTCGCATTCGCCCGGGAGCAGGGCTACCGGCCCGACGAGGTCATCGCGATGATCGAGGCGGTTACATGACGCCGCTTCATCCGGCGCTGTGAGTTCGCGCGGGCGCTCGAGCTCGTGCACCGCTCAGGGGTGCACGACGAGCTCGAGGCGCTGCTGCGCCCAGATGGCAAGGGCGGCCGTTCTCGCCAGCTCGGCGTCGACGTCTTCCTCGCCGGGCTGCTCTGCACGGTCGCGGAGAAGAAGACCCTCGCGCTCAGCCTGCTCCATGAGCTGCTGACGCGCGACCTGGCGCGCTCGTATCAAGTCGCGCTCGGGATCCGCAAGGGCACCCGGGCCATCACCATCCGCCAGGTGCGCTACCTCCTCGAGGCCATCGAGTCAAAGCTCGCCTTCACCGAGGACCGGGCCCCGGAGCTGTCCGCAGCCGACCGGGAGGAGCGCGCTGCTGCCTTGCCGGCCGTCTTCGATCACCTGCTCGCGGCGACGATGCCGACGCACCTGCGGCCGACGGGCGCCGACGCCCTCGACGACAGCGGCATCGACTCCGCCGCCCGGGGCAAGCGCCGCCCGAAGGCACCGGGCGTGCCCGCCCCTGCGGCCATGGCGAGTGACAACGGCCAACCCTCCGAAGTCGCGCTGAACGGCCGCGAGGTTGCCGACGAGGTGCTCGCGACGCTCACCGCAGAGACCGGGTACTCCTTCGACGTCGACGCCCGCTGCGGCTATCGGACCCGCACCTACGACAACCGGACGAACAAGGTCTTCGGCTACAAGCTCGTCTCGCTCACCCGCCTCGCGCCCCAGGACTCCAAGGCCGACCTGCCACTGCTCGTCGAGCGCATCAGCCTCGTCCCGGTGAACCGGAGCACCGTCGCGCCCGCCCTCGGGCTCATCGACAACCTGCTCGCGGGCGGCACCCCGGTGACCGAGCTCGCCGATGACCGGGGCTTGTCCTACGCGCTCCCTGAGCACTGGGTCGACGAACTGCGAGCCCGCCACATCGAGCAGATCTGCGACCTGCACCGCAACGACCACGGGGTGCACGACTTCGAGGGCGTCAAGATGATCGACGGCTGGGCACACTGCCCGATGACCCCGCGCCACCTCGAGGTCATTCCCCGTCCCGCCCAGCTGTCGGTGCCGAAGCTCAAGAAGAACGCCACGCCCTCCGAGCGCGCCGAGCACGCGGAGAAGTCCCGCGAGCTCGCGGCGTTCCGCGCGGCGATCGCCGAGCGCAAGACCTGGGCGTTCCGTCGCACCCGGGGCGCGGATGCGAATGGCACCGAGCGCTTCGAGTGCCCGGCCCAGGCCGGGATGCGCGTCTGTGCCAACTGCCCGGTCTCCCAGTTCCTGCTGCCTGGCACGCCGAAGGTCGAGAACCCGCCGGAGCAGAGCACTGCACCGCAGGCGTGCCGCCAGCGCACAATCGGCATCCCCGGCGACGTTATGCCGAAGATCCGCCAGCGCCACTACTGGGGAAGCGACGCCTGGATCGCGGCCTACGTCCGCCGCTGCCGCGTCGAGGGGGCGTTCGGGAACATCAAGAGCTCCAAGACCGAGAACGTCCGCCGGGGCTGGACCCATGTCGTCGGCCTCGTGAAGACCGGGCTGATGGTGGCCCAGGCGGCGGCGAACCTGCGCTGCCTGCGGGTCTGGGCGGCTCGTACCGGGGACCGCACTGACTTTCTCACGCGCCCCGACCCCGAGGACGACGGCTTCGAGGAGATCGACCCGGCGGCCGCTCCGCCGGCGAGCACCGGGCGACCGGCAGCCGCCTGAGCGCTCGCACTGCCGCATCGCACCAGCCCGCCCGCCGGCGGGCTCCTCGTGCTGGTGTCGCCAGCTCAGAAGAGGCGCGTGGCGCACGTCGCGCCGCTGCAGAGCGGAGAGCGTGGGGCTGACGAGCTGTCTCGCAGCGCCCCGATGGCCACGATCCCCGACCGGAAGGCCTGCGGGTGCCTCCGGCCGGGAGAATCGTCACTTCGAGGTCCCGAGTTTCGTAAGGACCCCCGAGCGGGGTCCTTACGAAACCCCGACGCCCCTGCACCGCGGCGATGGCGCGGGGTCCTGTTCGGTGGCCTGCACACGAAATCGACTGCAGCGTGCACACGGGCACGGGCACGGGCACGGGCACGGGCACGGGCACGGGGTCGAGCGCGGTGTGACAGCCCCGCGGCACGATGAGCGCCGTGCCTGCCACCGACCTCACGCTCCCGGACGACTACCCGGAGCTGTTCGAGCAGCTGAAGCAGCGCGTCCGCACGGCCCAGGCGAAGGTCGTCCGCGAGGCCAACACCGAGCTGCTCCGTCTGTACTGGACGATCGGCCGGGCCCTCGCGGATCGCCGGAAGCGGGAGGGCTGGGGGACGAAGGTGGTCGAGCGACTCGCCGCGGATCTCCAACGGGCGTTTCCGGATCAGCGCGGCCTGTCCCGGAGCAACCTCTTCTCCATGCGCCAGTTCGCGGAGACCTGGCCCGCAGAAGCAATCGTCCAACAGGCTGTTGGACGATTGCCGTGGGGGCATGTCACTGTGCTCCTGAGCAGGCTCGACGACCAGGCGACGAGGGATTGGTACGCGGCCGCTGCGGTGGGGAACGGCTGGTCACGGGCGGTACTGCTCAACCAGATCAAGAACGCATCCCACCGCCGCGTTGGTGCCGCTCCCTCCAACTTCGCCGACCGTCTCGAGCCGGCCGAGTCCGAGCTCGCCCGGGAGCTCGCGAAGGATCCCTACGTCTTCGACTTCCTCGGCCTCAGCGGCCCCGTCGCCGAGCGCGAGCTCGAGCAGGCGCTCATGGACCGGATCCAGCAGACCCTCGCCGAGCTCGGCCGGGGGTTCGCGTTCGTGGGCCGCCAGGTGCGCTTCGAGGTCGACGGCGACGACTTCGCCATCGACCTGCTCTTCTTCCACGTCGAGCAGCTGCGCTACGTCGTCGTCGAGCTGAAGATCGGCAAGTTCGAGCCCGGCTTCGCGGGCCAGCTCAACTTCTACGTCAGCTGGGTGGACGACCAGCTCCGGCGGCCCCCGCATGCACCGACCGTCGGCCTGCTGCTCTGCGCGG
>JAKACA010000109.1 GCA_021796455.1 Actinomycetes bacterium
CGCGCGCGCCGGCGAGCGAGCCGCCGCCCCCCGCCGCCCACGCGAGCACGGTCCGCGGCAGCCATCTCCCCCCGAGATGGTGCACAAGATCCGGCCGGTCACCGGTCACGGCAACCTCGACGATCCCGCTTGCCAAGAGGTCGGCTGCCCCGAGCAGGGCGGCCGTCGCGGTCGGTGCCCTTGCGATGATCACGGCGCCCGACGCCAGCAACCGGCGTGCGGCTGAGTCGTAGGCATCGTCACCGCCCAACGCCGCGAGCCGGGTGAGAGCGCCGACCGCGACCGAAAGTGCCGACGGGGTGACGTTGTCGTACAGCTCACGAGGACGGACTACCAGGTGCTCGGCATCTGCCCCGGTAGTGAAGAGCCCGCCGCTCTCCTTGTCCTCGAAGAGATCGAGAAGCTGGTCGGCGACGGCGCTGGCCGGTTCGAGCCACCTGTCCTTCCCGGTGCACTCGGCCAGGCGCACCAGAGCCTCGACGATCCAGGCGGCGTCGGCAGAGTACCCGAGCAGGTCCGGCCGGCCCTCCCCTCGCGACGGGCAGCGAAGCACGCGCCCGTCGCCGCCACGAAGACACTGCCCGACGAGCAGCTCGCCCAGATCCTCCGCGGCCCGGCGCCAGGACGACTCCCCGGTGCCTAGAGCGGCCTCGGCGAGCGTGGCGCACATCATCGCGTTCCACTCAGTCAGCACCTTGTCATCCAATCCGGGCCGCACGCGCCGGGATCGGGCATCGAGGAGCCGGCGCCTCGCCTCCTCGATCTCAGGTGGCCGGAGCAGCTCGGCGCGCTCGGCCCGAAACAAGATGCTGTGCCCTTCGAAGTTGCCGCCCGCCCTCACTCCCCACCACGAAAGAGCGGCAGGGGCGAGCTCCGGCCCGAGCACCGCCTCGATCTCCCGGGCATCCCAGACGTAGAAACGCCCCTCCTCCCCCTCCGAGTCGGCATCCTCGGCCGAAGCGATGCCCCCACCGGCCAGCGCCAGGTCGCGCAGCACGTAGGCGATGATCTCGCCGAGCACCTGACGCCACCGGGCGTCACCGGTGATCTGCCAGGCGTGAAGGTACACGCGACCGAGCAGCGCCTGGTCGTACAGCATCTTCTCGAAGTGCGGCACCAGCCACTCGCGGTCCACCGAGTACCTCGAGAAACCCCCTCCCAAGTGGTCCCAAATCCCCCCAGCGGCCATCGCCTCGAGCGCGCCGAGAGCGACCTCGAGGGGCGCAAGCGGGGTGGAGCCCGCCGGGCCCTGGGGCACCGCGATCCCCTCGACGTGCGCGCGCAGCAACAGGTCGAGGTAGAGGGGTTGGGGGAACTTGGGCGCGCGACCGAAGCCACCGTGCACAGGATCGGAGATCTCGGCCAGGTGGCGGCACGCCTCAGCGATGGCGGCGGTCACGCTCGCCGCGCTTACTGTGGCCGCGCCGCCAGCAGCCACCGCGCCGCCACCCGCGGCCGCGCCGCCACCGGCCACCGCGCCGCCATGCGCACCCGCACCCTCAGCCGGTGGTGGCGCCAGTCGGAGGGCGACGGCCTGGGAGAGGGAGTCGGCCTGGTCGAGCACCTCCTCTCGGCGGTCTGCCCAGGCGTCTGCCACAGCCCGGAGGACACTTCGAAACGTCGGCATTCCTCGCCCAGCCCTGTCGGGGAAGTACGTCCCGGCGTAGAACGGCCGCCCGTCAGGGGTGGCAAAGACGCTCATCGGCCAACCGCCGCGACCGGTCGCGGCCTGGACTGCCTCCATGTAGAGCGCATCGACATCGGGGCGCTCCTCGCGGTCGACCTTCACCGCGACGACGCTCTCGTTCATCTCCCTGGCCGTCGTCTCGTCGGCAAAGGACTCATGCGCCATGACATGGCACCAGTGGCACGCCGAGTAGCCGATCGACAGGAAGACCGGCCGGTCGAGCTCTCTCGCCCGCTCGAACGCCTCGGGCCCAAAGGGATACCAGTCGACCGGATCCTGGCTGTGTTGGCGGAGGTAGGGGCTCGTCTCAGCACCGAGGCGGTTCGCGGCCACGGCGGGAGCCTACGGTGTCTGGATGGATCTCAGACTCGACGGCAAGGTCGCACTCGTGACGGGCGGCTCGCGCGGCATCGGACTCGCGATCGCGGCACGCCTCGCGGAGGCGGGCGCCAACGTGATGCTCAGCTCGCGCAAGGAGGAGGGGCTTCGCGCCGCGGCGTCATCGATCGCACCTGGCGGTGGCGAGGTCTCCTGGTTCGTGGCCAACGCGGGCGAGCCGGAGCAGGCTGCCGCATGTGTGGCCCACACGATGGAGCGCTTCGGGAGCCTCGACGTGCTCGTCAACAACGCGGGGACGAGTCCGCACTTCGGTCCGATCGCCGATATCGACGTGCCCCGCGCCACAAAGACGGTCCAGGTCAACCAGACCGCTGTGCTTGTCTGGACCCAGCTCGCCTACAAGGCCTCGATGGCAAGAAACGGCGGCTCGGTCATCAACATCGCCTCTATCGGCGGCTACCTCGTCGAGCCCGGCATCGGCTGGTACAACGTCACGAAGGCCGCCGTCATCCATCTCACGCACCAGCTTGCGGCCGAGCTCGGACCGGTCCGCGTGAATGCGATCGCCCCGGGCCTTGTCCGCACGGACTTTGCCCGAGCGCTGTGGGAGCCGGCCGAGGAGGTGGTCGCCTCCCGTCTGCCGCTGAAGAGGATCGGCGAGCCGGACGACATCGGAGCTGCTGCGCTGTTTCTTGCCTCGGATGCGGCGCGCTGGATCACCGGTCACACCCTCGTGGTCGACGGGGGTGCCCTCGTGGCGCCCGGTGGAGGTGTCACCTTGTGAAGGCGTCCCGGGCCCTCGCTATCATCAGGCCGGACAGTGCCCGCTCGAACCCTGCCAGCTCGACCATCGCTCGACCCCTCCGGGGCGATCGAGACCGGAGGCCCGCCATGACCGTCACCGAGAGCCCAGCCACCGGGAGCCCGGCCCCAGAGAGCCCAGCCCCAGAGAGCCCAGCTACCGGGAGCCCAGCCACCGAAGCGGACCCGCTCGTCGCGGCGGAGCTGCACACCGACGCGGACCCGCTCGTCGCGGCGGAGCTGCACACCGACGCGGACCCGGCTCGTGACGGCCGGCTCGGAGCCCACGCGGAGCTTCTCGTCGAGGAGGAATTGCTCGTCGAGGAGATCTCTATCGATGGGATGTGCGGCGTCTACTGAGACGGGCTTCGACCCGGCAGATCCCTACGAGCTGCACCCCGATGTCGCCCTGCGAAGCGAGCCGTTCGGGGCGCTGGCGTATCACTACGGCAACCGTCGCCTCACCTTTCTCCGCTCCTTCGATCTCGTGCGCCTTGTCGAAGAGCTCGCCCGGCACAGCTCGGTCGCCGACTCGCTCGCCGCGCTCGAGATCGACAAGGCGCACGAGGCCGGACTGGTCAGAGCTCTCGCAGCTCTCGCGCGAAGCGATGTCGTGCGCCGCCGGAGCCTTCCGTGAGCTCCGGACGTCTCTCGGGCGAGCTCCTGAGCGGGCTCGATGCCCCGATCTGCCTCACTTGGGAGCTCACCTATGGGTGCAATCTGTCGTGCGTGCACTGCCTGTCGAGCTCGGGGGTTCGCGACCCTCGCGAGCTGAGCGGAGCTCAAGCGCGGGCATTCGTCGACGAGCTCGTTGCCATGGGGGTCTTCTACGTGAACATCGGAGGCGGGGAACCGACGCTTCGTCCGGACTTCGTGGAGCTGGTCGAGTACGCGGTCTCACGGCGTGTCGGCGTCAAGTTCTCTACAAATGGCACCACCATGACACGATCGCGTGCCCGGCGTTATGCCGAGATGGGCTACCTCGACATCCAGATAAGCCTGGACGGGGCGTCTGCTTCCTCCAACGACGAAGTGCGGGGAGAGGGAACCTTTGACGCAGCCCTTCGGGCGATGGGGCGGCTCGCGGGCGCCGGCTTTGGTCCCTTCAAGGTGAGCGTGGTCGTGACCCGCCTGAACGCCGGGGAGCTTGGTGATATGTTGGCGCTGGCGGGACAGTTCGGGGCCGAGTTGCGCCTGACCCGCCTGCGCCCTGCCGGCCGTGGCGTCGCGAGCTGGAACGATCTGCGACCGACCTCAGCGCAACTGAGGGAGGTGCACGCTTTCCTGTCCTGCCATCCCGAAGTGCTGACGGGAGACTCCTTCTTCCACCTAGGTCCCCTTGGCGACGAGCCGCTAGCCGGTCTCAATCTCTGCGGTGCCGGGCGGGTCGTCTGCCTCGTCGATCCCGTAGGTGACGTCTATGCCTGCCCATTCGTCATGCACCCGGCGTTCCGCGCCGGGAGCATCCTCGATCCCGGTGGCTTTGGCGGAGTCTGGCGGGACAGCGAGCTCTTCGGTGCCCTGCGGAAGCCGCCAAGTGGCACGGAGGCCGACGTGTGCAATGCCTGCGGCTCCTATGGCGCTTGCCATGGGGGCTGCATGGCCGCCAAGTTCGCGACCGGCCTGCCGCTCGACGGGCCTGACCCCGAGTGCGTGCTCGGGCACGGGGAGCGGGCGCTCGCCGCGCTCGCTGCCCACCCCGCCCACCCCGCGGTCCATGGAGGCCGCGGGCACGACACGCCGGGACGGCCGGTCCCGGTCGCGTTCGGGCGGCGCGCGCCGTCTCACGCGCCCGCGAGCGCGCCGCCACCTACCAGATGAGCACCTACCCGATGAGACAGGATCGGTGAGGCGCACCGTTGCGACGAGGACCAGATGACGAGCCTCGGTGACCCGGTCGAGCTCGGGAGCGCCACCGCCCGCAACCGCCTCGTCTTCGGGCCGCACCCGACCAACCTCGGCCGGCGACGCTCGCTCTCGGATCGCCACGTCGCCTACTACAGGACCCGGGCTGCGGGCGGCACCGGGGTCATCGTGGTCGAGGAGGCGTCCGTCCACCCTTCGGACTGGCCGTACGAGCGCGCCCCGCTGGCGTCGCAGTGCGTCGCGGGTTGGGAACAAGTGGCAGCGGCATGCCACGACGAGGGAGCTCTCGTGCTGGCTGCCATCGGGCATACGGGCGGGCAGGGCTCGAGCGCCTACAACCAGTCAGCGCTGCTCGCTCCCTCCAGCGTGCCCGACGTCGTCACCCGCGAGGTCCCCAAAGCCATGGAAGACGAGGACATCGCGGCGGTCGTGGAGGGCTTCGCGGAGGCGGCAGCTCTGGCCGCGGCTGCAGGCTGTGACGGCGTCGAGGTGAACGCCGGCCAGTGGAGCCTGCTCCGCCAGTTCTGCTCCGGTCTCACCAACGTCCGCGAGGACGACCTCGGCTCGGACCGCGCAGCCCTTCTCGCCCGTGTCCTCGACGCCGTTCGCTCGGCCACGGCCGGAGTCGTCGGCCTTCGGTTCAGCTGTGACGAGCTCGCTCCCTGGGCGGGACTCGTACCGAGCACCGCGGCGAGCCTGTTGGCCGACCTCGCCGCGGTCGGCCGCTTCGACTACGTGACTGTCGTGCGGGGCTCGGCCTACGGGACCGGTGCCACCAACCCGGACGGCAACGTCGGCCCGGGTTTCAATCGGGAGGCGACGGCACTCGTGCGCTCCGTGCTCCCGGGCTCGGTCGCGGTCGTCGCCCAGGGCTCGATAGTCGACCCGCAGATGGCCGCTGAGATCGTGGAGGGCGGCGAGGCCGACCTGGTCGAGATGACACGGGCCCAACTCGCCGACTCCTCGCTTGGCGCAAAGGTGTTGGCCGGCGACGTCGGCCGGGTGCGACCGTGCACCCTCTGCAACCAGGCGTGCCAGGTGCGTGACCCCCGAAACCCCCTCGTCTCCTGCATCGCAGATCCCCACACCGGCTACGAGTCGGTGGAGGAGCCGCCTCCGCTCAAGCCCGTGGCGCTTCGGGGCGACTCGGAGGCCCGCCGGCATCTGCTTGTGGTCGGAGGTGGTCCAGCAGGGCTCGAGTGCGCGCGCGTCGCAGCCCTTGGGGGCTTGAGGGTCACCGTTCTCGAGCGCTCGGGACGTCTCGGGGGAATGGCGGTCGCCGCGAGCCGCCTCCCGGGCCACGGGCGGTTTGCTCGCCTGGTCGGGTGGCTCGAGGCGGAATGCCGTCTCGCCGGGGTCGAGCTCGTTATGGAGCACGAGGCCGCCTTGGAGGAGCTGGACGCGCACGAGGGCCCGATCGTCTGCTGCACGGGCTCACGGCCCGGCAGGCGGAGCTTTGCTCTCGCCCAGTTCGCTCCGGCGCTCACGGCCGCCGAGGTCCTCGAGGCCGAGCGACTAGTAGGGGAGGCCGCGCCGTCTCCCGCCGTGGTCTTCGACCCGATCGGAGGACCAGTCGGTATCGGCGTCGCGGAGACGCTCGCATCTCTCGGCGCGGCCGTCATGCTCGTCACGCCCCACTTCGTGGCAGGCGAGCAGCTCGCACGCACGGGTGATCTGGCGCCGGCCAATGTCCGGCTGCTCCGGGCCGGCGTCACGATCGTAAGACGCAGCCTCATCTGTTCGGTCGGGGCCTCGAGCATCACGATCGAGCACCGAGACTCCGGTGAGGTGAGCGTGATGCCGCTGGCAGTGTTCGTCGACGCGGGCCACCGCCTGGCCGAGGACAGCCTGTGCCGCTCGATCTCGGCGGTGCGCGCCGGCGTCCTTGTCGCAGGCGACGCCGTCGCCCCCCGTACAGTGCTCGAGGCGGTGCTCGATGCTCGCCGTGTCGCGATGGGCCTTTGCCGCTCGGCCAAAGAGCTTGCTGACCCGTGAGACCGAGCCAGAGGTACCGGTTCCTGCTCTCCCCGCTTCGCATCGGTCCGCTGACCGTGGCCAATCGCGTGGTCTTCTCTGCCCACCTGACGAACTATGCCGAGGACGGCCTGCCGAGCGAGCAGCACGCGTCCTACTACGAGGCGAGGGCGGCGGGAGGTGCCGGCCTCATAATCACAGAGGAGCACTCGACCCATCCGACGGACTGGCCGTACGAGAAGCTCATCCACGGCTACGAACCAGAGGCGCTCCCGGGCTACCTTCGCATCACCGCGGCAGTCCACCGCCACAAAGTGCCGATCTTCGCTCAGCTCAACCACAACGGTGGCCAAGCGAGCTCCATGTATTCCCGCCGGGCCGTCTGGGCGCCCTCTCCCGTGGCAGATCCGCTGTTCCAGGAGGTGCCCCACGCGGTCACCGAGCCCGAGATCGCCGAGATCATCGACGGCTATGCAACCGTGGCGAAGCGCTGCCGCGACGGTGGGTTCGACGGTGTCGAGCTGCAGTGCTCGCACTCCTCGATCGTGCGTGGTTTCTTGTCGAGCGCGACGAACCTCAGGACCGACCGCTACGGCGGAGGCCTCGAAGGACGGGCACGCCTCCTGCTCGAGCTTCTCGAGGCGGTGCGAGGTGCCATCGGTCCCGGGCTTGCACTCGGTGTGAGGCTCTGCGGCGATGAGCTCGTGGAGGGCGGCATCACGATCGACGAAGCGGTCGCGGTCGCGAAGATGGTCGAGGCGCAAGGTCGGACCGACTACATCAACACCTCGATCGGCGTCGCGACTGCGACGCTCTACATGATCGAGGCGTCCATGCACGTTCCGCCCGGGTACTCGGCCTACATCTCTTCGGCGATCCGCGAGGCGGTGTCGCTGCCGGTCGTCGGAGTCGGCAGGTTCAAGGATCCCCTGCAGGCAGAGCGTGCTCTCGCCGAGGGCCAGTGCGACCTCGTGGGCATCGTGCGTGGTCAGATCGCAGATCCCGACTTCGTGGCCAAAGCCCGTGCTGGTAGGAGCGAAACGATCCGGCTCTGCCTCTCCTGCAACCAGGAGTGCGTGGGCCGGATGGGTCTCAACCGCTGGCTCGGGTGCATCGAGAACCCGCGCACTGGCAGGGAGGCCGCCGCGCTCGCACCCACCGCGAGTACGCCTTGCCCCAGTGGACATGCTGTCAGCACCCCTGCCGGCACCGGGATCCCCGCCCGTGACCGCGCCGGGCCGGTGCTTGTCGTCGGGGCCGGACCGGCGGGCCTCCAGGCTGCCATCGCGAGCGCGCAACGCGGCAGGCAGGTGACAGTATGGGAGCGTCTCGATGAAGCTGGTGGCCAGCTGCGCCTCGCGGCGCTCGTGCCCAACAGGGCGGAGATTGGCGATCTCGTGCGCAACCAGCTGCAGGAGTGCCGTCAGCTCGGCATCGAGATCTGCTTCGGTGTCGAGGCCACGCTCGACGGCGTCGTCTCGACCGGGTCCGACAGGGTCATCGTGGCGACCGGCTCGCGGCCGCTGCGACCTGGCTGGGTGGAAGCGGCCGAGAGCGAGGGGATCAAAGTTGCCGACGTGACCGCGGTGCTCGCCGGCACGCTTGCTCTTGAAGGTGACGTGCTCGTCGTCGACGAGGTCGGGTTCCATCAGGCGACCAGCGTCGCCGAGCTCCTGTCAGATCGGGGCTGCAAGGTGGAGATAGTGACGCCGGCCATGGTGGTGGGCCAGGATCTGGGTATCACACTCGACCTTGAAGGTTTCAACGTGCGTGCGGCGTTGAAGGGCATTGCCCAGTCGACCGATCGCGTCGTCATCGGTGCCTCTGACGGCGTGTTGCAGGTGCTCCACCACCCGACCGGCACGATAGAGGAGCGCCACGTGAACTGTGCTGTCCTCGCCCTGCCGGGCGAACCTGAGGACACGCTCTATATGGCCCTCAGGCGAGCCATGCCCGACCTCTATGTCCGGCGGGTCGGTGACTGTGTGGCCCCCAGGCGAGCGCACGCCGCCGTGATAGAGGGTGAGCGGGAGGGTTCGCGACTGTGATCGCAGTCGTGCCAGTGCGTCGCGGCTGGCTGCCGGTGGGCGCCGAGGAGGCGGTAGCCGAGGCCCATGGAGTCGCGCTCATCGTAGGTTCCGGACCGTCCGACGCGGCGCGACGGCTGCCGCAGCCTGGGGCCAGCGGTCGCGCTGACGGCGGAGCCTCGGAGGTGAAGGTGCTCGAGCTCGGCGAGGAGTTTCGTCCCGGTGAGTGGGCGAGGGCAATAGCACCGCACGTCGAGCATGTCCGCGTTGTCGTGCTGCCCGCCTCTCCTGACGGCCGGGATCTTGCCCCGAGGCTGGCCGCCGAGCTCGCCCGGCCCCTTATCGCGGGCGCGGTAGCTGTGCAGGCCGGCGGTGCATTGGTAGCCCGGCACCAGGGCCGCCAGATGGCGAGGTTCGCCTGCAGCGGTCCCTTCGTCGCCACCCTGCTCCCCTGGTCGAGACCGGCAGAGCCGCGGCCGGCCGGGCCAACGCCGGCCGGGCCAACGCCGGCCGGGCCATCGCCGGCCGAGCCAACGCCGGCCGGGCCATCGCCGGCCGGGCCATCGCCGGCCGAGCCAACGCCGGCCGAGCCAACGCCGGCCGAGCCAACGCCGGCCGAGCCGGAGCTTGTCGAGGTGCTTGAGGCCGATCCCGCGTCGATCGATCTCAGCGAAGCCGACCTCGTCATCGCTGCCGGATATGGCATCGGCGGGCCCGAGATAGTGGCGCTTCTCGCGAGAGTTGCTCACAGCCTCGGTGCCTCTCTCGGAGCTACCCGGGCGGTGACAGATGCCGGCTGGCTGAGTACGGAACGCCAGATCGGCACGACCGGGGTATCGGTCTCCCCCCGGTGCTACGTAGCGCTCGGGATCTCGGGTGCCGCCCAGCACCTTGCAGGCCTCGGGGCCCCGCGGCACATAATCTCTGCCAACATCGACAGGAGTTGCCCGATGATGGCGATGGCCGACCTTGCGATCGTGACCGACGTCCCCGCGCTCGTCGAGGCTCTGGCCCACAGGCTCGCCAAGGCTGCGCCACAGGACCACGCCGATCCGGCTGCGCCACAGGACCACGCCAGTCCGGCTGCGCCACAGGACCGGGCCGGTCCGGCTGCGCCACAGGACCACGCCGATCCGGCTGCGCCACAGGACCGGGCCGGTCCGAGTGGCGCGCGAGGTGCCGGCGATGGAGGGCAACCTTGATCGCGGACTTCGAGGTCGTGGTCGTCGGCGCCGGTCCGGCCGGATCGGCCG
>JAKACA010000110.1 GCA_021796455.1 Actinomycetes bacterium
GATCCGATCGAGCTGCGACGCAGGAACTGGGTCGGGGTCGGCGACTCGCTGGACATCGCGCCAAGGCTGAGCGAGCGGGGGGGCGTCGTCGACGTCGCTCCCGAGGATATCCCGAAGGTGACGAGCTGCGGGACGGCCGAGTGCGTCGCGCAGGGCCTGCGCTCGATCGGCTGGGACAGACGCAATGACCCTGCCTGGAAGCACCCGAGCGACAGGCCAAACATCCGCCGCGGGATCGGCTTTGCCCTCTGCATGCACGGCACAGCTATTTCCCATGTGGACATGGGATCGTGCTCGATCAAGATGAATGACGACGGGTCGTTCAACATGCTCTTTGGTGCCACGGACCTCGGCACCGGCACTGACACGGTGCTGGCACAGATTGCCGCCGAGGTGCTCGGCGTGGGCAGCGAGGACATAATCGTGTACGCAGCCGACACCGACCTTACTCCTTTCGACGTCGGTGCTTATGCTTCAAGCACCACCTATGTGTCCGGGATGGCGGCAAAAAAGGCAGCCGAGGCGGCTCGAGAGATGATCGTGGCCCGCGCCTGCGAGATGCTCGGACTCGAGAGCCCAGCAGGCATCGAGCTTCACGACCACCGCGCTTTTGCGGCCGACGGAAGGTCGGTGTCCCTCGAGCAGATCGCTCTCGACTCTCTGCATACTCGCGACCAGCACCAGATAATCGGCACTGCTTCCCAGATGGCGCCCGACTCGCCCAACGCCTTTGCTGCCCAGCTGGCCGAGGTCGAGGTGGACGTCGAGACCGGCCAGGTCTACGTGCAAAAGGTCGTGACCGCGGTCGACTGCGGCGTGCCAATCAACCCGATCACAGCGAGTGGCCAAGTCGAAGGCGGTATGTTGCAGGCGCTCGGCTACGCTCTCACCGAGGAGACGGCGATCGACGACGAGGGTAGGCCGCTCAACGCTCGTTTCGGCCCGTACTGGATCTACCGCGCTGACGACGCCCCGCCAAGTGAAGTGTTCCTGGTTCAGACCTTCGAGCCGTCTGGCCCCTTTGGAGCAAAAGCAGTAGGGGAGATCGTGATCGACGGCATCGCGGCCGCGGTGCGAAACGCGATACTGGACGCCACAGGCGTCGCTCTCACGTCGCTGCCGCTGACGCCCGAGCGGGTGTGGAGGGCTCTGCAGGCCGCGTCCTGAGGCTCGATCAGCTGCCGGCCCCACCGCCGGCAGGAGCGGCGGCAGGAGCAACGGCAGGAGCAACGGCAGGCGCGGCGAACTCGTTGAAGGCCGCCCAGGCGCGCGGCCCATAGACCGTGGCGGGTCCGCCGTTCATCAAGATCGCGACCGAGATGGCCTCGGCCACCTGCTCTGCGGTCGCGCCTTTGCGGGCCGCAGCGCGCGCGTGCGAGGCGATACAGCCGTCGCACTCCTTGGAGACCGCTATCACGAGGGCCATGAGCTCCTTCACGTGGCCTGGCAGCACTCCGTCGGCCAGAGCCGCGTGATGAAGCGCGGCGAAACCCGCCCACGCCTCAGGTGCGGCATCGCGCAGCGAGCGCGCCGGCCCCCGCAAAGAATCGAGCACCTCTTGTGCCTCGCCCATATTCCTCCTTCTTCCTACAGCTCCCGGGCCCGGCTTGCTGGCATGCGTGTCCTTCCCGGCCTGCGAATCTGACGACAACCGAGCTTGGCACAGTCGCGCACCTGAGTGCTCCGGGCCCCAGATTCTACCGAGCCAGGCGCAAATAGGACCTTTGACCCTTGCCTGCAGCCAGCGGGCGGGCTACAACCACTCACAAGACGGACTTCTATCGCGGAGATGCTGCAATCCATGGGTCAGCCAACGGGTCGTGAGGCAACCGAGCAGTGAGAGGTTCCGCCTTGGTCAACGGAGAGACGCGCGAGATTTCAGGCGACGACGAGATCTCCCTTCTCGAGGTGTTGAGGGAAGATCTTGGCTTGCTGGGAACGAAGTTCGCCTGTGGCGAGGACACCTGTGGCGCATGCACGGTGATGATCGGGCGCGAGGCGGTACCCGCGTGCCAAGTGCCTGCGCAGAGCGTGATCGGGCGCCAGGTCACCACTGTCGAAGGCTTGGCGGAGGACGGCATCCTCCATCCCGTCCAGCAGGCATTCCTCGAGCATCTAGGCGAAGGGCTCGTCGTAGCAGTGGAAGCTCCTCGAGACGCCGCACCCGAGGAGAGACGGTCGGCGGCTCGGACCGCCTGGCTCCATGTCGGCCCGAGCGGGAAAGTCACCGCTTTCACAGGCAAGGTCGAGCTCGGACAGGGCACGAGGACCGGGCTCGGGGTGGACGAGCGCCGGGCACGGATCGTGGTGCCCGACTTCGGAGGGGGTTTCGGTGGCCGGCAGCGTCTTTCCATCTCCCTCGAGGCCGCACGACTCGCGAGGGCCGTGGGCCGTCCGGTGAAGGTCCAGTGGAACCGGTGGGAGGAGCTCATGGCGAACCACTTCCGTCCCGCTGCGGTCATCGACGTCGAAAGCGCGGTCGACGCGACCGGGGTGCTGAGTGCGTGGTCATTTACAAACATCAACTCCGGCACCGCCGGTATCGCCACGCCATATCGCGTGCCCAACCGGCACATCTCATACGTCCCGGCTGCCTCACCTCTGCCCCAGGGGCCCTACCGGGCACTGGCCGCTACGGCGAACCACTTCGCCCGCGAGTCACACATGGACGAGGTCGCACATCGCCTCGGTCTCGACCCGCTCAAGTGGCGCTTGGCGCACATCGACGACGACCGGCTTGCTCACGTGCTCAGGGTGGCGGCGGAGCGCATCGGATGGTCGAGCTCGACCCCACCAGAGGCGCGTGG
The DNA here is from genome assembly GCA_021796455.1 of Actinomycetes bacterium. GTDB lineage: Bacteria > Actinomycetota > Acidimicrobiia > Acidimicrobiales > Bog-793 > JAKACA01. Next base: position 2,808 of record JAKACA010000110.1, read on the forward strand.
CAGCGGTCTCGGTGTCGGTCTCGCCTGCGGCACCGAGAAGGGGAGCCGGGTCGCCACCGCGGCCGCGGTCGTGGTCGACGCCGCGGGCAGCCTCCATGTCACGAAACTCGTGTCCGTTTTCGACGCCGGCCGCATAGTCAGCCCTGGCAACCTTGCGAACCAGGTCGAAGGTGCCGCCTTGACGGGCCTCGGCGGCGCGCTCTTCGAGGCGGTCGAGTACTTAGCGGGACGGATCGACAATGCCTCGTTCTCGACTTACTGGCTCCCAAGGCTGAGCGATCTGCCTAAGATCGAAGTCGTGCTGGTGGACCGCCGGGAGCTGGAACCGGCCGGCGGAGGCGAGACACCCATCGTTGCAGTAGCGGCGGCCATCGCGAACGCCATCTTTGCCGCCACCGGCGTGCGCCTGCGCTCGCTGCCCCTTCGTCCCGACGGCATCGTGGTCCGATCCTGATGGCGCCGAGACCGCTCCGCGATACAACGAGACCGCTCCGCGATACAACGAGACCGCTCCGCGATACAAACCGTGAGAAGAGGAAGGACACAAGATGAAGCAGCTGGGACTCGAGCGAGACGTCGTCGACCAATCCGTCTACGACAACACCGTCGCGCGTTTTTGCGAGCGCCAGGTAGCGGTGCCGACGTTCTCGCAGCTCGTCGACCCAGCCACCATACCGGCGAACGTGACCGCCGCCCTCAAAGGCGTCGGACCTGACGACGCGCATGCTCTCAACCTCTTCCGCATCCACTGGTACAACGACGCCGATCGCACAGGGACCGTGCCGGTTCCCGCCCACGTCGTCCTGCCGAGCGAGCTCACCGGTGTCGATGCGCGCATCGTCGTGCTGCTGGCGGACCGCTTCCCGATGATCGGCGCCCACAAGGTGCTCGCCACGTTCGGCTGCCTCGCTCCGCGGGTCGTCACGGGTCAGTTCGACCCCACCCGGCACAAGGCAATCTGGCCCTCGACGGGCAACTACTGCCGCGGAGGCGTAGCGGTCTCCCGCATCATGGGCTGCCATGGAGTGGCGGTGCTACCCGAGGGGATGAGCCAGGAGCGCTTCGAGTGGCTGGAGCGGTGGGTAGTCGACGATTCCGACATCATCCGCACACCGGGCACCGAGAGCAACGTCAAGGAGATCTACGACGAGTGCGCCCGCTTGGCGGTTGACCCTGCGAACATAATCTTCAACCAGTTCAGCGAGCTCGGCAACAGCCTCGGCCACTACTTCGCGACGGGCCGCGCTATCGAGCACGTCTTCGAGGAGATGTCGGCTGGCGAGTCCGGCCTTCGCCTCCAGGCCTTCGTGTCGGCAACCGGCTCAGCCGGCACGATCGGAGCCGGTGACTACCTAAAGGAGCACCTCGGAACGCGCATCGGCGCCGTCGAGGCGCTCGAGTGCCCGACGATGCTCGAGAACGGCTTCGGCGCGCACAACATCCAGGGGATTGGCGACAAGCACATCCCGCTCATATTGAACGCCATGAACATGGACTTTGCCATTGCCGTCTCCGACAGAGCGACAGACCGCCTGAACGTGCTCTTCAACACCGACACAGGTCGCAGCCACCTCGAAAAGCGCCGTGCAGTGCCGAGCGAGACGATCGAGGTGCTGTCGTCCTTCGGCCTCTCCAGCATCTGCAACATCCTCGCCGCGATAAAGCTCGCCAAGCAGCAAGGCTACGACCGCCATGACGTCATCGCCACGGTTGCGACCGACGGCGCGCCCATGTACCACAGCGAGCGTCACATCGCTCTTCAGAAGTACTTCCCCGACGGCTTTGACGACCTGGCCGCGAGCGAGGTCTTCGGCGAGCACCTGCTCGGTGTCTCGATCGACAACATGATCGAGCTCACCCGCAACGATCGCCTGCGGCTCTTCAACCTCGGCTACTACACCTGGGTGGAGCAGCAGGGCATCTCGAGCGACGAGTTCCAGATGCGCATGGATCAGAGCTTTTGGACCGGGGTGCGGACGATCGTGAAGGACTGGGACGAGATGATCGGCGAGTTCAACGACCGCACCGGCGTGCTCAAGTCACTGTGACAGCCGCCGCCGCTCACATGGGCCGACTCCCGCAGGCGAACCGGCTCGCGAGCCGGCTCGTCTGCGGTGGCTGCGGCACCGTCCTCGCGCCTGCCGATCCGTACCCGTTCCGCTGCCCGCATGCGGGCGACGGACGAGACCACGTCGTACGTCGCGTGCTCGAGCCGGGCATGCTCTCGTTCCCAACCGACAGCGGCGATCCCAACCCCTTCGTGGCCTACCGATCCTTGTTCCACTCCCACCACCTCGCGCTGGCCCATGGAATGAGCGACGACGACTACGTCTCCCTCGTTCGCGCGCTCGACGGCAGGGTCGCAGACGTCGACGGTCGTGGTTTCAGGGCCACCCCGGCCACCGAGTACCCAGATCTGGCCCGCCGGAGCGGCGCAGGTGGCGGCCTCGTCGTGAAGGACGAGACTGCGAACGTCTCCGGCTCGCACAAGGCCCGCCATCTTTTCGGCCTCCTCGTGCATCTCGAGGTCGTCGGCGCCCTGGGGCTGATCCCCCCGGGACCACTTCCCGATCTCGCCATCGCGAGCTGCGGCAACGCCGCCCTTGCGGCTGCGGTCGTCGCCAAGGCCGGCGGGCGGCGGCTGCAGGTGTTCGTCCCCACCGATGCAGACGAAGGGGTCGTCACGGCTCTGGCAGCTCATGGAGCCGAGATCACTGTCTGCGCGCGTCAGAGCGGCACTTCCGGTGACCCGACCTATCTGGCCCTGCAGGAGGCGATTGGCCGCGGTGCCCTTCCCTTCACATGTCAGGGCAACGAGAACGGGCTCGCGATCGAGGGGGGCGAGACCCTCGGTTACGAGCTTGTCGCCACGCTCCTAGGAAGCGGCAAGAGCCTCGATCATCTCGTTATCCAAGTCGGCGGTGGTGCCCTCGCAAGCGCTGTCGCGCAAGCGCTGGAGGAGGCAGTCGGCCTCGAGGTGCTCGGGCACATGCCGAAGATCCACACCGTCCAGACCGAAGGTGCCTGGCCGCTCAAGCGGGCATACGACCGGGTCACCCGACACCTCGGTCAGTCCCGCGACAAAGGCGCCATCAAGGCGGCGATCGGGTCCGCCGCGCGAGATCGCGGGGATTACATGTGGCCGTGGGAGACGACGCCCCACAGCATCGCGCATGGCATCCTCGACGACGAGACCTACGACTGGGTGGCAGTCGTCGAGGCAATGCTCTCAAGCGGCGGACAGCCAGTCGTCGTGAGCGAGGAGCAGCTTGTGGAGGCAAACCGTCTCGGTGCCGAGGTGACGGGCATCAAAGTCGACGAGACCGGGTCAGCTGGCCTGGCCGGATTGATGGCACTGGCCCGCGCGGGAGTCATCGGATCCGACGAGCGCTGTGCTGTCCTGTTCACCGGCGTGCGCCGCTGAGCAGCTCGGCACTCGCGCGAGACAGCACCAGACAAGCACCAGACGCTAGGAGCGACCATGAAGCAACGACGGGTGCTACGCGGAGCGCGCTGGCCCGGAGATATCGCCATCGAGGACGGTCGCATCACCGAGGTAGGCCACGTCGAGCACCGAGGAGGCGACGTCGAGCTCGACTGCACCGACACCATCATCACCGCCGGCCTCGTCAACACTCATCACCATCTCTATCAGTGGCTCACGCGAGGGAGGGCGACGGGCTGCGCTCTGTTCGACTGGCTGAGCGAGCTCTACCCGATCTGGGCCAGGATCGATGCCGACGACGTGGCGGCTGCTGCCCGGCTCGGCCTGGCCGAGATCGCGCTCGGCGGCGCCACCACGGTCGCAGACCACCACTACATCGTGCCTCGAGGCGACGACTCGGTGTTCGAAGCGATAGCTGGCGCGGCGCGAGAAGTCGGCGTACGTATCTTTCTCTCCCGGGGCTCGATGGACCTAGGTGAGAGCCGGGGCGGGCTCCCCCCCGACGACGTCGTCGAGGAGACTGCCGCCATCTTGTCCTCCACAGAGACGATCGCGGCACGCCTGCACGACGGCGAGCTCGTAAACGTGGTCGTCGCTCCCTGCAGCCCCTTCTCGGTGACGACGGAACTGATGACGGAGTCGGCAGCTCTTGCCCGCCGGCTCGGATTGCGCCTCCATACTCATCTTGCCGAGACCGTGGAGGAGGAGCGTGACTGCCTTGCGCGCTTTGGCAAGCGGCCGCTCGAGGTGCTGGAGGATCTCGGCTGGATTGGCCCGGACGTCTGGTTCGCCCACGGCATCCACTTCGACGCCGAGGAGATTCGACGCGTCGGGGCCGCGGGCACCGGCGTCGCCCACTGCCCGAGCTCGAATGGTCGCCTCGGTTCGGGAATCTGTGCCGTAACGGATCTGAGGAGGTCCGGCGCACCGGTCGGCCTCGGCGTTGACGGTCCGGCCTCGAACGAGGTCGGGACATTGTTTCCCGAGCTGCGCCAGTCCCTCTACTTCGCCCGCCAGCGCGCCGGCAGCGCCGCGGCGTTCTCTCCCGCGGATGCGCTCGAGCTCGCTACCACAGGCGGCGCCCGTGCCCTTGGTCGGCACGACCTCGGCCGGCTCGAGCCGGGCGCGCCGGCAGATGTCGCGGTGTGGCCCGCCGGTGACCTGGCCGACATGTCCGATCCGCTGGCCGGGCTCGTGCTGGGTCCTGACAGGCGAGTCCGCCACCTGCTCGTAGGAGGAAAGGACGTGGTGGCCGACGGCATCTTGACAGGCGTGGACCTCGCGGGAGCCAGGGAGGACCTGGTGCGCCGGGCAAGAAGGCTCTGGGCATGTTGATCAGCGGCGGCACGGTCGTCGATGCTGCCGGGGAGCGCGCCTGCGATCTGCGTGTCGGCGCCGACGGGAGAGTGGAGGACACAGCCATCGGCCTCGTGCCCAGGCCCGGTGAGCCCGTGCATGACGCGACGGGAAAGCTGGTCGTGCCCGGAGGCGTGGACGTGCACACTCATCTCAACCTTCCGCTCGGGGCAGTCCGGGTCTCCGACAGCTTCGCCACCGGCACGAGGGCCGCGGCGCTTGGCGGCACGACGACGATCATCGACTACGTCACCGTGCAACGTGGCGAGGACCCGATGGAGACCGTGGGCCTCTGGCAGTCTTGGGCAAGGGATTCGGCCATCGACTGGGGGCTGCACCTTACCTTCACCGAGCCTGCTTCAGAGTCGACGCTCGCGGCAGCCACTGCTGGCGGCATCACGTCGTTCAAGCTGTATCTCGCGTACCCTGCCAGCCTGCAGGTGGACGACGGCACTGCGCTTCGCCTCATGCGGGCCGCGCGGCGCCATGAGATGCTCGTCAACCTTCACTGCGAGAACGGCGACGCCATCGAGGAGCTCCGCCGGGAGGCCGTCGCGGCGGGCCGCACGGCAGTTGCCGAGCACGCCCGAACTAGACCGGCGGCCCTCGAAGCTGAAGCGGTCAGTCGGGCCGCCGTCCTGGCGGAGATCACTGGGGCTGGCATCTATATCGTCCATGTTTCTTCTGCCGACGCTCTCGCAGCGGTGCGCGCCGCCAGACAGCGGGGCGTCGACATAACGGCGGAGACCTGCCCGCACTATCTGTACCTGGATGCAAGCCGCCTCGAAGGCGAAGACGCCGCGGATTTCGTCTGCACGCCTCCGCTTCGCGACTCATGGCACGCCGAGGAGCTATGGCGGGGACTTGCCGATGGATCCATCCAGACCGTCGCAACGGACCACTGTCCCTTCTGGCGCGCGGATCGTCGCGCCGGCATGGCCCACCCGCACGGCGACGCCGCAGACTTCACGGACATCCCCGGAGGGCTACCCGGGATCGAAACCCGCCTCGCCCTCCTCTTCGAGGGGGTGCGCGCCGGCAGGATCACCGTGGCCGACTGGGTGCGGCTGTGCGCAGAGGCCCCATCGCGCACCTTTGGCCTGTGGCCGGAGAAGGGCTCTCTCCAGATAGGCGCCGACGCAGACGTCGTCGTCTGGGACCCCAGCCGCAGGCAACCCCTCGGCGCGAGCTACCTGGACATGGCAGTCGACCACTCGCCCTACGAGGAGATGGTCGTAACGGGCTGGCCGGAGCTGGTGCTCTCCCGGGGCAGGGTCGTCGCACGCGACGGCCGTTTCACTGGTGAGCAGGGTTGGGGACGCTACAGGGCGCGCCGGCCGAGAACCTACCTGGGACCGGGCGAGTAGCTGTCACCGGGACGGGGGAGCATCTCAGGCCGTCCAGCCGGCAAACGCGTCGATCATGGAATGGACATCACTCCCGAGGGGGTAGAGAACCGGGCAGGTGCAGCCGCCATGAACGTACTCTGCCACCTTCTCCCGACACTCGTCGGCAGTCCCAGAGGCAGTGATCATCTGCACCACGTCGTCGGGCACGAGCTTGGACGCCGCGACGATCTGCTCCTCGGTGGCCGGCCAGGTGAGAACCTTGGCGATCTCGTCCAACAACGAGTCCGGTACGCCGGACGCCTTCATGATGTGGGGTTGTTGGCCCAGGTACTGGGTGACGAGGAGTCGAGCAGCATCGAGAGCTGCCTTGCGGTCCTCGTCGAGCGAGCACACGACAAGCTGAGGGCGGTCGAGGTCGGTGGCCGACCGCCCGGCACGCCGAGCGCCGATCTCGAGATGCTCCATAGCAGTCGCGTTGTAGGCAGGCGAGACCAGGTAGTTGAGCACCACGCCGTCGCCGATCTCGCCGGCCAGCTCCATCATCTGCATGCCCGTCGCCCCGATATAGATCGGCACGTCCTTCGGACGACGCTCCTGGTGTACGTAGTCGAGCTCGACGCCGTCGAAGTGGACGAACTCCCCCTGGAACGTGACGTTCTCGTCGCCTAGAAGCGCACGCACCGCATGAACGGTCTCGCGCATCGCGATAAGCGGCTTGATGCGCTTGATGCCAACCTTGCTCGCAAGTGGCTCCCACCACGCCCCGATACCGAGGATGACCCGACCCGGGGCGAGGTCGTCGAGCGTCGAGAAGGTCGCCGCCAAGAGCGCTGGGTTACGGGTCCAGTTGTTCAC
>JAKACA010000111.1 GCA_021796455.1 Actinomycetes bacterium
CTATGGACGAGACATCCAGTACGAGACTCCTCTCGCGGCCCTCGCGGCGACCGACACCGCCGGGCTGTACCTCGTCCAGGGCGGCGCTCCGGCCCCGACCGAGTACGGCCCGTCGAGTGGGGGCTACACCGCGGCCCTCAGCTACGCGAGTGGCAAGTCGATATTTGCCGCCGTGCCGGATCCGGGCGACAGCGTATGCATAGGCGGCCCGGAGAGCCTTGGTTGCAACCCATGGCACAGCTGGGTCACGACCGTGCCTGTCACGAGCCTGGAGAAGTATTTTGCAGTCGGCGCCCTTGAGTCATTGAAGGTGCTCGCCACCGACAGCTCGGGGCGTGTGCGCGAGCTCCAGATCGTCGGAACGAGAGCAACGGTGGTGGTGCCCGGGGCGACTGTCGCGCAGGATCTCGGCCTCCTCTCGACGATGTTCCAGGTGGCGCTTGCGAGAGCCGTCGCCGTGCCGCCAGCAGCCGTCGCCGTGCCGCCAGCAGCCGTCGCCGGCCGCAGGGTGCTCACGTTGGCACCGATGGGCGCACCGGGGTCGCGGCCGCCGGTCGGAGATCTCACGCTCGGACCGCTCAAGGGGCACAGCGCTAGGCTTTCTCGCACATGGCGACGAGTTCGGGTGCCCCGAGCGACCATCTAGGGGCCAAGCTGTCCGACGGTCCCGGCGCCCGTCGCAAGCGACTGGTGGCATGGGCGCGCTTCGTCATCGGGATCGGCCTCGGTGCCGCGGCGATCTGGGCTGTCAGCAACCAGCGAGGCGAGCTCGTCGGCGTCGGGAGCGAGCTGAACCGCTTGAGCCCACAGTGGGTCTTGGTGGCCGTCGGCTCGGAAGCGCTGTCCTTTGTCGCCTTCGCGAGGATGCAGCAACGCCTCCTTCGCGCGGGGGGCGTGCGCCTTAGAGGGGGCCGAGCTCTCAGCCTGACAGTGGCAGCATCTGCGATCGCAAGCTCCATTCCCGGAGGGCCCGCATTCGCGACGGTGTACGGCTACCGCCAGTACCGCCGGGCCGGAGCAGACGAATCGATCGCGGGCTGGGGTCTCGTCGCCACCCTGCTCTGCTCGGCGCTGGGCCTCACTGTCGTTGCCGGAGGCGGGGTCATTCTGGCCGAGCGCCAGGGGGCGGCTCTCGACCTTGTCGGAGTGACGGCTGCGATATTCGTCGTCGTGCTCCTCGCAATGGTGGTGTTCTCCCGGCGCAACTTCGTCTCCGCCTCGGTGCTCTTGTCCATCAGGCTCGCCAAGCGCCTCACCGGATTCCCGCGTGGCGCGGCGGCCGAGCACCTGGACAACGTGGTACGCGAGCTGAGCCAGGTGAGTCTCACCCTACGCGATGTCCTGCCGTCGCTCGCCTGGTCGCTCGGCAACTGGGGTTTCGACTGCGGGGCGCTCGCGATCAGCTATACGGCGATCGGCGTCGGGATCCCATGGAGGGGTCTGCTCCTTGCCTACGGTGCCGCCCAGCTGGCCTCGACGCTCCCGATCACGCCCGGGGGTCTCGGCGTGGTCGAAGGGAGCCTGACAGTCGCACTGGTGGCCTATGGCGGTGTGCAGGTGTCGACGGTCGCGGCCGTGATCCTCTACCGGATCATCAGCTTCTGGGGCTTCTTGCCCGTGGGATGGATCGTCTGGGCCTTTGTCTCTGTGCGGGACCGGCGCGCGGACAGAGCCGCTGCCTCGGTGCTGGTCCCCGGCCACCGCGTCGGCGGTGAGGTCGCCGTCGCTCTCGGCCCGCCTCCGACCCCGTCTCTGGCCGCGCCTCCGGTCCCCGAGACAAGGGAGGCGAGATGAGGTCATTGCGCCGCCTCGCCGCTGTGACCGCCATCGCTCTCGGCTTGGTAGTCGGCGGATCAGCTCTTGCTGGATGCACTGCCGCACGTAACGTCCTCGGCACCACGGACAGCCTCTGCTTTCATACCCTGCCGGAGGCGCGTAGCGCTCTTGGATCTCGGGCTCTCTTTGCGGGAGTGAGGTTGCTGCCTATAGCGGACGTCGTTCGGTCGATCGAGCGGCTGAGGTCCCACCCCGATCTGCCGGCGTCGCTCGTAAGGCTGGAGCACAAGCGGGCCTGTCTCGTGGCATTCAGAGGCGAGTTCACCCTCGCGCGCACGCGGCTCGGCTGGGCGCCGAGACCGGGGCCCTACAAAGGAGCGGTCGTGGTCGTGATTCCCTCCGACAACAAGGTGATCGCCACCATCTTGTTCCGACGGGTTCCGGGCTCGATCGAGTTCGACCATCGGATCGCGTTCGTCACTTGACAGGCCCGCGTTCTCAGCTCGGCCGCTCGTCGGGCGCGAGAACAACCTCGACCGACATAGCTGTCGCGTCGGTGTCGGGAACGAAGCGAAGCTGAACGATCGAGCCCGCTTGGGCGAGGTCCTCTCGCGCCAGCTCGACGAGGGCTATCTCGTGAGGAGCTCCCGTCACGGTGCAGGACGAGACCGCCGAACGTGGTCCACGGTGCCGCGCGCTCTTGGCCCTGCGTATCGCTCCGAGGACGTCACCGGCGGCGCTCAGAAGGCGCGGCGATGCAGCCTCACCTGCATGGCGGAGCAGCTCGGCGGCGTCGGGCCACGGCTCGGCATGGAGGGAGCCGTCATGCCACCACGACCAGGCTTCCTCGGTGCTGTAGGGAAGAAACGGAGCGAAGCACCTGAGGAGCACCCCGAGCGACATCTCCAAAGCAGAGCGCGCTGACGCAGTCGCTCGCTCGTCTGCGGCCTCACCGTAGGCGCGGGCCTTCACCAGCTCGACGTAGTTGTCGCAGTAGGTCCAAAAGAACGTCTCGGTCACCTGCAAAGCGCGCGCGTGGTCGTAACGCTCGAATGCCGCCGTCGCGTCGCCGACCACACCGGCCAGCGTCGCGAGCATGGAGGTGTCGACAGGCTCGGTGATGACATCTGTCGAGGGCTCGTCGCCAAGTCGCGCGAGGACGAACTTCGAGGCGTTCAGGATCTTGATAGCGAGCCGGCGACCGACTTTCATCTGTTCCTCGTCATACGCGGTGTCGACACCGAGGCGGGCCGAGCCCGCCCAGTAGCGCACAGCGTCGGTTCCGAAGCGGTCGATCGGCTCGGTCGGGACGACGACGTTGCCCTTGGACTTGGCCATCTTCTTGCGGTCCGGATCGAGTATCCATCCCGAGATGGCCGCATGCTTCCAGGGCAGCAGATGGTGTTCGAGCTCGGAGCGCACGATGGTCGAGAACAGCCAGGTGCGGATGATCTCGTGCGCCTGGGGCCGGAGGTCGGCTGGAAAGACTCGGGCGAACAAGTCGGGGTCGTCGGTCCAACGACCCGCGATCTGGGGCGTGAGAGAGGACGTGGCCCAGGTGTCCATCACGTCTGGATCGCCGATGAAACCCAAGGGCTTGCCTCTGTCCGATTCGCTGAAACCCTCGGGCACGTCCGTCGAGGGATCTATGGGCAGGCGTTCTCGCGCCGGGACCAGGACGACCGGCGACGTCACCTCGCCCGTGGCGTCCAACTCGTACCAGACAGGGAAGGGGACTCCGAAGAAGCGCTGTCGTGAGATGTTCCAGTCGCCGGTCAGCCCCTCTACCCACGACTCGTATCGAGCGCGCATGAACTCCGGGTGCCACGCGAGCTCGCGGCCTCGCTCGATAAGGAGCTCCTTCATCTCCATCGTGCGCACGTACCACTGAGGAGACGAGACGATCTCGAGCGGGCGCTCCCCGCGCTCGTAGAACTTCACGAAGTGGGAGACGGGGCGCGGTTCCCCGAGGATGTCGCCGGAGGCACGGAGCATCTCGATTATCTGCCGCTGTGCCTGCCTGACGGTCTTTCCCTGCAGCTTGGAATAGTGATCTCTCGCCGCCCCGGCGTCGACCGATTCCCAACCCGGCTCACCAAAGGGTGCTTCCCCGAACCGGCCGTCTCGTTGCACGACCGTACGCGTTGGCAGTGAGAGCTCCCGCCACCAGGTGACATCTGTGGTGTCGCCGAAGGTGCACACCATCGCTATCCCGGAGCCCTTTGCCGGATCGGCCAGGTGATGAGCGACAACGGGGACGGCCACGCCGAACAGCGGCGTCAGGGCAAAGGTGCCGAACAGCGGGCGGTACCTCTCGTCCGCGGGGTGCGCGACGAGGGCCACACATGCCGGCAACAGCTCCGGTCTTGTCGTCTCGATCTCGATGGCGGACCCTTGGCCGGCGCCTCGCGCGAATGCGATGCGATGGTACGCGCCTTGCAGCTCGCGATCTTCCAGCTCGGCCTGCGCGACAGCAGTGCGAAAGTCCACGTCCCAAAGAGTCGGCGCCTCGTTCCTGTAAGTCTCTCCGCGCTCCAGCATCCCGAGGAAGGCGACCTGTGAGACGCGCCGAGCCTCTTCCCCGATGGTCGTGTACTTGTACCGCCAGTCGTAGGAGAGTCCGAGGCGGCGGTGGGTGTCCTCGAAGACCTGCTCGTCTTCCTCGGTGAGGCGCCTGCACAGCTCGACGAAGTTCGGCCGTGAGATCGGTACTGCTTGCTGCGGGGGCGTGCTCGGTGGCTCGTAGTCAGCTACGAAAGGCTGCGTGGGGTCGCAGCGCACGCCGTAGTAATTCTGCACGCGTCGCTCGGTCGCAAGCCCGTTGTCGTCCCAGCCGATCGGGTAGAAGACGGTCTTTCCCCGCATTCGCTGGTAGCGCGCGACCATGTCTGTCTGGGAGTACGAGAAGACGTGGCCAGTATGGAGAGATCCCGACACCGTCGGGGGTGGCGTGTCGATCGAGAAGACTTGGTGGCGGTCCTTCGAGCGGTCGAAGCGATAGGTGCCGTCTGCTTCCCAACGCGCAGACCACTTTTCCTCGAGGCCCTCGAGCGACGGCCTGTCCGGGATGCTAGGAGCAACCATAGGCCTAGTACCGTACTGTCGTGCTGCGCCTACACGATACGGCAACTAGATCTCTGGCCCCTCTGCACAGCCTTGACGGTGGAGCCATCGGCATCTACGTATGCGGTCCGACCGTCTACGGGCCTCCCCATATCGGCCACGGGCGCTCGGCTCTCACTTACGACATCTTGAGGCGTTACCTCGAGTCCACCGGTGTGGCAGTACGCCACGTGTCCAATATCACCGACATCGACGACAAGATCATCGACATCGCCAACGCCGAGCACAGGAGCTCGGGCGAGGTTGCCGCGAAGTACGAGGCCAGATGGTGGGAGGCGATGGACGCCCTCGGGGTCGCGAAGCCGACCGTGATCCCCCACGCGACCGACTACGTCGCGCAGATGATCGAGATGATCGCGGCGCTCATCGAGCGCAAGGTCGCGTACGAAACTGCAGATGGCGTGTATCTCGAGGTTGCCGCTGTCCCAGGCTACGGGTTGCTCGCCCAGCAGTCGCTGGAGTCGCTTCGTTCCGGTGCCCGTGTCGAGGTGAATGAGGCAAAGCGCGCCCCGTTCGACTTCGCTCTGTGGAAGCGGGCCAAACCGGGTGAGCCCGCTTGGGATGCTCCGTTCGGCTCGGGGCGCCCCGGCTGGCACACGGAGTGCGTCGTCATGTCCTTGGAGCTGCTCGGCGAGGGCTTCTCCCTCCACGCAGGCGGGGAAGACCTGAAGTTTCCGCACCATGAGAATGAGAGGGCACAAGCCGTAGCCCTCGGACGGCCATTCGCCCGGCACTGGATGCACAACGCGATGGTGACCGAGGGAGGCGAGAAGATGTCGAAGTCGCTTGGCAACGTGGTTGATCTCGCGTCGCTCACGCGGCATCACGATGCTCGCGCCTACCGCCTCGTGGTGCTCCAGTCGCACTACCGGGCTCCGATGGAGCTGAGCACGACACATCTGCAAGCTGCGGAGGAGGCTCTCCGGCGTGTCGACGCCCTGGCTAGGCGCCTGCAGCAGGCACCACCTCCCGAGCGCGCCGGCTCGCCCGGCGGTCAGCTCACCGCGGACTTTGGTGCCCATATGGACAATGACCTCGCGACACCTCAGGCACTCGGCGTGCTCTTTGGCGGCCTCACGAACGCCAACGCGATGCTCGACCGCGGTGACGCCGAAGGGGGGGGAGCCCTTGGCTACCAGGTACTGGCGGGTTTCGCGGCCGTGGGCCTCTTTCCCCGGGGTTTGGACAGCGTGCCAGCCGACATCCTCGAGCTCGCAAAGTTGCGCGACGAGGCGCGCTCGCGACGCGACTTCGAGGCTGCCGATCGGATGCGCGAGGAGATCATCTCCCGGGGCCACCGAGTCGAGGACACTCCGTCGGGGACGCGCGTCCATCGCTGAGTGCCAAGGCGGTGGTTGTCTCCGGGGGCGATTGCTTGGACCGCGCAGTCGGCGGCCGAGGCTCTTGCGAGCCTGCACGCAACCTCTGCTAGCCTGCAACGAGGGCAGAAGGTCCTCTAACCAAGTCTTGCGTTCTTGGACGAGACCAGAAAAGCCCTGGCAATTGGAAATGGCAACAGCAGCAATTACGAGTGCAAGGGGGATCGCCACCGTGGCGACCGGAGTAGTGAAGTGGTTCAACGCGGAGAAGGGCTACGGCTTCATCTCTCAGTCGGACGGAGCTGACGTATTCGTCCATCATTCATCTATCCAGATGCAGGGCTATCGCACCCTCACCGAGGGTCAGGAGGTCGAGTTCGACGTGCAGGAGGGCCAAAAGGGCCTCCAAGCGGCGAACGTTCGCTCCGCCCAGGCTTAGACGCCCGACACGAGGCGCCGGGTATCCCGGCCCATCAGCTATTCCTGCTTGCCGCAGCTGGAAGTCACGCGGCCCTCGATCTGCCTGCGACGTGGGCCCGTCGAGTGGTGTAGAGGCGCGCCCAGGATCCCGGTCGGGATGACCGCCGGCCAGACCCGGGAGCAGTGAAGCCTGTGGAGAACGAGGTGGAGCGATGGGCGATTTCTCACTCGATCTGAACGAAGACCAGCGGCAGGTGATCAACTGGGTGCACGAGTTCGCAGACAGCGTCGTGCGGCCGGCGGCCCACGAGTGGGACGAGCGAGAAGAGACGCCCTGGCCGATCCTCGAGGAGGCCGCCAAGGTCGGCTTGTACTCGCTCGACTTCGTCGCGAGCTGCTTTGCCGACAGCACAGGGCAGCTGCTGCCCGCGGTGAACGAGGAGCTCTTCTGGGGTGACGCCGGCATCGGGCTGTCCATTCTCGGCTCGACTCTCGGCCTTGCCGGGATCGTCGCGAACGGGACTCCGGCGCAGGTCGGCGAGTGGGGACCCCAGTGCTTTGGTGCTCCAGGCGAGCTCAAGCTGGCTGCTTTCTGCGTCTCGGAGCCCGATGCGGGGTCTGACGTAAGCCAGCTCAAGACGGGAGCCGTCTACGACGAGGCGTCAGACAGCTGGAGGCTCAACGGCACCAAGACCTGGATCACCAACGGCGGGATTGCCGACGTCCACGTCGTCGTGGCCAGCGTCGATCACACCCTCGGGTCGAGGGGACAGGCCAGCTTCGTCGTCCCGCCGAAGACGGTTGGCCTCGAGATGGGCCGCAAGTTCGAGAAGATGGGCATCCGGGCCTCTCACACCGCAGAGGTGGTGCTCAACGATGTGAAGGTTCCCGGGTCGTGCTTGTTAGGTGGAAAGGACAAGCTCGACGAGCGACTGGCTCGCGCGCGCCAGGGGAAGCCCGCGAAGACCCAGGCTGCAATGGCGACCTTCGAGACGACTCGCCCGGCAGTCGCCGCCCAGGCAGTGGGCATAGCTCGCGCCGCCTATGAGTACGCTCTCGCCTACGCGAAGGACCGTTCGACGTTCGGCAAGCCGATCATCGAGCACCAGGCGATCGCGTTCAAGCTCGCGGACATGGCGACGAGGATCGATGCCGCTCGGCTCCTCTACCAGCGCGCAGCCTGGATGGGTGCCAGCGGGAGGCCCTTTCGCGCGGGCGAGGGCTCGATGTCGAAGCTGTTTGCCGGCGAGACGGCCGTCTGGGTCACCGAGCAGGCGATCCAGATACTGGGCGGATACGGTTACGTGCGTGACTACCCGGTCGAGCGGTGGCACCGGGACTCCAAGATCTACACGATCTTCGAGGGCACCTCCGAGATCCAGCGCTTGATTGTCGCCCGCGCGATCTCCGCCGTGCACATTGCCTGAGCCTGGCGAGCTCGACCGTTGTCCTAGGTGCCACGGCTGTCATGTCGCTGCCAGCCTACTTGCCGGTCACAAGCGCTCTCAGGCGCTGGGGGAGATCAGCTGAGGAGAAGCGCTCCTTTGCCACCTGCTCGTTACGGTCGAGCAACCTGGTGTCGCCATCGGCGAGCCATCGCCTCACCGAAGCAGCAGAAGCCGCGGCATCGCCGCAGTCGAACCACGAGAAACCGAAGCGCCGCAGCTCGAAAGCTACGGGGTAGCTCCCGATGACGAGTGGGCGTCGGTAGAGGGCCGACTCGACGCTCGGGTTGCCGAAGCCCTCGAAGCTCGAGGGGAGCACGACGACATCGCACGCGGCGTAGGCGTCCGCGACCGAGCAACCAGTAGGCAGGCCGCGCAGCACGCGGATCCCCGCCCTTTCGAGGATGCGGCCGAGCTCGGGGCCGTAGTTGTCCTCCGCCGGGCCGAGGAGCCAGTAGGTGGCACCGAGCTCGCGCGCGAAGAGCACTCCGCCGGGGACGTTCTTGCGAGGTATCGCACGCGTCGGTTGCAACGCGAGCAGCTCGCCGTCGGCCACCTCGAGGGCGCGCCGGGTTGCGCTCCGGTCGCCCGGGACCACAACGGGGTCGAAGCAGTTGTAGAACGTCGTGGCCTCGATACCTCGAGCCGCCATCTCCAGGCGTGAGCGCTCGTTGATCGTGACGTGCCACCAGGCATCGTCGTCGGGGGGCGCCGCGACATCTCGGAAGGCGGGTCGCTGCCACGGCAGGTCATGGTGGCGCAAGATCGCGGGCCGCCCTTCGAGCACCGCTTTCAGGGCCTCGCGGACTCTCGGGTTCAGTGGCAGTGAGCAGCAGTTCTCGACGACGACGAGGCTGCTGGCTTTCAGTGCCGAGGCCAGGCAGTCGAGATCGATCCGCTCCTCGCTGTCTGCAGCCAGGCTGCCGATGACCTTGTCGGCGTCGCCCGAGCCGGCAACTGTGACGACCTCGCTACCCAGCTCCGAGAAGGCCCGCGCCCACTTGGCAGCTTCGATGGAGACGCCGTCGGTACCACCAAGTCGGTAGGAGACCACACAGACGCGCTCGGGAAGCGAGATGGATGGAGCTGCCACAGCGGCAAGATAACGTGCGCGCCATGAACGATGACGTAGTTCTCGAGCTCCGGAGCTCCGTCGCGCGCCTGACCATCAACCGGCCTGAGCGCCGCAACGCGCTCAATGCCTCGGTCCTTTCGGGCCTCCGCTCGGCTCTCGCGCAGGTGAAGAGCGACGATGCGATTCGGGTGGTGGTGTTGAGCGGAGCAGGCGACAAGGCGTTCTCGGCCGGGGCCGACCTGGTCGACCCGCGCTCGCCGGCTGCCTCCGGCGCGCAGCAAGCCTCTTCGGAGGCTCCCAGCTCCGCAGAGCTCCATGAGGCGCGCGGCGAGCTCGCGGCGCTCTTCGAGGATCTCCGGGACCTCGGGAAGCCCTCGATCGCCCGCGTGAGAGGCTATTGTCTCGCCGGCGGAATGGGGCTGGCGCTCGCTTGCGACATCGTCATAGCCGCTGACGACGCCACGTTCGGCACCCCCGAGATCGACATCGGAATCTGGCCCTACATGG
>JAKACA010000112.1 GCA_021796455.1 Actinomycetes bacterium
GGTCGGCTTGTCTCGGGATCGAGAGCTGTCCAGCAGCAGCTCGCTAGTCTTGGCATAGCGTCGCCGAGCTCCCGAGCCGGTCACTACCTGTCTGCCGCTTTCGCAGAGCGCACAGCGGCTTCGCAGAGGATCACAGGAGGTGTCGCCCAGGCCATTGGCCCAGGTCGAGACGCCCGCGCTGCGATTGCCTCCCTCCTGGCGGCCGCTGAGGATCTTCGCCGGGCCGACACGCTCTACAAGCAATTCCGCGCCTCACTTCCTGGCTATGTCACGCACTACGTCTCCCTTCCGTCCTCCATCTGGTATGACGCGACCCAGTGGTCGCCGTCTGCTGTGGAGGCTTTCGCGCACCAGCTCGAGTCGACGACAGGACTGCGGGTGCACAGGTCACTGGTCATCGTCGCCGTGACGGTCCAACCACCCGCTTTGCGCATCACCGGCTTGCCTACGACCACGACCAGCACCACGACTACCAGCAGCACCTCTACCACTACGAGCACCACGACGACCTCGACCACCGCCGTGCCCGGCGTGACTACGAGCAGCACTCGGCCGGCGACGACCACGACCAGCACCTCGACGACGAGCACCACGACTACAACGACGCTTCAGATCCCGCCGCCTGGATCTCTGTCCTGGTACCAGCCGACCGATCACCTGAGCGTCGAGGTCGTCATCGCCAATACAGGCAACGTGGAGGCTTCCCACGTCCAGGTCGTCGCCCGGCTGATACCGCTGAATGCCCGTGCGAGCAGGACCCCCGGTGCGGGCAGCGGACGGAGCACGAAGACCCGCCCACGTGGCTCGAGCGCTCCGCCCAAGGCGGCGGCGATCAGGATATTGGGGCCCCTTGCTGGAGGCAGCTCAGTCGAGATCACTTTGCCGCCGCTGGCCTGCCGGCCCGGAGGCCGTTATGAGCTACGCATTAAGGTGGACCGATCCGTCGAGTCGTTCAGGCTCCAGGTGGCGGCGGGTTGAGATCGCCGTCCGGATCCGAGCTGGCGTTTCGAAACCCAGCCTCGGCCCGCGCAGCCACCTCGATGAGACTGAGCCCGGTGATACGAGCGACCCGGGCCGCGTCGGCGTGCTCAGCTTTTACCCGGCCAGGGCCAACCTTGACCCTCACCGGCAACCCTTCCACCTCGACGGTCCCGTGCTCTCGGTGGTACGAGAGGCGTTGAACATTAGACCATCGCACGCCGAGGGTCCCGGTCTGAGTCGCCATCACTCCGGCAAGCCCTGTGGCCAGGGCCGGGTCGCACAGGGCGCTCAGTACGTGGGCAGGTCGGCCTCGCTTCATGATCACCGGCTGCAGCCAGGCATCAAGCGCTCCGGCCTCGAGGAGCTGGACGACCGCGTGCGCAAGGGTCTCTCCTGTCGCGTCATCGAGGTTCGCTTCGAGGACGACGAGTGATTGTCCAGTCGGCGCGCCGCCGCCGGCGATCCCGTCCGCGGTCCCGACGACGACCTGGGTGCAGTTCGGCGTGTCCTCCAGCTCCCGGGCGCCGGCCCCGAAGCCGAAGGCTTCGATCGTCATTTCCGGGATCGGGCCGAACTGGCTGCCCCAGGCCTTCAAGATGGCGGCGCCCGTCGGCGTCGTGAGCTCGACGTTGAGGTCGCGTCCTACCGTCGGGATACCGGCCAGGAGCGCGACGACCGCTGGAGCCGGGTTCGGCAGCAGCCCGTGCGACGTTCTCACGATCCCGGTCCCATTTGTCACTGCGCTCGAGCTCACCACGTCGACCTCGAGCAGTTCGAGCGCGATCGCGGAGCCGACGATGTCGATGATGGCGTCATGGCCGCCGACCTCGTGGAAGTGCACCTGAGTCGGCGGGCGCCGGTGGATGCGGCCCTCGGCTTCGGCCAGAGCCGAGAAAGCCGCGATGGCTCGGGTCCTCACCCGCTCCGGCAGGCGGGCCTCTTCGAGGAGACCGACGATATGCATGAAAGTCCGCACCACGCCGTCGTCGTGAGTGTTCACGACCGCTCGCGTGGCCCCAAGCCCGTTACGTGTCACCTGCTCGCATTCAAGTGACCAGTTACCGATCGGGATCTGCCTCAGCAGCTTGACGATGTCGTCAACATCGGCGCCGGCATCGACAAGACTGCCGAGCGTCATGTCGCCCGAGATTCCCGAGAAGCAGTTGAACCACGCAATACGGTACCGAGAGGTCACCTGAGTATCCGAGCTACCGCACAGGCGCCTCCGAAGCCGTTGTCTATGCCGACGACGCTCACCCCGGCCGCACACGAGGCGTGCATAGCGAGAAGTGCGGTCACGCCCTCGAGGGCCGCGCCGTACCCGGCCGAGGTCGGCACGGCGACCACGGGCGCCGGTGTGAGGCCTCCGACGAGACTTGCGAGCGCTCCCTCCATGCCGGCGATGACGATGACGGCGTCCGCATCCACGAGGGTGTCGAAAGACGCGAGGAGCCGGTGGACGCCGGCGACGCCGCAGTCGCTCAAGACGTCTGGCACAAATCCGTAGGCACGCAGCGTGGCGACGCATTCGTCCCTCGCGACCTGGTCCGCCGTGCCGGCGGTGCAGACGAGGATGCGAGCCGGACGGGGCTCGGCCGGACGCCAGTACACCGTGACGAGCCGATCGTCGCCTTCCTCTGCGACGAGCGGGAGCTGCTCGCCGCCTGGCGAGCGGTCGAGGGCGGCAGCGGCCTGTGCCCTCGATGCCCGCGTGAGCAGCACCGGGCCACTGCCTTCGCCGAGGAGCTCTGAGACAATGCCGGCGCACTGGGATGGCGTCTTGCCTGGGCCATATACGGCCTCGACCATGCCTTGTCGCAAGGGGCGATGGTGATCGACTTTGGCGTAGCCGAGCTCTGTAAAGGGCAGCCTTCGCAGACGTGAGATCGCACTTTCGGGTGAGCATGCGCCCGAACGGATGTCTTCCACTAGCTGGCGTACGTCGATCTCGTCCATCTTGCTCACTATCCTGCCTCTATGGGAGGCGACATGCGACCTTGGGGCACGCGCTGGCCGACGATCGGCTTCCTCGGGCCGCGGGGAACCTTCACCGAGGAGGCGCTATCGGCCGAGCCGGCGCTTGCCGAAGGAGAGTTCGTGCCTTTTCCCACCATCGGCGAGGTGCTGGCAGCAGTTGATGCCGGGGAGGTGTCGGCGGGTTTCGTGCCGATCGAGAACTCGATCGAGGGGACCGTTCCTGTCACCCTCGACCACCTTGTGTTCGAGTCCGAGCTGTTGATCCAGCGGGAATCCATCCTCGACGTCCATCTTCACCTCCTGGCTCCTCCTGGAACCGGCCTCGAAGAGATCCGTCGCGTCGTATCCTTCCCGCATGCCAGCGCGCAGTGTCGCCGCTTCGTGCGCGACATGCTCGGTGGCGCCGAGGTAGTGGCCGCTAACTCAACTGCCGAGGCCGCACGTCTCGTCGGCTGCGAGCGAGCCCCTGGGACCGCAGCGATTGCGCCGATGCTTGCCGGTGTCATCTACGGGCTGGAGGCAATTGCCGAGCGGATCGAGGACTTCGCCGACAACCAGACGCGCTTCCTTCTTGTCGCCCCGGGGCAGATTCCCGCGCCAAGTGGACATGACCGCACGAGCATCGTTTGCTTCCAGCAAGCGGACAGGCCCGGAAGCCTTCACGAGATCCTCTCGCATTTCTCCGCAAGGAGCCTGAACCTCACCAAGATCGAGTCGCGCCCGACAAAGCAGGGCCTTGGCGACTACTGCTTCGTGATCGATCTCGAGGGCCATGTGGCAGACGAAGTGGTCGGCGACTGTCTCAAGGAGCTCCATATGGCGCTCGGGGGCATGAAGTTTCTCGGGTCGTACCCCGCGGCAGGTGACCACGCTCATCGCCTGCGCGAGGAGTCGTCAAGCAGGCGCCAGACGGCCGAGTCCTGGCTCAGCTCGGTGCGGGATCACGTCCGGGCTGTTTGAGGAGTCCTGCGTAGGAAGCCACGATAGCTCGGAGAATCTTCAGAGCGATCTCTGACCGAGCTCACAGAGAACGGCGGTTAGATCCTTAGAGAAGCGGTGCAGAGGGTCGATCGAAGGACTGGAAGCTGCCATGGCCGGTACGGACGGATTTCTTGAGGGAGCTGGACCTGGGGAAGGCCCGGACACTCCTGCCCGGCTGGACGGAGCGGAAGCCCCTGAACAGGAGGCGCCGCCGGTAAACCCGGGAGAGGAGGCGCCCCCTTGGGGTACTGCCCCCCCGTGGACGGCTCCGCCCCATGCGGCTGCCCCGCCTGCTTGGGCGCCCCCGCCCCCGCCGGGGACTGCCTGGGGTGTTGGCGGCGGGTGGGGTCCACCCCCGGCCTTGGCTGTGGTGCCCCCGTCCTCACAGGCACCAGTCGTTGAGGCGTCTGGTGGCAGCAGCTGGCTCCGTTTGGTCCTGGCGGCCATGCTGGTGGTCGTCGCGATAGGAGCGGGCGTCGGTATCGGGCACCTCGTATGGCCGTCGTCCTCGACGAGTGCCGCCACCGAGCCCTCCCAGACTGTGCCCGGTGGGCTAGGAGCGGGAACGTTGCCGAGTTCGGGTGGATCATTCTTCGGCCAGATTCCGTTCGGGTCTGGCGGCTCGTTCATCGGCCAGATTCCGTTCGGGTCTGGCGGCTCGTCTGCCGGCACTGAGGGCAGGGGCGGGCCATCCAACGTGGCAGCGATCGCTGCCAAGGTCGACCCAGCTCTCGTCGACATCAATTCCACCTTCAGCTACCAGGCGGCGGCCGGTTCGGGTACGGGGATCGTGCTCACGTCCAGCGGTGAAGTCCTGACCAACAACCACGTCATCGACGGTGCCACACGCATCAGCGTCACTGATATCGGCAACGGAAAGACCTACAGCGCGACGGTGGTCGGCTACGACTCCACCCATGACATAGCTGTCATACAGCTGGAGGGAGCTTCCGGTCTCGCGACAGCGAAGTTTGGCAACTCCTCGACACTCTCGGTGGGCGAGCCGGTCGTCGCGATCGGCAACGCCGGAGGCGCCGGCGGCACTCCAACTGCCGCGGGCGGATCCATCACGGCCCTCGGCCAGGCAATTACCGCGAGCGACAGCCTGGATGGGACGAGCGAGCATCTGAAGGGGCTCATCCAGGTCAATGCGGATGTCCAGCCAGGTGACTCGGGTGGCTCACTCGTCACCTCCTCTGGAGAGGTGATCGGGATGGACACAGCAGGATCGCAGAATTTCACGTTCCAGTCCTCGTCCACGAGCGGTTTTGCGATACCGATCAACCAGGTCCTCGCAACTGCAAAGGCCGTTGAAGCAGGCCATGGATCATCGATCATCCATGTCGGCACCACGGCGTTTCTCGGTGTTCTCGTCAGCACCGCGCAAGAAACCACGGGATCTAACACGCAGGGGGCAACGGTGGCCGGCGTCGTAAGTGGTGCTGCGGCTGCCAAGGCCGGACTGTCCCCGGGTGACGTCATAACTTCCTTCGATGGTAAAGCGGTCACCTCGCCAACAGCCTTGAGCAAGCTCCTCATACCGCTCCACCCCGGCGCGCGGGTGCCGATTACCTGGGTTGGCACGTCGGGAGCATCGCAGAGCGCCACCGTGATCCTCGGCTCGGGCCCGCCGGCGTGACGACATCCCACCCGCCGACTGCGCCGGTAGCATGGCCCCGGCCAGTCACTGGTGCGAGGTGGGCCTTCCGTCTCGCCCCGTCTAGAGGACAGGAGCATCCATGACAATTGGCGAGAAAGTCCTCCATTTCCAGAGCAAGGGGAGCGACCTCACCGACCTGCAGCACAAGATCGAGAGCTATCTGAACTCAGACGGCTTCACCGTGCAGTCGTCGGCTGCGAGCGCGCACGGGACAGTGATCCAGGCCAAGAAGGGTGGCTTCCTGCGAGGTGTCGTCGATGCCGATCGTGCACTCTCGATCGTGATCTCGGGCGACGCGAACGACTTCACGGTGCGAGTCGGCATCGGCAAGTGGCTGGAGCACCTAGGAGTTGCAGTGCTCGAGACCCTGCTCATCTCGGACCTCTTCCTCGTGGTTGACGTCGCTGAGAGCGCTTGGAACCTCGAGATCGAGGACAAGCTCGTCAAGCAGATCGAGTCTTTCGTCGGCTGAGAACCGACTTGTTCCCAGCGGGCTCTTGCCGGGTTGGCGGCGAGAGCCCGCACCGCGATTGTCTGGGTTCTCCGGCCCCGGTGTTGCCCGCAGACTACGGTGTCCCGGTTGGAGGGATGGCAGAGCGGACGAATGCGACGGTCTTGAAAACCGTTGGGTGATGAGCCCCGGGGGTTCGAATCCCCCTCCCTCCGCGTCGAGCTTCGACAGTCCGGACGCGCCCGGGCGCGGCACCGGCGCCCGCTTCTGCTGGCTCTGTGGCGAGGGCGAAGCCATATACGCTGGCTAGATGACGCTAGGTCTTGGCGAGGCGACGGCCCGGCTCATCGGGCCCGGCCAACCTTTCGAAGTTGCCGAGGTCGAGGTCCGGGGCGTCCGCCTGCGGGTATGGAAGAACTGCCCGACGGTGCTGCGAGCTCTGCTCGAGGCGTCGCAGTCTTTCGGGGATGCGACGTTCCTTGTCTACGAGGACGAGCGCATGTCGTTCGCAGAGCACTACGCGGAGGTGGTCGCGTTTGCCAGTGTGCTCTCCGATCGCTACGGCGTGAAAGTCGGTGATCGTGTAGCCATTGCCATGCGCAACTACCCCGAGTGGGTTGTCTGCTTCTGGGCCGCGGCGGCGCTGGGCGCCGTCATCGTCCCCTTGAACGCCTGGTGGACGGGGCCCGAGCTCGCCTACGGGCTCGATGACTCAGGCACCAAGGTTGTTGCTGTCGACGGAGAGCGCCTCAGCAGGCTGCTGCCTCATCTTGCCAATCTCAGTAGAGGTGGTCTCGAGCAGGTCGTCGCGGTGCGGCCGGACGATGCGGGGGAGGCCCTCGACCTCCCGGCGGGTGTAGAGCTATATGACGAGCTGCTGTCTGTCGCCCGACACGGTGGTCAGTCGAAGCTGCCGACTGCAGAAATTGACACCGATGATGACGCGACCATCTTTTACACCTCGGGTACGACGGGAAGACCGAAGGGTGCCCTTGGAACGCAGCGGAACATGTGCACGAACCTTATGAGCCTCGCTTTCATCATCGCTCGCGGTCAGTTGCTGGGAGAAGCCTCGCGGGGACCGACGGCGCCAAGTGGGATGCAGAACGCCTTCCTGCTCTCCGTGCCCCTCTTCCACGCGACAGGATGCCACTCGGTCCTCGTGCCGAGCACGGCGAGCGGGGGCAAGCTCGTGATGATGCGCCGGTGGAACCCAGAGCGAGCTCTCGAGCTGATCGAGCGCGAGCGGGTCACCGTGTTCGGAGGAGTGCCGACGATGGCCTGGCAGGTGCTCAACTCGCCCGAGCTCACGCAACGCGACACCTCGAGCGTCCGCTCCGTCTCCTACGGGGGGGCGCCGGCCCCGCCCGAGCTCGTGCGAAGGATCAGGCAGTATTTTCCAGGCGGCAATGCCTCGAACGGCTACGGGCTCACGGAGACGTCGTCGGTCACGAGCATGAATTCTGGCGAGGACTACGTGCGCAAGCCGGCAAGCTGTGGCCCCCCGGTGCCAGTCTGCGAGGTGAGAGTCGTTGGTCCCGACGGCACAGACGTTCCGAGCGGCGAACCCGGAGAGCTCCTCATCAAGGGCCCGAACGTCGTGAAGGGCTACTGGAAGAGGCCCGAGGCGACCGCGGCGAGCTTTACAGACGGCTGGTTGCACACCGGGGATGTCGCCCGCGTTGACGACGAGGGCTTCATCTTCATAGTCGATCGAGCAAAGGACATGGTGATCAGGGGCGGTGAGAACGTCTACTCGGCCGAGGTCGAGGCCGCTCTGTTCGAGCACCCGGCCGTGCTCGACGCAGCCGTCATCGGCGTCCCTGACGAGGTGATGGGGGAGGAGGTGGGGGCGGTCGTAGTGCTCCGGCCCGGTGCTTGCGCGACGCCAGACGAGTTGCGCAAGCACGTCGCCGAGCGGATCGCCTCGTTCAAGGTGCCGACTCACATATGGTTTCGCTCCGACCCCCTCCCAAGTAACCCCGCCGGTAAGGTGCTCAAGCGCGAGCTGCGCAGTGAGATCCTCACCGCCGGGAAGGTGGCCAAGTGATGCGGGAGGCGGGTTTCTCGACAAGGGCGATTCACGGCGCCCGAGTGCCAGAAGTCCGCCAGCTACCAGCGAGTGTCCCTATCTACCAGACCGCGACATGGCGGTTCGAGACCCAGGAAGAGTACGCGGAGGTACTTGCGTTCGAGCGCCCCGGACACAGCTACGGTCGCGGTTTCGGTAATCCGACGGTAGAGGCGTTCGAGGCGGTGATGGCCGAGCTCGAAGGCACAGAGGCCGCCTTCGGCTTCTCCTCCGGTATGTCCGCAATTCACGCAGTGGCCCTCGTACTGGCAGGATCTGCTGGTCACGCGGTTGTGAGCCGAGAGCTGTACGGGGGCTCGTACGCCCTTTTCTCGAAGGTGTTGCCTCGCTACGGCATCGCTGTTGAGGAGGTCGATCCGCACGACATCGAGGAGGTTCGCTCGGCGCTGCGTGGCGCCTCGTTCTTCTACGTCGAGACTATCGCCAACCCATTGTGCACCGTCGCGGATCTGGAGGCGCTGGCGGCGAGTTGCCGCGAGGCCGATGTACCTTCGGTGATCGACAATACCTTTGCCTCGCCGTGGCTCTGCAGCCCGGCCACGATCGGCTACGACTTCGTGGTGCACTCGGCGACGAAGTACATAGCAGGACACAGTGACGTCATCGCCGGAGTCGTCTGCTGCTCGGCGCGCGACCGCTCGCGGGTGCAAGGTGTCGCCATTGACATCGGAGGCGCCATGCAGCCGTTCGATGCGTGGCTCGCCATCCGTGGTTTGCAGACCCTCGAGGTGCGCCAGGAGAGGCAGTGCCACTCAGCGATGGCCCTTGCGGAGATGCTCGCAGGCGACCGCCGGGTGGTGGCGGTTCACTACCCCGGGCTCGGCTCGCATCCGCACCACGACCGCGCCGCCAAGCTGTTTCGCCACAACAGCTTTGGAGGCATGTTGGCAGTCGAGCTGTCGGGAGGGATCGACCAGGCTGCCGCCTGGTGCGAGGCCCTCTCGACCGCGTGGATTGGGGCGTCTCTCGGCGGGACCCATACGCTCGTGACCCATCCGGCATCGACGACGCACCGGCAGGTTCCCGTATCAGAGCGAACCGCGCGCGGCTTGAGCGACGGGCTGGTCCGTATCAGCCTGGGTCTGGAGAACACCGAAGACCTCCTTGACGACTTCAACCAAGCTCTCCAGGTGGTCGGCGCCGGCTGAAGGGCCGGGACGAGTCGCGCTCCTCCTCTTGGACATGGGTGGTTCACGAGTCGGCTTTGGTGTCGTGGAGGCACGTGATCTCGCCTACGATCTCCTGCCACGGGGCGAACAGTCATCGGAGCCGTGGGCTCTCGATCGGTGCCGCCCAGTCAGTTTGCCCGGGTAGCTCAGTGGTAGAGCAGCGCACTCGTAATGCGCAGGTCAGGGGTTCAAATCCCCTCTCGGGCTCCATTTGTCCAGCTCGAGGCCATTCGTGCCTGCAAGATGAAAGGGATGGACGCTAAATGCCGGCGGACCAGAGGCGCTC
>JAKACA010000007.1 GCA_021796455.1 Actinomycetes bacterium
ACAAGTGCACATGTCGACTCCGAACCGACCAGCGACCGCGCGACGTGAAAGCCACGTTCGGGGAGCAGCTCGTCGAGGTTGTAGCCAGATACACGGCGGGGGATGCCCGGAAAGCGCGACCGGACGCGCCCCGCGTACCGTTCGCTCAGTTGCTTCAGCCCCTCGTAGATCTTGGCGCGGTCGCCGCCGGCGGCAATGATCTCTTCGAGCTCCTCCGGGTCGCAGCGTCCGACTTCTAAGCGTTCACCGGCATAGGTGATCGCGGTGAGACGCTCGACGTTCTCGACGGTCTTCCCCGCGTAGAGAGCGTGTGTACCGCAAGAGTTGTTGCCGACCATTCCACCGACGGTGCACCAAGCGTGGGTCGCCGGATCGGGGCCGAATGTCAATCCGTGGACTTCGGCTGCAGCTCGGAGGTCGTCGAGGACGACACCCGGCTCAACGCGGGCGATGCGCCGCACCGGGTCGAGCTCGAGAATGCGGCTCATGTGTCTACTCATGTCGAAGACAACGGCAACGTTGCAGGCCTGGCCTGCAAGGCTTGTCCCGGCTCCTCGTGCGAGCACGGGAGCGTCGAAGTCGCGACAGATTCGGAGGGCTTCAAGAACGTCGTCCTCATCCATGGGACACACGACACCGATGGGAGGCTGCCGGTAGTTCGAGGAATCGGTGGCATAGACAGCTCAAGCCCCGGAGTCGAACAGGACCTCGCCGCGCACGGCGTGCGCGAGATCGTTTTCTAGATCGCGCTCACCATCGGTCACGGGGTGATCGACACCGCCTGATAAGGTCCGGTGCCGACGAACAGAGACAGGGCGCTCGCGAGGATCTCGCGTCGGACCCACCTCCTTACGCCCGGCCATGACCATGTACCCGCATAGGTACGATCGGCACGGGCAACGCCAACTCGCAGATCAATGTCAGCTGCGCCGGGGATGTCGTCGGCGCATGTCGATATGCCTGACATGTCCGCCAAAGCGGCAGAGAGGGCTGGCTCCGAACGCGACATCTGCCCGTATCGCCGACGTGCGGCTGTTTGACGCAGGCGTCTGCGGGCAAGAGGTGCCTCCACCGTGGATCGGGAGGTGCCCGCCACTCCGGCCCTCGCCGTTTCGACTCCTGGTGCGAGTACCGGGGTTGGCGTTCTTGGAAACCGGACGCGCATTGTTTGGCCACGGGCGGTGTTCGGCGCTCTATCATACGACTCAAGTGTCCTCGCGGATGCGAGCCACAATCTCCCCGACCGGAACCACACGGCCTTCAGTCACGAGCACCTCGTCGACGATCCCCGCTACCCCGGCTTCGACGTCGAATCATCTGATGGCGGCATTCCAGAGGAAGAATTGTTGCATGGCCGTTGGGTAGACGCCGGTGACGTCCTTCTGTGTGGCACTCAGAGCTTCATAGAAGTAGGCATAGATGATGGGTGTCTCATCGAGGAGCAGCCGCTCGATCTGGCCGGCGAGCTTGCGCTGGGAAGAGAGGTCCACCGCGGCGATGAACTCTTTTGACAGCTTGTTGTAGGTTGCGTTGTTGAAGTGCGCCGCGTTCCACGAACCTTGGCCCGTCTTGGCGTCGATGGACTGGAGCGGTGCCTCCAAGTAGACGTTCGGGACCGAGCGGGCCCCGTAGTTGACGAGGCTCATCTCTGCATCCAGCCAGTTCGACTTCCCGAAGACCGCCTGGCCGTAGTATTTCGTCGTCGACTCGATGTGGAGCGAGATGTGCACGCCGATCTGCTTGGCGGACTCGGCGACGATCTGTGCGAAGTCCGGCATCTCCTGGATCGTCGCGGTGTAAAGTGGTGACGAGAATCCCCTTGGGTAGCCAGCTTTGGCAAGCAGCTGTCTCGCAAGCTTCAGGTTCTGCTTGCGCTGGGGGACGCTCGTATTCGTCGACTTGAATATCGGAGCGAACGGGCTGTCGTTGCCAACCTGGGCGCGCCCTTTGAAGAGCCCCTTCACGATCGCCGGGCGGTCGAGGGTGAGGGCGATCGCCTGGCGCACCAGCCTGTTGTTAAACGGGATGATGTCGTTACGCATCGAGAGCTCGCGGTGCGCGGCGGACTTCAGGCTGATGACGTTGTAGGCGCCGCTCAACAGCTGCGGGCTCGTCGCTACCGAGAACTGGTCCATGCAGTCAATGGCGTCTGCCTCGAGGGCTGCGGTCATCGGGGGCTCGTCGGCGTAGAAGGCGAACTGCACCTGTTCGGGCAGCGCCGGCTTGCCCCAGTAATGGGGGTTACGGACGAACACCGCTCCCGAGGTCGGATTGTAGCTCTTCATCTTGAAGTGTCCGGTCCCGACGAACTCCCTCTGGTAGTTGGCGTAGTCGTAGCCGTTCGGGACTATGATCATGTTGTAGTTGTCCTCGGTGACAGCGTCGAGGAAGCCCGCGTCCGGCGCCTCGAGGTGGAAGGCGACTGTCGAGTCGTCAACCTTTACGACGCCCTCGGGCGCGAGCGTGCCCCCGAAGACCGAGAGGGCGTTGGCCGAGCTCTTCGGATTGCACTGGGACTTGAAGCTGTAGACGACGTCGTCGACGGTCATTGGCCTGCCGTCGTTGAACCTCACGCCCTGGCGGATCTTGAAGGTCCACACCGAGGCGTCGGCGTTAGATTTCCAGCTCGTCGCCAGCCAGGGGTGGTAGTTGAGCTGCTGGTCGATGAAGACGAGGAACTCGCCGACGTTACCGAGCAGCTCCAGGCCGCCTATGTCGGCGATGGTGATCGGGTTGATGGCGCCCGCAGGTGCAAGGATGCCTGCCCGGATCGTCGCGCCCGCTTTGCCCCTCGGGACCGCGTTCGAGCTGCGCGTGATCGCGCCCGAGCCCGATCTGCCTGACGCCTCGACGATGGCCCCGACGAGGGGAAGCCCGAGACCGACCATGGTCCCTCGGCGCAGGAAGTCTCGCCTCGAGAGCCGTCCCGCGACAAACTCGTCGATGACGTGCTCCTGCACGGGCCCCCGTCCCCTGCGGAGCGAGTCGAGCCGCCCGTGGTTGACGGTGTTGCGGTTGTGCACACTCTCCATGGTCCCTCTCCTTCTCCCCACGACGTCCCCTGCCGCCAGAGGTCACTTGAGCGTTCTTGTAGGGCCACTTATAAAGCAGTCAGCACTGCATTCGCAACAGGCAGTGCACATGTAGCAACAGCGGTTTGTGGTTCTGTGGCACCAGGAAGTGTGCGTATCTCTGTTGCTGCTGGAGCAACTCGGCTTGTGGTCCGGGCACGGTTGCGCCATGATCCTCGTCATGACCGACACCGGTTCCACCAGCCTCGCGCGGGCGATCGCCGTTCTGACGGTGCTGGGATCTGCGGAAGCCACTGAGGGCGACGGGATCGGCGTAGTACAGATCGCGCGCCTCATCGGCCGCGAGAAGACTCAGGTCTCCCGGACGCTGAAGACACTGGCCGAGGCCGGCTTTGTCATTCGTGACCCCGAGACGCTGCACTACCGCCTGGGCTGGCGAGTGTTCAGTCTCGCTGCCAGCGCCGCCGATCAACAGCTGCTCAGTCTCACCCCCCACGTGTTGCGTCAACTCGTGGCACGGGTCCGTGAGTGCGCTCACTTGTCCGTACTCGAAGGCTGCCAGGTTCTCACCCTCATGTCCGAGAGCCCCGGGTGGTCGATCCAGGCGGTGTCCTGGACCGGACGTCCTGTGCCACTGCACTGCACTTCCGCGGGCAGAGCTCTGCTGTTCGATCACACCGATAGCGAGGTGATGGTGCTTCTCGAAGGTGCCGACTTTGGCGCGGGAGGACCCAACGCGCCGCGCGACATCGATCAGGTGCTCGACCGACTGCGGAGCGCGCGACGGCGCGGCTACGTGGTGGTAGACGAGGAGTTCGAAGCTGGCCACGTCGCTGTCGCAGCGCCCGTTCGGGATTTCCGTGGCCGAGTTGTCGCCGCGCTCAACATCTCGGCCCCCAAATTTCGAGTCTGCCGATCTCTGTCCGCGGCCGCGCGCGAAATCAAGACCGCCGCCGACTACCTCTCTCACGCGCTCATCTCGGAACCCGGCCAGGACGTATCCATTCCGACCCTGGCCTCCACCCACGGAGAACGGAGGACTTCATGACCAGCCGACCACTACCCTTCTTCTCGAGTGGCCTGCGTCTCGACGCGGACCTTCACCTGCCCGGCGATGGCGGCACCGGCGCGCCGTACCCCGTGGTCATCGCCTGCTCCGGCTATCAGGGGCAGAAGATCATCCATCCCGAACGGTTTGCCCGCGCGCTCAACCCGCTCGGCTACGCGGTGCTGGCCTTTGACTACCGCGGGTTCGGGTCATCTGAGGGCGAGCGCGGTCGGCTGGTCCCACAGGAATGGGCCGAGGACGTCCGCGCCGGCGTAGATCGGCTCACGGCTGTCGCTGAGGTCGACGCCTCTCGGCTCGCGCTGGTGGGCTGGGGCCTTGGCGGCGGCGTCGTGATCGCGGAGGCCGCCGATGACCCCCGCGTGAAGGCAGTGGCCTGCCTTAACGGCATCGGCGACGGCACCCGTTCGACCCGCAACATGCACGACGAAGCGTCCTGGACCAGCTTGCTAACGCGGATCGAGCTCGATCGAGCCCGTCGCGCCGCAGCCGGCCGCTCGGAGCTCACCGACCCTTGGGACGTCGTCCGACTCAACCTCGACGAGCGGACCAATGGCTACGTCAGTGAGGAGTTGTACAAGGCGCCCGGTTTCGGTAGCGGTGTCACCCTGGAATCGGCCGATTTCCTGCTTCGCTTCTCCCCAGAACAAGTCGTTCACCGGATCGCGCCGCGCCCGCTTTTGATCGTCCACGGAGCGGAGAACGAGCTTCACAAGCCGATCGAGGCGCAGTCGCTGTACGACCACGCCGGCGAACCGAAGCGCCTCGAGTTCCTCGAAGCGAGCGGGCACACCGAGTGGATGTTCGACGACAACCCCGTCTTCTCGAGAGTCGTCGGCTGGTTGAGTGACTTCCTGGCCACCGCGCTAGATGTTCACCCGGTCTCGGCGCTCCGCCGGGGCGGGGAGGATGATGCCCACGGATCATCGGTGGATCGCGCTCGCCCCGAATCCAATGACCCCATTGTCCGGTGACACTAGGTGTCGAGTCTCCAACCAAGAAACAAGTCGCCAAATCGTGGCTACTTCGCAGATTGACGGCCGCGAGAACCCGGTAGCCCGCGATCAAGTCGTCGGAGCCATGACTGCCCAAGTCCACAGGAGCAGATGATGACGATCTCGGAGGTGCGGGCCCGCGCTGTGGCGATCCCCGTCGAGCGCGAGACTCGGATATCAACTCGGGTGCTGCGGGAGCGCCATTACTTGCTTGTCGAGGTAACCGCGTCTGACGGCGTCGGTATGGGTTATGCGTACGCAGGCACGAACGGTGGGCGTCTCTTGGTCCAGGCCGTCACAGACCTGCTCCAGCCGGTGCTGCGTGACGCGCCGACCGACGACATCCACAATGTCTGGGCGCGCATGTACCAGGAGAGCCTGCTAGTGGGAAGGCGCGGTGCCGTGCTGCGCGCGATCAGCGCCGTCGACATTGCGCTCTGGGATCTGCGAGCAAAGGCGTGCCGAATGCCCCTCGCGGTGCTCTTGGGCGGTTCGATCGCGCAACCGGTACCAGCATATGCCTCCGGAGGTTACTACCGGCCCGACGATGGGCACTATGAAGAGGCGGTGGTCAGAGAGATCGTGGCTGACCGGCAGGCAGGCTTCACCGACCACAAGATCAAAGTCGGGGGCCTGTCCTTGGGACAAGACGTCGCGCGGGTCGCGGCCGCCAGCGAAGCTATCGGCACACATGGCCGTCTCGCGCTGGACGCGAACAACGCATATCGGAGCGTCGAAGAAGCGTTGCGAGCGGCTCGCGCCTTCGAACGTGCAGCGGGTGAGCACGGGCTATGGTGGTTCGAGGAGCCACTGTCTCCTGACAACATCGGTGGGCATGCAGAGCTGGCGCGAACCCTCGAGACTCCTGTGGCTACGGGTGAGATCCACCAGACCCGCTGGGAGTTCGCCGAGCTCATCGAGCGCCACGCGGCAGATCTGCTGCAACCCGACGCCGGCGTGCTGGGTGGAGTGAGCGAGTGGCTCCGGGTGGCTCACGCCGCCGACACCTTTGGGCTGCGGGTTGCGCCCCACTGGCACGCGAACCTGCACGCACAGCTCGCCGCCGCCGTCCCCAACGCCGTGGCTATCGAGCATTTCGACCTCGGAAAGGGCATCTACAACTTCGAGCGCTTGCTCACCGAGGAAACCCGGCTGGAGGTACGCGACGGCGCAGTCCACTTGAGTGAACGCCCTGGCATTGGCATCGAGTACGACGAAGCTGCAGTCTCTAGGTACGAGATGCTATGACCAACCTCGGTGCATGAACTCGCTGAGGTCTATAAGACGCGTCTGCTGCTTGAATCGCGTGCAACGTTTGTCGATCTTGAGAACATCGGTGACCGGCCCGCCGCGACATCGCGCGCCACCGCCGAACAGGCAATTCCGGTCGGCGGTCCGCGAGCTGCCTACCTCACTGCTCACACCATGACTTGCAAGGACCCCAAGTGAGAGGAACCGTCAAGCTCCTGAACACCACGCAAGCCACCAGGAGGGCAGCAAGGCCCATGCCAAGATACTCCGTTGGCCTGCCCGTACGCGGAACACCGCTGAGCTCAGCCACCCGCTGTGGTCGGGGGTCGAGTCGTGTTTGACATCCATGTTCACACCGGACCTGACATCGTGGAGCGGCGACTCGATGACATCGAGGCGGTCGAGGCCTACCAGGAAGCCGGGTACGAGGGCTGCGTCTTCAAGAGTCACAACGAGCCGACGGGTGCACGGGCCGCTCTCATTCGGAAATCTACCGGCTTTCCTGCCTATGGCTCGGTGACCCTGAACCGAGCCGTCGGCGGCTTCAATCCGGCAGCCGTCGCGGTGCAACTGGCACTCGGTGCTCGAGTCGTGTGGATGCCGACGGAGGATGCCGTCCTCCACCGCCAAGGCGGACTGCCGCGTGGCCTGGCCGGACACCCCGTGCTCGGTGACCAACCCGGTTATGGGATCCCGCCCGTCGATGGGACAAGTGCGGCGGCCATAGACGATATCCTGGAGCTAATCGCGAGCGCCGACGCCGTCTTGGCCACAGGTCATCTCAGCGCAGGGGAGTGCGCGTGGCTGCTGCCGCAGGCGCGTCGGCGCGGCGTCAGGCGCATCGTGTTGACCCATCCCTCCTACACCGTGCCCGACATGGGACCAAAGGATATCGTCGAGCTGGCCGCCCTGGGCGCCAAGGTGGAGATCACGGCCTACCAGCTTCTTTGTCAGCCCGGCATGACAGCCGGTCTGCTCGCCGCAGTGGCAAGGTCCGTCGGAGACGCTCTGGTCTTGTCATCCGACGCCGGCCAGCCAGCTATGCCGCCTCCTCCTGAGGCACTCGCCCAGCTCATAGACGCACTCGTCTATGAGGGCGTCGACCGAGGTCTTCTTCATGCGGCCGCGTCCAGCATTCCGCGGGAGCTCGTCGTTGCCTAGCAGACTTGCGGCGCTCGTCGCTCCGAGAGAAACGGAGGTGCTGTGGTCCGCATAGCGCTTGCGCAAATCGACAGCTCGATCGGCGAAGTGGAAGCCAACCTCGAGCACATCGGCGAGCTGACGGCCGAGGCGAATTCGCAAGGAGCCGACCTCACGGTGTTCCCCGAGCTTGCCACGCACGGCTACGCGCTCGGCAAGATACCGCACGTCCGCGGTCTCTGCGCGGATGACCCCCGCCTAACCGAGCTTTCCTCCGGGAGATCCCACGTGCTCGTCGGGTTTCTCGAGGCCGGCAGCCTACGCACCTACAACGCCGCCGCCTACCTCGCAGGTGGTGCCGTCGTCCACGTGCAGCGAAAACTGTACCTGCCTAACTACCTGTCGTGGGAGGAGCGAAAGCACACGAGCCCGGGACAGTCGCTGCGCTCTTTTGACACCTTGCACGGGCGGGCCGCGACCCTCATCTGCAACGACGCGTGGCAGCCGGTGCTGCCGTGGCTGGTGGCACAGGACGGTGCGGAACTGGTGCTCATCCCGGCCAACAGCGCCGCGAATCTCGGCCCGGAGAGCTTCGACACGATCGAGTATTGGCGACACCTGCTGGTTTACATCGCTCGCATGCAACAGTGCTGGGTCGTGTTCGTCAACAGAGTTGGCACCGAAGCTGGCGCGAGATTCTGGGGCGGGAGTCGGGTGCTGGATCCGACTGGGGAGGTAGTCGCGGAGGCACCACTCTGGCAGCCAGCCCTGATCACGATCGACGTCGACCTTGGCGCCGCCCGCCACCGTCGACACGAAGTTCCATTGCTCGCCGAAGCTCGCCTGGCTCTGATCGAGCGTGAGGTGAGTCGACTGATCAGCGGTGGTGGCGACATCTGAAACCTCACGAACGGGCGGGAGCTATAGCTACCTGCCCCTGAAGGGTGTCGTGAACGCGGAGATCGGGAAGAGGGGGTCCAAGAGAGCGGCCGGGTAACTATAAATACCGGACACGAGGTTCTCCACCCATTCGGCTCTCGCACCTCTCGGGACGCCGCTGATCGCGCCCGGACGAAGATGCGCCGGCTCCGGG
The DNA here is from genome assembly GCA_021796455.1 of Actinomycetes bacterium. GTDB lineage: Bacteria > Actinomycetota > Acidimicrobiia > Acidimicrobiales > Bog-793 > JAKACA01. Next base: position 8,578 of record JAKACA010000007.1, read on the forward strand.
CTCGCCAGCACCTTGGCGTTGTTGTCGGTCGGGTCGACAGTGGCGCCTGGGATGGCGATCGTACTGGTCCCTGAGTCTTCGACCGCGAAGGCAAGTGGATTCTCGGTGAGACCTCGAATGTGGCACAAGGGGGTGGCAATGCCTGATCTCGTCGAGACGCTTCGGCGCTGTGACAAGTGGCTCGACCGCTACGAGGCGCAGGGCCGCGCAGTTGGCGAGGAGAACACGAAGGCCGGGCTGATCGAACCGATCCTCGATGCCCTGGACTGGGACATCCACGACCTCGACGAGGTGCACCGGGAGTACCGGCGTCTCCCGAGTGACAATCCGGTCGACTACGCGCTCTTGCTCTTGCGCACGCCGCGCCTGATCGTGGAGGCGAAGGGCATCGGCGAGCATCTCGACGACCCGAAGTGGGCGAACCAGACGATCGCCTACGCGACCGCTGCAGGCGTCAAATGGGTGGCCCTTACTAACGGTGCCGACTGGCGGATCTACAACGTGCATGCGCCGGTCCCCCTCGAGCAGAAGCTCTTCCGCTCCATAAAGATCCGCGAAGACCCAGACGCCGCCGTGGCGGTGCTTCGGTTCATCGGCAAGGAGAACATGCGGGACAACCGCATCGAGGAGATGTGGAAGGCCTACTTCGTCGATCAGCAGGTCCACGAGACCCTCCGCCACCTTTTCCGCGGCGGTGAGCCCGCAAAGGAGCTGGTGTCGGCCGTGCGGCATCGCACGAACAACCTCACGCTGAAGGACATCCGCACGAGCCTCACCCGCGTGCGGGCTACGTTCGAGTTCCCCGCTGTGAATGACGCCGCGATCGCACTACCTGGTGCTGATCCGGCTGCCCCTCGCGCCAATGCTGCTGAACAGGCGAACGCTCTCGGCGGATCCCAGGGTGTGGCCGACGTTCGCCCTGAGCCAGCTGCTGGGTACCGCCACGTCAGTTCCTGGGAACAGTAGCTCTCGATCCCCGATCTCATGAAGAAGGGGCTGCTCTCCCCGGGTGCGGTCCTGGAGGCGAGCGTGGCAGGTGCGGGGACCTACAGCGCAACCGTGCTTCCCGACGGGTACATCGAGTATGCAGGCGCCAGCTACAAGACCCCGTCAGGGGCAGGCGCTGCGGTGAAAGAGACTGCGGCTGGTCGCTCGCTCGCACCGAAGGAGAAGGCGACCGACGCGTGGCAGTTCTGGCGGGCGTGGATCTCGCGACGACTGCGCTCTTCCTCGGTCACTCGAGCGCAAAGGCCACCGAGATCTACCTTCGCGCCGACCTGGTATTGAAGGAAAGAGCCCTCGCGAGAGTCGCCCCGACGGAGGTGGGTACGCATCGATACCGACCACCAGACACTCTCCTCGCACTGTGGGAGAGCCTGTAACTATGCCGGGCGCCAGTTGCCCGAGATGGCCACGCGAAGCGGTGAGTCGATCGCCACCCGGAATAGCCGGCGAATAGCCGACGATCCGGCATAAGCACGCCGATTGCACGTCTCCACCGGAGGACACTCAACAAGAGCCTATTTAAGCAGTCCCACCAGGGTGTTTATAAGTCGGGGAGGGGGGATTCGAACCCCCGGCCTCCTGCTCCCAAAGCAGGCGCGCTGCCAAGCTGCGCTACTCCCCGGCTTGCTAGGCGGATTGTAACGGCTCGCCCGCGTGAGCCTCGTCTCAGCTCGCGAGGGGTTTGGGAGTCATTGAAGCCGAGCAGCCCCGCGGGTCGAACCACGGTAGCGACCGCTTGGCCTGAGTGACGTTCACGATTGACCCGGGAAACGTGGCCGATATCGGCGCAGTCGTCGTCGTGGTGGTCGTGGACGAAGCGCTGGTGCTCGGGGCGGAGCTGCTGCCAGAAGCAGGTGCAGAGCGCCTCACGTGTCTCTTCACTGGCGACACGGCCGCTGCCGGGGTGAAGTATGCCCCGTTGCCGGCTACGACCTCGAGATCGACGCCATGAGGCATCGCGTGCATGCCCATGGCGACTTCGCCGACGAAGTGGCCGGCAAGGGTTTCTGCTTGGGCCCGCTCTGCAGCAGAGCCGTAGTAGACGACGGTCTCTACTAGCGAGGCCGGAGGGGGCACGCTCGATGACCCGACGACGTTGTAGCCGAGTCCTGTGAGCTGACTTGGTAGATCCGCCGCGAAGCTGGAGGCTCCGCCGGTGCCGTTCAAGACCTCGACGGTTGTGCCCTTGGCGACCGGCGGCGGGATGATCCCGAGCTCTTTGGCCATTACCTGCTCGTCGAATGGCTCGGTCGGAAAGACCACATCACCGTCGTTGAAGTTGTCGTAGTAGTAGGGGTTCGGATCTTCGAACACAGGAAGAGTGGCCGTGGGCGCAGTCGACGGATCGACCGAGTGGAACGTCTCGGCGAGGCCGATCATCTCGCCAAGGCTAAAGCTCGAGTCGACGGTGAGCCTTGGCAGGATGGAGCCGATGACGGCGTTGAGCCTCGTAATGTCGAAAATGCCGGTATGCCGGAGGTCTGCGGCCAGGACCTTCACGAACTCGTGGTCGCGGGTGATGCGACCAATGTCGCCCGTCGGATCGTAGTACTGGAGCTGGGCACCGTACTCGAGGTGCCTGGCGCGTACCACTTGCAGGGCCTGCGTTCCGCTCAGGTGGTAGCAGCCGGCGTACTTCACGTTCAGGCCCGAGTAGGCGTCGAATACGCGGGTCGGAAAGTACATGTTGATCCCGCCGAGTGCGCTTACGACACTCTGGAACGTGTCGAAATTGAGCTCCACGAAGTGGTTGATCGGAATCCCCAGGTCCTGTTCGACCGTTCTCACGAGAGCCGACGGCCCGTTGTTGAGCTCGGCGTCGATCCGCTCCTCGTAGCTCTGATGTCCGGGTTGGGGCATCCAGGAGTCGCGCGGTATCGAGACGATCGAGACAGCCCGGGTGCGTGGGACCAAGTGGAGAATCATCTCCACGTCGGCGCGTCCTCCGCCAACCTGGGCGCAGGAGCCGAATTGGCTTGCCTGCTTGCCGTTGAGGACGCATCGCGAGTTGTTCCCGATGAGGAGGATGTTGACAGGTCCGCCGGCGACCTCGGGCGCGAGACCTTGGACCGTGATCTTGTGCATCTGGTGGTAGCGGTACAAGGTGTACAGATATCCGCTCGAACCCAGCACAAGGAGCACGACGAGCGGGAGGCCACCCCAGAGCAGGATGCGGCGGCGAACCCGCTGGCCGCGGCTGAGCCGCTGGAGCCGGGCCTGGCGACGAGTTGGTTGTCGATGTACCTGCCTGGCTTGTCGAGGCGGCTTTCCCGCCGCTGACGGTTCACGTTCTTGGTCGTCGTTTCTCCTCACCACCCGGGCGATGGTAGGGGGCCGGACCACGGTTATGGTGGCACCCTTCACACAGGCCGGGGGCCTGGGTGCGGCGGCCGGCCGCCACGGTGGCCGACGCGAGGGTTGGCGGCTCCCCCGATGGCGGTCCGATGGCGGTCGAGCTCGCGCCCGACCGGTAGACTCCCCGAGCCATATGCGCTCCACCGCCGAAATTCTCGAAAGAAACAAAGTCAAGCTCTCCGTCGAAGTCGACGAGGAGGAGCTCAAGGTTGCCGTCGAAGACACTTTCCGACGCCTGCAGCGCGAGGTTCAAGTTCCCGGATTCCGGCCCGGCAAGGCCCCCCGGCGTCTGCTCGAAGCTCGGCTCGGTGGCAAAGCGATTCGTGAGGATGTCATCCGCCACGCTCTTCCGGACTATTACGCCCAGGCAGTCGAAGAGGCTGAGCTCGACACGATCTCGGCGCCGGAGATCGACATCACCTCAGGTGAGGACGAGGGTCCGCTCGCATTCGACGCGATCGTCGAGGTCAGGCCCAAAGTCTCGGTCGCGGGCCGGGACGGGCTCATAGTCACGGTTAGATCTCCGGAGGTCACCGAGGAGGAGCTCGATTCGCAGGTCGAGCGGATGCGTGAGCAGTTCGCGGAGCTCCGCGATGTGGAGCGGCCTGTAATCGACGGCGACGTCGTCACTGTCGATGTCCAGGCGACGCGCGACGGTAGGCCAGTTGATGATCTGGCTACCGCAGACTTCGTCTACGAGGTCGGGTCTGGCATGCTGGCCGAAGGGGCCGACGAGAAGCTCCGAGGCACCAAGGCGGGCGACATTGTTGCCGTCGACGCCTCTGACGCGCCCGGGGGGAGCGCGGAGATCAAGATATTCGTCAAGCAGGTGCGGGAGAAAGTTCTTCCCGATGCCGACGACGCCTGGGCTTCCGATGCATCGGAATTCGAGACGATCGGGGAGCTGCGCGCGGACCTTCGCCGGCGCATGACCGCCCTGCGGACCCTACAGGCGCGCGTGGAGCTACGAGAGAGAGCCATCGAAGCACTGGCAGGGCTTGTCCAGGAGGAGATGCCCGACACCCTTGTAGATGAGGCCACCCAGCGCCTCCTGGCCTCTTTCATCCGTGAGCTCGAGGCCCGCAAGATCGGCCTTGACCAGTACCTGGCAGCCCGTGACCAGAGTGCCGACCAGCTCCTTGCTGAGATGAAGGCCCAGGCCCTCGAGCAGGTGAAGGCGGATCTGGCACTTCGCGCGGTGGCGGAAGCTGAGGGGCTCGAAGTCACCGATGAGGAGCTGGCGAGCGAGATCCAGCGTCTGGCTGACGAATCGGACCGTCGGGTCAGCGACGTGGCGCGCCAGGTAGCGGAGGGAGTCGGACTCGAACGGCTACGCTCTGAGTTGAGAAGCTCGAAGGCGGTCCAGTGGTTGCTCGACCATGTCGAAGTCGTAGACGAGCAGGGGAAGGCGATGGATCGGGCGTTGCTTTTGGAGCATGACGTGGTCTCGGACGGAGCCGGGGCGGAGCTGGAGACAGTTGAGTACGTCCAAGAGGGCGGTGTTGATGGCGACACGGTCGCCGAAGTGGTCGATCACGACAACGAGACGGAGGAGGCTGAGCTTTGAGGGCCGACAACTACCTCGTTCCGACAGTCGTCGAGCAGTCGAGCCGCGGAGAGCGCGCGTACGACCTCTACTCAAGGCTCCTGCGTGAGCGGATCATCTTCATCGGCACGCCGATCGACGACACCATCGCCAATCTCGTCTGTGCCCAGATGCTCTTTCTCGAATCCGAGGACACCGACAAGGACATCAACATCTACGTCAACTCTCCTGGCGGCGATATCACGGCACTGTTCGCCATCTATGACACGATGAAATACGTGCGGCCGGACAAGTCGACGTTCTGCTTCGGGCAGGCAGCATCGGCCGCGGCCGTGCTCCTGGCGGCGGGGACGAAGGGCAAGCGATTCGCCCTGCCGCATACCCGCATCCTCCTGCACCAGCCATATGGCGGTGCAGCCGGGCAGGCGACCGATATCGAGCTGCAGGCCAAGGAGATACTGCGGATGCGGGATCTGCTCAACGAGATGTTGGCGTCTGACACTGGCCAGACCGTCGACAAGATACAGCACGACACCGATCGGGACTTCATCATGAGCGCGCAAGAGGCCCAGGAGTATGGTGTCATCGATGAGGTAATCACGAATCGCGAAGCCCTCGGCAGCGCCATCGCTGCCGTTGGCGCTGCCTGACTGGGGGGCAAGGGTGGCCAAGTTCGGCGACGGGGGAGAGCTCGTCAAATGCAGCTTCTGTGGCAAGTCCCAGAAGCAGGTGAAAAAGCTCATTGCCGGTCCAGGGGTTTACATCTGCGACGAGTGCATAGAGCTGTGCAACGACATCATCGAGGAGGAGCTGGCCGAACCGACAGAGGTCCGCTTCGAGGATCTTCCAAAGCCCAAGGAGATATTCGAGTTCCTGAACGACTACGTCGTGGGGCAGGAGCAGGCAAAGAAGATACTCTCGGTTGCCGTCTACAATCACTACAAGCGGGTCCAGGCCGGCGCGTACCGAGAGGGCGACGTCGAGCTCGCGAAGTCGAACATCCTGCTGCTCGGTCCGACGGGGTGCGGGAAGACGCACCTCGCGCAGACGCTTGCCCGCATGCTCAACGTACCCTTTGCGATCGCGGACGCCACGGCGCTCACCGAGGCAGGCTATGTCGGCGAGGATGTCGAGAACATCCTCTTGAAGCTGATACAGGCTGCCGACTATGACGTGAAGAAGGCAGAGACAGGTATCATCTACATAGACGAGATCGACAAGATCGCGAGGAAGTCGGAGAACCCTTCGATCACCCGCGACGTCTCGGGCGAGGGCGTGCAGCAGGCGCTGCTCAAGATATTGGAGGGAACGACCGCCTCGGTACCTCCGCAGGGCGGCCGCAAGCACCCGCACCAGGAGTTCATCCAGATAGACACCACGAACATCTTGTTCGTATGCGGCGGAGCTTTCGCCGGTCTGGACAAGATCATCGAGAGTCGGATCGGACTGGCCGGGATCGGGTTTCGCGCCGAGGTACGGCGCGCGAAGAGCTGGCGGGAGAGCGAGCTGCTCATGCAGGTCCTGCCCGAAGACCTGCTCAAGTTCGGCCTCATTCCCGAGTTCGTCGGACGCCTACCAGTTATCGGCGCGGTCTCGAGCCTGGACCGTGAGGCGCTGATACGCATTCTCCTCGAGCCGAAGAATGCCCTTGTCAAGCAGTACCACAGGGTCTTCGAGCTCGACAATGTGGAGCTCGAGCTGACCGAGGATGCCCTCGAGGCGGTCGCAGACCAGGCCCTGCTGAGAGGCACGGGGGCCCGGGGGCTCAGGGCGATACTCGAAGAGGTACTCCTCGACGTCATGTACGACCTGCCGAGTCGGGAGGACATCGGGCGCTGTGTCGTGGATCGCTCCGTCGTGCTCGAGCGTGTGGCCCCGAGTCTCGTGCCTCGTGGCGCGACCGGCAAGCCCGACCGGACGTCGCGTCGCGCCGCCTCCTGAGGCCGCCGGGCGGGGCCAGAGCCTACGTCACCGTAGTTCGATGACGATGTGCCGTAGTTCGATGACGATGTACTGCGAGCGGAGCCGCCGTGGCCGATGAAGTGGGTCCGTTCTCTCCTCCTGCCGACGGGCTCGACGCGAGCATCGGAGAGGCCCTCGCGTGGCTCGATCGGCATGTCAACCTAGAGGCGATCGAGGCAGGAAGGGCGGGGCGTCACGCGCTGCCGACGCTCGAGAGGATCCGCGCTCTCGTGAAGGTCCTGGGGGATCCCCAGTCGACCTACCCTGTCGTTCACGTCACCGGAACGAACGGCAAGGGCTCCACGTCGCGGATCTGCTCAGCCCTGCTCACCTCGGCTGGCCTCAATCCCGGTCTGTACACGAGCCCACACCTCGAGAGAATTAATGAGCGTATGGCAGTCGGTGGCGTGTCGATCACAGATGCCGCGCTGGCCAGGGAGCTTGCGGCAGTGGCAGAGCTGGAGCTCTTCCTCGGGGAGCAGGCGACATGGTTCGAGATAGTCACGGCGACGGCCTTTGCCTGGTTTGCCGATCGGGGTGTCGACTCTGCGGTCATCGAAGTTGGTCTCGGGGGTCGCTTCGATGCGACGAACGTCGCGGACGGCGTCGCTGCGGTCATCACCAACGTCGAGCTTGATCACCTCGAGATCCTCGGTCCGACGCGCCGTCACATAGCCGCCGAGAAGGCAGGCATCATCAAGCCGGGTAGCGCCGTCGTCGTAGGCGAGGCGGACCCGGCGATCGTCTCGATATTCGAGGAGGAGGCCGCGGCTGCGGGAGCCGCCTCGCTTTGGCGCCGCGGCGAGGACTTCGGCGCCGAACGCAACCGCGTCGCCGTCGGCGGGCGCCTGGTCGACCTCTACACGCCACTTGGTCGCTACGAGGACGTGTTCCTGCCGCTCCACGGAGCTCACCAGGCCGACAACGCCGCATGTGCCCTCGCTGCGGCCCAGTCGTTTCTCGCCGTGCCGCTCGGTTGGGATGTAGTGGCGGAGGGGCTGGGCGCTGTCACCGTACCTGGCCGGCTCGAGGTTGTCCGTCGAGCTCCTCTAGTCGTTCTCGACGGCGCTCATAATGTTGCGGGCGCTGCCGCCGCGGGTGCAGCTCTCAAGGACGATTTCGTCGGCCGGAAGGTAGTTCTCGTGATGGGATGCCTTCGTGGCCGTGATCCTGTCGAGCTGCTGCGGGCGCTCGGACCGGAGGTGATCTCGACAGTCGTCGCGTGCTCGCCGCCGTCGCCGCGGGCGCAGCCGGCACAGTCCGTCGTGGATGCGGCGCGCGAGCTCGGTCTCGACGCACAAGCCCGTGGTGACGTCGCGTCGGCACTGGAGGAGGGACTCGAGATCGCCGGGGCCGACGATGTCGTGCTCGTGACCGGCTCGCTCTACATGGTGGGAGCTGCCCGGTCGATCTTGCGGCCAGCAGTCTGAGGGGCGGCCCGCGGCCGGTCTCCCGCCCGGCGCGCCCTGAGGGGCGCGCTAACATCCGACAGCCGTGAACCGTACCCTTGTTATCTGCAAGCCGGATGCTGTCGAGCGCGGGCTTGTCGGCGAGATAGTGGCCAGGATCGAGCGCAAGGGTCTAAGGATCGTGGCGCTCGAGCTGCGGACCATCTCGGCCGAGGTTGCTGCGGCGCATTACGAAGAGCACGCCGGCAAGCCTTTCTACGCCGATCTGATCGCGTTCATTACCTCGGGGCCGTCCGCCCTGCTCGTCGCCGAGGGCCCGGCCGATGCCTGGAAGATCGTGAGAACGATGATGGGTCCTACCAATCCCGCCGAGGCGCCGCCCGGCACAATCCGGGGCGACTTCGGGACGGTCATGACCGAGAATCTCGTCCACGGCTCCGACGGCCCGGACTCAGCGGCGCGAGAGATCCGTCTCTTCTTTCCAGGTCTCGGCTGAGCCGCGGGCGACTTCCTGGACGGCGACATGACCCGCCTTGTTATAGCCCGCGCGATCACTTACCCTTGTGGGGAACTCCCTCTACACTTGGACATGTCTCTGCATGGGTGAAAACAGCTTCTCGTTCATCGGCCGCGATATGGCCGTAGACCTCGGTACCGCGAACACGCTCGTGTACGTCCGCGGCAAGGGGATCGTCCTCAATGAACCGTCCGTGGTGGCCATCAACGTGAAGGACGGTCACCCGCTCGCAGTCGGCGCCGAAGCTAAACGCATGATTGGGCGCACACCGAGCAACATCCAGGCGATCCGGCCCTTGAAGGATGGCGTGATCGCCGACTTCGAGATATGCGAGATGATGCTGCGCTACTTCATCCGCCGAGTTCATCCTCGTCGTTTCTCGAAGCCCCGGATGGTGATCTGCGTCCCATCGGGGATAACCGGCGTGGAAAAGCGCGCCGTGCAGGAGGCGGCCGAGTACGCCGGTGCTCGCAAGGCTTACATCGTCGAGGAACCCATGGCGGCCGCGATCGGGGCCGGGCTTCCGATTCACGAGCCGACGGGCAACATGGTTGTCGACATCGGCGGCGGGACAACGGAGGTCGCCGTCATCTCGCTCGGAGGCATTGTCGTAAGCCAGTCGATCCGCATAGGCGGCGACGAGTTGGACGAGGCGATCATCTCCTTTGTGAAGAAGGAGTACAGCCTTGCTCTCGGTGAGCGGACCGCCGAGGAGATCAAGATCGCCCTCGGGTCCGCTTGCGAGCTCGAGGAGGAGCTGCACGCCGAGATACGGGGCCGCGACCTCGTGACCGGCCTTCCGAAGACGGTTGTCACAACTACCGAAGAGATTCGAAAGGCGATCGAGGAGCCTGTCGCCGCCGTCGTCGATGCCGTGAAGGTCACGCTCGACCGCTGCCCCCCAGAGCTAGCCGCCGACATAATGGAGCAGGGGATCGTCCTTACCGGCGGCGGGGCTCTGCTCCACGGGCTCGATGTGCGACTCCAAGCCGAGACCCATATGCCCATCGTCGTCGCGCCGGATCCCTTGAACTGCGTGGCGCTCGGGAGCGGGATGTGCCTTGAGGAGTTCGAGGCTCTGAAGGCGGTTCTCCAGTCCTCGTCCAACCGCTGATAGCGGAGTCGTGGTGTCCACGACTCGCCGCTACACGTCCCAGCGGCTGACCTTCGTCATTCTCGTACTGCTGTCGGTGACAGCCATCACCCTTGACTACAAAGGTGAGGCGAGCCACACCATCTCGTCGATCCGAAGCGCGGCTCGTGATGCCATATCACCCATCCAGCGCGTCCTTGCCGACGCTTTGCACCCCCTTGGCGACTTCTTCGCAGGCGCGGTGAACTACGGGGCCGCAGTGAGGGAGAATCAGCAGCTGCGCGGTGAGCTCGGCGCGCTTCGTCGCGAGGTCCTTCAGAATCAGAACGCCGAGCACGAGCTGCAGGCGATACTGAACGAGCAGCACCTGCCATATGTGCAGAACATTCCCACGCTGCTCGCCGAGATCATCTCGGGCCCGAGCTCGAACTTCCAGGACACCTTCGAGATCGACCGTGGAGCTTCGTCGGGCGTCGGCGTCGGCATGCCGGTGGTCGCGGGCGCTGGCCTTGTCGGCACGGTCGTGAGCTCGGGGACGTCGACCTCGGTCGTGGAGGCGATCACGAACCCTGGGTCGTCCTTCGGCGTCACCTTCGGTAGCCCGCCGTCGGTCGCTCTGGCGGACGGCCGGGGCAGTGGCTACCCGCTCTCTCTCGCTGACGTGACCTCGCAGATGCCGGTTCGTGTGGGTGAGCAGGTGTATTCGAGTGGGATCGCCGGAGCTGCCCTGCCTGCCGGCCTCCCCGTGGGTACGGTTTCAGCTGTGCACTACCAAGGTGGATCGCTGACAAAGACGGTTCTCGTGAAGCCGGTCGCCGACCTGTCGGGTCTTTCATATGTGACGGTGCTGCAGTGGCTCCAGACGCCGTGAGACACCCCTCGGATCCAGTCGGTTGGGGGCCAGCAGCTGCTCAGGCACCGGGGAGCTACGTACCGTGACGGCCGTGGCTTGGTCCCGGGTAGCGGTCGTCGTCATGGTGACGGTAGTGCTGCAAGAGGCCGTCCTCAACGGCGTCGTGATCGGTGGAGCGCACCCGGACGCCTTCGTCGCGCTCGCGGTGGCGGCCGGACTGACCTCAGGCCCCCAGCGCGGTGCCGTAATTGCTTTTGGGATCGGCCTGGTCGCGGACCTCTTCGTGCTGACGCCCTTCGGTCTTTCGGCGCTCGTGTACGTGATCGTCGCGTTTGGAGCCGGAGCGACTGCCTCCCTCGGGAGCGGGCGAGCTCCCTATGGGTTCTCGATGGTGGTGGCACTCGCGGCAGGTATCGCCGCGACCTTGCTCTTCGAGCTAATCGAAACCCTGATAGATCAGCCCCAACTGCCGAGTGCCGAGCTAGCGGCTGTCGCGGCCGTCGTCGGGGTTGCGAACCTTGTCTTGATCGTTCCGGCGAAAGCGGCGCTGGCGCGGGCGGTGCGCAGCCGTCCGGCAAGGGAGCTGGCCGGCGTGTCTGGTGGGAGCGCTCTCAGATGACCTCGTCGGCTGGCGGCCCGCGCGGGCGCAACTACCGTGGCGCGTTCTCCAGGCCCCGTGCGCGCCGTCCGGCGCTCTCCCCCGACCTTGTTGAGGAGGACCGAGGCGACCACTCGCGTCAACGGGTGCCCCCGAGCCCGCTCAAGCGTCTCGAGGGCGAGGAGAAGGAGATACAGCGCCGCAGCCAGCCGGTCCACGTCGGCCTTCGGCTCACGGTCATGGGTTTCGTAGTGCTGGGGCTCTTCTCGATGATGATCGTGCGCCTCTGGTCGCTCCAGGTGCTCCAGGGGCCCGCCGCGCGTCAGTACGAGAGCAGCCTGTCGACACGGACGGTGCTGATATCGCCTCCGCGCGGTCTCATCCTCTCCCGAACCGGCACAGTCCTCGTGGGCAACAAGGTCATGTCGATTGTCACCCTCAACCGCCAGGCCGCCCTGAACGATCCCGGCCTCATCGAGCGCCTTGCAGTCGCGCTCGGGATAACACCGGCGCAAATCAACGCGGATCTGAACGACCAGCAGGACAGCCTCTACGAGCCGGTTCCGGTTGCCGTCGCCGTGAGCACAAGCACGATCTTGTACCTCTCGGTGCATCGCAGCGAGTTTCCCGGCGTCACGGTCTCCTATGTCGCCGAACGCACGTACCCCAAGGGTGATCTCGGCGTCCAGATGCTCGGCTATGTCGCCGACATCACGGCGAGTCAGCTCAAGGTGCTCGCTAAAGACGGCTATCTCGCGAGCGACGTGATCGGCCAGTCCGGCGTCGAGGCCCAGTACGAGCGGTTCCTAAGGGGAAAGTCAGGTAAGCAGGTGCTCGAGGTGGACTCCCTCGGTGACCCAGTCGGGACGCAGTCACTGACACCCCCGACGCCTGGCGACGATGTGATCCTCAACATCGATGTGGGACTGGAGGAGGAGGTGCAGCGGGCACTTGGGGCCCAGCTCGCGAACCTGCGGGCGAGTGGCCTGTCGGCTACCTCCGGCGCAGGTGTCGTCCTCGACCCTCAAAACGGCGCTGTTCTCGCCATGGTCTCGTTGCCCAGCTACAACCCGCAATGGTGGGTTGGCGGCATGAGCACCGCTCACTGGGCCGACCTGACTCGCCCATCGGCCCAGGATCCCCTCCTCAACCGCGCTATCGCCGGTGCCTACCAGCCTGGCTCGACTTTCAAGCTCGCGACGGCGACTGCAGCGCTGCAAGACGGCATCATCACGCCGAGCACCCTGATCTACTCGCCCGGCACCTTCACGCTCCCGAACTGCTCCGGTGCCTGCACCTTCCATAGCAGCGGCTACGAGAGCTGCGGGCAGTGCAACATTGTGACTGCGATCGCGATGTCCGACGACGTCTTCTTCTACAACCTCGGCTACGACTTCTTCATGAGCCCGCGCAAGTCCCTGCAGCTTGGCATTCAAAGAGAGGCTGCGCTCTACGGGTTCGGAAAGCCGACCGGAGTGGACCTGCCTGGGGAGTATCCCGGCCAGGTAGACGGTCCAGCCCTCAGACAGCAGCAGCACGCGGCAGATCCAGCGGCGTTTCCCAGCAGCTACTACGGACCCGGCGACGCTCTCGAGACAGCTTTCGGGCAGGGTGAGACTCTCGTGACGCCCCTGCAGATAGCCAACGCCTTCTCAACCTTCGCCAACGGCGGGACGAGATACGCGCCCGAGGTGGCCGCGGCGATCGCGTCGCCGACCGGAAAGGTCGTCAAGATCTTCAAGCCCAAGGTGCTGGGCCATGTGAAGATGTCGACCAGCACCTACGACACGATTCTCACCGGTCTGCAGGACGTCGTGAAGGACTATCCGGTAGGGACTGCCAGTGGCATCTTTCTCGGCTACCACTATTCGGCGTTCCCCTTGGCAGGCAAGACAGGGACTGCGACAACAAGCAGCGTCCCCGGCGCACAGCCGACAGCTGTTTTCGTGGCATTTGGCCCAGCGACAGGACCGGTCACGGCGCCCAAGTACTGCGTGGTGGTGGTGATCCCCGGAGCCGGTTACGGGGACGCTGCGTCGGCTCCGGTCGTGAGGCAGATATTCCAGTACCTGATCTCGCATCCCGTCCCGAAGCTCAACCTTCATCCTCTGGTCGGTGGCTAGGTCGAATAGGCCCATCCCCGCTCGCTGTGGCACTAGGCTCTCACCTCAGGATGACTACTCCGGGAACGCTGCAACGAAGCTCCGTGGATCCCGCGCTCGTCGTCTGCTCCGTTCTCGTCGTGTCCCTTTACCGGTGCTCCGCCTCTGGCGGCGCCAACTGCCGTGAAGGGAACGGTCTGGACACTGTGATCGTCACTGAGAAATGCACCCCGGGCTGGCGCGCCGCTGCGGCACCGTTTGCGGCGCCAGCCGCCCCTCGGGAGCGACCGGCGCGCTATCTCGCGCCCTGGAGAAGGGATCTTCCCGATGTCGGACTCGATGACCGGCCGCCCTGCGCCGGCCGAGCGCGTTCCTGGGGACGACACCCCAGGCCACCAGGCTGGCAGATCGATACCCACGCGAGCCGAAGCTGAACCGGCCCCGAGCACCCTTGGCGGTGCGTCTCGATCCGACCTGCAGCTGAGCCCTGCCGTTCGGCCGCGCATAGGTGACTCGAGGCCGGCACCGGTAACCGGGAGCCCGCCTGCAAACGACCAGCCGCACCCGAACGACCCCAAGGGCACGACAGGCAGTGCCTTGGGCTCGCCCGGGGCCGGAGTCGCGGCCGGGGTCGGGGCCGGGGTCGGTAGCGGCAACCGAGACGGCGCCGGTGCAGATCCGGCGGTTCCGCCAGGAAGGCCGGGAACCGGCTCGCGGCGACACCGTGGAGGACGCGGGCGTCGGGGGTCGGGTCAGGGCGGCGCTGGCGCCGCGGGGGGCCGGGCGCCGGGCTCTGGACGGGCACAGGGCGCCGAGCAAGGTCCTTCTCCAGCGGGTCCCAGCGACGCAGGCCCCGACAACGCAGGTGCAAACGACGCGGGCCCCGGCGACGCAGGCGCCAACGGCGCGAGGGTCGACGACACAGCTAGCTCGAGTGGCGGCAGGCGTGCGGCTACACGTGGCCCGAAACCGCTGCAGCGCGAGCTTGCCGAGCCCTCAAGTGTGGGAGCTGGTCCGCCGGCTGTATCGGAGTCCGGGGGCGGCACCAAGGCACGCCGTACGGGGCGGCCCGCCCGGGAGCGCCGGGGCAAGGCTGTCGGCCGTTACCTCATGTGTGTGCACGTGGAGCCCGAGCGCACCCAGATAGCGGTGCTAGAGGGGCGCGTGCTCGTCGAGCACTACGTGGCGCGACCGCAAGACGAAGCGCTCCAGATCATCGGCAACGTCTATCGCGGCCGTGTCAAGAACGTCCTGCCGGGGATGGAAGCCGCATTCGTCGACATCGGGACGCCGAAGAATGCGGTGCTCTACTGGGGAGACGTGGCCTTCGACCGTGACGACATCGAGCGCCAGCCAGGAGCTGACCGCATCGAGCATCTACTTCGTCCAGGTCAGACGATTGTCTGCCAGGTGACGAAGAACCCGATCGGGTTAAAGGGCGCCCGCTTGACCCAGGAGGTGTCCCTTCCGGGCCGCTTCATCGTGCTCGTGCCGGAGTCGAGCACCTATGGCATCTCTCGGAGGCTCGACGACAACGAGCGACGGCGCCTCCGTAAGGTTCTCGACGAGGTACGCCCCGAACGCCATGGTCTCATTGTGCGCACGGCCGCTGCGGGAGCCTCAACCGACGACCTGCGTCACGACGTCCTGCAGCTTGTCGCGAAGTGGGAGGAGATCGATCGCCGCGCGAAGCACCTTGCAGCTCCAGCGCTGCTGTACTCCGAGCCCCACATGGCGGTCCGCATTATCCGTGAGGAGCTGACCGAGGAGTACCGCTCGGTTCTCATCGACGACCCGACGCTCTGCGAGCTCGTGAGGAGCTACGTGGCGGAGCTCGAGCCGGCACTCGCGGAGAGGATCGAGCTTTACGACACGGCGTCCGAGCCACTGCCGCTCTTCGAGCGCCATCACGTGCACGAGCAGCTGCACAAGGCGCTCGACCGCAAAGTCTGGCTGCCCTCGGGTGGCTCGCTCATCATCGAGAGGACAGAGGCTCTGACCGTGATCGACGTGAACACCGGGAAGAACGTCGGTTCCTCCAGCCTGGAGGAGACGGTGTTCGAGAACAACCTCGAGGCTGCCTCTGAGATAGCGCGCCAGCTCAGGCTGAGGGATATAGGTGGCATTATTGTCATCGACTTCATCGATATGGAGCTGAAGGCGAACAGGCAGGGTGTGATGGCCGCCTTCCGCACCGCGCTCGCTCGGGACAAGACTCCCACTCAGGTCTACGACATCTCCGACCTGGGTCTGGTCGAGATGACAAGAAAGAGGGTAGGGGAGGGACTTGTGGAGACGCTCTCGCAGACATGCCCGATGTGCAATGGCCGAGGGATAGTCTTCGAAGAGCCGGAGTGAGCTTGGCACCAACAAGGGCGCCGCTCGCGGCGTCCCGGCAGCCGTACTAGGCTTGAGCCACTATGTATGCCGTAATCAACGCTGGTGGGAAGCAGGAACGTGTCGAGGTCGGAGAGCTCGTCGACGTAGAGCTGCTCGATGCGCGGCCGGGAGATCTGATCGAGCTCACCCCGCTTCTGGTCGTCGACGGCCGGGAAGTGACCGTGTCTGCGGATGGGCTTGCTGGCAAGCCCGTGACGGCGAGCGTTGTCGGAGTTGTGAAGGGCCCGAAGATCGTGGGCTTCACATACAAGTCGAAGACGCGCCGCCGCCGCCGCTACGGCCACCGCCAGCGGTACACGACGCTCGAGATCAAAGCTATTGGCGCTGAGCCCGCGAGCGAGGATGGAGCCCCGGCAGCCGTAGTCACCGTTGCCGACGGCGAAGTCGGCCAGATGGAACAGGACTGAGGAGGACCCAAGGTGTCCAAGACCAAAGGTGGCGGCTCGACCCGCAACGGGCGCGACTCCAATGCGCAACGCCTAGGCGTGAAGGTTTACGACGGGACCGCGGTGCGCGCCGGAGCCATCATCGTGCGCCAGCGCGGCACCCATTTTCATCCGGGGGAGAATGTCGGTAGAGGGAAGGACGACACTTTGTTCGCCACGACCGACGGAAGCGTCAAATTTGGTGCCAGGCGAGGGAGGCGTCTCGTAGACATCCTCCCAGCCGACGGGTCGATCGCGAACGGCGGAAGCACCGGTTCGCTCGGGAACTGATCGAGGGCGGGAGATGTTCGCGCCTCCCGCCAAGGGTCGCCTCGTGGTCGCCTCGCCATCCCTCGAGGACCCGAACTTTCGCCGCACGGTCGTGTTCCTTCTTGCTGCCGATGACGACGGCGCGCTCGGTGTCGTGCTGAACCGCCCAAGTGGCACTGCCGTCAAGGAGGTCGTGCCACAGTGGGGCTTCCACGCCTCGGAGCCACCTGTGCTTTTCGTCGGCGGCCCAGTGCAGCCGAACTCAGCCATCTGCGTCGGTCGAGCTCGTCGCGGTAGCAGCCGCTATGCGGCCGGAGATATCCAGAGCGCGCCCGACCCTGGCGATCCCGAAGCCGACGGCTTCTCTCCGCTCATTGCGGGTCTTGGCACCGTCGACCTCAACCGTGCTCCGGAAGATCTGAGCGTGTCTTTCACAGGTCTTAGGGTGTTCACCGGCTATTCCGGCTGGGGTCCGGGTCAGCTGGAGGAGGAGATCGAAGCCGGGGCATGGTTCGTCGTCCAAGGTGAGCAGTCCGACGTCCTGTGCGCCGAGCCGGGCGACTTATGGGAGCAGGTCCTGCGGCGCCAGGGTGGCTGGCTTGCCGTTCTTGCTCGCCACCCAGTCGATGCTTCCCTCAACTGACGAGAAGGTGACTACCCACTGATGCCCGGCTTCGTCGATGAGGCACAGGTGCACGTGAAGGCGGGCAACGGCGGCGCCGGCGCCGTCTCGTTCCGCCGCGAGGCCTACGTGTCCAAGGGCGGGCCCGACGGCGGCGACGGGGGGCGCGGGGGCGATGTGATACTCGAGGGATCGAACCAGGTCGTCTCGCTGCTCGGCTTCGAGGAGCATCCGTTTCGCCGGGCTGGTGACGCGACGCACGGAAGTGGGAAACGCCGTCACGGCCGTAACGGGACCGACCTCGTCGTGCCGGTGCCCGAAGGTACCCTCGTGCACTCGCTCGAGGGCGATCTTCTTGCGGACCTGGTCCGTACAGGCGACCGCTTTGTCGCGGCCGAGGGTGGCCGCGGCGGGCGTGGCAACGCCCGCTTCTTGACGAACCGGTTGCGGGCACCCGCATTTGCCGAGCAGGGAGAGCTCGGCGAGGAGCGATGGCTCAATCTTGAGCTCGAGCTTATGGCTGACGTAGCGCTCGTCGGGTTTCCGAACGCCGGCAAGTCTACGCTCGTCGCCCGAGTCTCGGCTGCCCGCCCGAAGATCGCCGACTATCCCTTTACCACGGTCGAGCCTCATCTGGGCGTGGTGCATGTGGGCTCTCGCGCCGATGCCGCGCCCTCGCAATTTGTCATCGCCGACATTCCCGGGCTTGTCGAAGGTGCAGCAGAAGGTCGTGGCCTTGGACATAAGTTTCTCCGTCATGTCGAGCGCGCCCGGGTGCTCGTCATCCTCGTAGACTTGGCCGAGATCGAAGATGTCGGTCCGGCCGAGGGGCGTCAGCCTGCCGCGCAGGTCGGGACGCTCCTCCATGAGCTGGAGCGGTACCGTCCTGAGCTGCTGGAGCGGCCGCGGCTCGTCGCCGGCTCACGGGCCGATGCCCGCCCCGAAGGGGAGCGACCCGCCCTCGCGAGCTACGGCGGGGACATCGAGATCTCTGCCGTCACCGGCGAGGGTGTCAACGCCCTCGTAGGGCGGTGCATGGAGATCGTGTCGAAGGCGCGCCTTTCCACGCCAGCGCCTCGGACCTCCCCTGTGATACATCGTCCGGCCTCGCAGGGCGTGACGGTGGACCGCCCTGGCGATGTCTGGATAATCTCCGGCAGAGAGGCGCTTAGGGCGGTCGCTGTCTCAGATCTGAACGACCCGGACGCGCTGGCTCACGTCCAGCGGCGGTTGAAGCGGATCGGCGTCGATCGGGCGCTCGCGAAGGCCGGTGCCCGGGAGGGCGACCCAGTCCAGATCGGGCGGATGGAGTTCACCTACGAACCCAGCTGGTGAAGAGATGATCGTCGTCGTCAAGATCGGGACCAGCTCGGTCACCAAGCTCGGCGGGGGTATCGACACCGGGTCGATTGCGAAGCTCGCAGCTGATCTCGAGGCACTGCGCGCGGGCCGCCACCGCGTGGTGCTGGTCACCTCAGGAGCGGTCACAGCGGGTGTGACAGCTCTCTCGCCCGGCGGTCTACGGCCGAGCGACCCGGTGACGCTGCAGGCTCTGTCCGCGATCGGCCAGCACCGGCTCATGCGTGTGTACGACGATGCTTTTGCCGCTCTCGGACTGCTCGTCGGCCAGGTGCTGCTCGCGCCGCTCGATTTCGGGCACCGCCAACGGTACCTGCATGCCCGCGACACTCTCGTGCGTCTGCTCGATCTTGGCGTGGTCCCGATCGTCAACGAGAATGACGCCATCGCAGATGACGAGATCCGGTTCGGCGACAACGACCGGCTGGCAGCCCTCGTCGCCCATCTGATCCGCGCCGACCTTCTCGTGCTCTTGACGGACACAGCCGGCCTGTTCAGCGCCGATCCGCGCGTCGACGAGGGAGCCACTCTCATCGAGTCCGTCATCGAGATCGACCACGCGCTCGAGGCGGCTGCCGGCGGACCCGGCACCGACGGCGCCCGCGGCGGCATGGCTTCCAAGCTCGCCGCGGCGAAGATGGCTTCCTGGTCTGGAGTCCGGACTGTCATCGCAGCTGCTGATCGCGCCGGCGTGCTCGCCGACGCCGCCGCGGGAGTCTCCGCGGTCGGCACGACCTTTCTTCCCAAGCCGCGATCGCTGCCGGCACGCAAGCTCTGGATTGCCTTCGCATCGAAACCCACCGGCACTCTTGTAGTCGACGCCGGTGCCCGTCAGGCGCTCGTGAAGCGCGGGACGAGCCTGCTCGCAGCCGGCGTAAGGGAAGTCGAGGGGGGTTTCGTCGAAGACGACGCCGTCGAGATCAAGGAAGCCGATGGAGTCGTGTTCGCGAAGGGCATCGTGCGTGTGGCAGCGAGCCGCTCCGCCGAGTGGCTCGGGAGGCGCACATATGAGCTTCCTTCCGACATAGCCGACGAGGTTGTGCACCGCGACGACCTGGTGCTGCTCACAGACCCCTGAGGAGGCCGGGAAGGCGGCCCTGCTTTGCGTGTTCCGTAATCGGAGCGTAAACTGTCGCGCCGTTCAATTGAACGGTCACTCAGTAGGCCCGACGGAGGAGGAGACATGAGAAACCACGACCATCGTAGTGGGGCGGTCGCACGGCTGGTCCGAGCTGTCGCCTGCTTCACCGTCGGAGCTCTCGTACTTGCAGCCTGTTCCTCCTCGACGAGCCCGTCCAGCTCCTCTGGATCGTCCCCGAGCTCCTCGAGACCACAAAAAGGCGGGACCGTCGTCTACGCGCATGAGGTCGGGGACACCTTTTCGTGGATATTCCCGCTTCCCAACCAGACGAACTACGAGGCGTGGGACTTCAATACCTATTACGGTATGTGGAGGCCACTGTACTTCGCCGGACCCGATACCGGTGGCCCTGGAATCAACAACAAGTTGAGTCTTGCCTACCCTCCGGTCTGGTCCAACAACGACACGACTATCACGATCCGGCTCCGCAACTACAAATGGTCAGACGGGGTGCCCGTCACAACGGCTGACGTCAAGTTCTTCTTCGAGCTATATGACGCCAACAAGAGCGCAATCGGTACGTACATCGCCGGCGACATGCCCGACAATGTCAGGAGTATCGACTACGTAAGTCCGACCGAGTTTGTCATGCACCTGACGCACAGCTTCAGCCCTCAGTGGTACGAGGGCAATGAGCTAACCATTATTGATCCCCTGCCTGCGCAGGTATGGGATGTCGAGAGCCTTAATGGCAAGGTCGGCAACTACGCTGCGACCCGAAGTGGGGCAAAGAAGGTGTTCGCCTTCTTGGCCGCTCAGGCAAAGGAGCTGACCACTTACCAGACCAACCCGCTCTGGAAGGTCGTTGACGGACCCTGGGTGATTAGCCAGTACAATCCGACTACGGCGCGTACGGTCGTGGTTCCGAATACGCACTACAGCGGCCCCGACCGACCACACCTCGCGAGCGTCGTTTACGAGACATTTGCCAGCGATACTGCCGAGATCGACGCGCTTAGATCTGGGGAGTTGAGCTTCGGTTTCCTCCCTTACAGCGACCTCGGCCTCACTGGTTACTTCAAGTCCCATGGATACAGCGTCGTACCCTGGAGGACCATGTACTTCCAGTCGGGGGAGTTCGGCTACACGAGTCCGACCTACGGGCCCCTCGTGCGACAGCTCTATATCCGGCAGGCCCTGCAGCACCTGATTAATGAGCCGTTGTACCTGAGAGCAACCCTTCATGGCTACGGCCAGCTCACTTATGGCCCGGTGCCGAATCTACCCGGATCGCCTTATGTGAGCTCCGCCGAACGTATCGATCCATATCCTTACTCGACCTCGGCTGCTCGTGACCTACTTGCCGCCCACGGCTGGGCGACGAAGTCAGGCTCGGGAGGCACGATGGTGTGCGAGAGACCTGGGACGGGCTCGGGGGAGTGTGGCGCGGGAATCGCCGCCGGCCGGCCGCTCGATATTCTTCTCATGTACACAACTGGCTATCCGACCTTGAGCGCGCAAGTCCAGGCATTTGTCACGGCTGCCAGCGGCGCCGGCATCCATCTCGCTCTTGACCCCCAGAGCGAGTCCACGATGTTCTCGATTGCCGGGGTGTGCCCTCCGGGCCCGTGCAACTACGGTATCGTGCTGTACAGCGTGTACTTCTGGGACTTCGGACAGGACGACTCGTATCCAACAGGTGGCCAGATCTATGGGACCGGCAACTACTGGGGCGGTGGGTACGTCTCGAGCCAGGCCAACCGACTGATCGCCCTTACCCACACAACGGCAGGTCTGCAGCCGCTCTACAACTACGAGAACTACATCTCCCGGCAGGTGGCGGCCCTGTGGCTCCCGACCTGGGATGACCGCATAGCCGTCATCAAGAAGAACGTCGGAGGCGCCCTGCCACTCGACGTCTATGGCAACCCTCGACCGTCCCGGTGGTACCTGACGAGCTCCAGCTAGCTCGACGGGGTCCATGGCGCTGCGGGGACTCATTTGCTAGACCCTTGTGAGAGGGTCTGCCCTTAGGTGCGCAGCGGGATGAGAGTGGGATGGGAGCAGGTGATGCTCGGGCCGTGAGCGGTGAATTGTTCGACGTCACGCCTCTGCCCGATCTTGTCTATGGGCGAGCACAGACCGGCGCAGTCCGTGAGCGCCGTCCTTTGTACGTGGACCTTCTCCCGCCGTGCAACGCCGGGTGCCCTGCGGGCGAGAACATACAGGCGTGGCTGTCGCTCGCCCGTGGGGGCCGCCACGAGGAAGCCTGGCGGCAGCTCGTCGCGGACAACCCCCTTCCGGCTGTGCTCGGCCGCATCTGCTATCACCCCTGCGAGAGCGTGTGCAACCGCACCGAGCTGGACAGTGCTGTCTCGGTCCATTCCGTCGAGCGGTTCCTCGGTGACCTCGCCTTGGGGCAGCATTGGTCGTTCGCTCCTCCTGTCGCTCGAACTCACAAGCGAGTGCTCGTGATCGGTGCCGGGCCGAGCGGGTTGTCGGCCGCGTACCACTTGGCACGTCTCGGCCACGAGGTGGAGATCAGAGATGCCGGCGCCGAACCGGGAGGGATGATGCGCTACGGCATCCCAGCGTACCGACTGCCGCGCGATGTGCTAGATGCCGAGCTGGAGGGGATCGTCGCTCTCGGAGTCCAGATCACCAGCGACCACCGCGTGAGCGATCTTGTGGCCGAACGAGCAGAGGGCGGATTCGACGCTGTGTTTGTCGCCGTCGGTGCCCATCTCTCGAAGCGCGTCGACATCCCGGCCCGTGACGCGAGCCACATCATCGACGCTTTGTCGTTCCTGAAAAGTGTCGCGTCGGGCGACCGTCCCGCGATCGGGCGAAGCGTCGCCGTCTATGGGGGCGGCAACACCGCTATGGACGCGGCCCGTGTTGCTCGCCGTCTCGGTGCAGGCGAGACGACGATCGTCTACCGGCGCACTCGGAATCAGATGCCGGCACATATGGAGGAGGCGGCAGATGCCGAGAGCGAGGGAGTACGGATCAACTGGCTTCGAACCATAACGGCGTTCGATGGCCCGGTTCTTCAGGTGGAAGTGATGGAGCTGGACGCGACCGGCTGGCCGCGGCCAACGGGCAGGTTCGAGACCCTCGCGGCCGACACCGTGATCCTGGCACTCGGTCAGGAGTCCGACACCGCCTTCTTGCGTCAGGTGCCGGGGGTGGAATGCGAGGCGGACGGCACCGTACGGGTGTCGGCAGCGATGGAGACCGGGTGCTCCGGCCTGTTTGCCGGTGGGGATATGGTGCCAAGCGAGCGTACCGTGACCGTGGGGGTGGGTCATGGAAGAAAGGCAGCACGCAACATTGATTCCTGGTTGCGCGGTGCCGAGGTCCTGCGACCTCCAAAGCATGGCCCCGCCAGCTTCGAGCGCCTCCACCTGTGGTACTTTGGCGAGGCCCGCCGCCGCGAGCAGCCCGAGGTTGCACCCGAACAGCGAGTGACCGGGTTCGTCGAGGTGTTCGGTGGGTTCTCGGCCGAGCAGGCGATCTTCGAGGCGACTCGATGCTTGTCGTGCGGAAACTGCTTCGAGTGTGACGGCTGCCTCGGCTCGTGCCCGGAGGATGCCGTGATAAAGCTCGGCGTCGGACATCGGTACCGGTTCGACTACGACAAGTGCACGGGGTGCGGCGTCTGCTTCGAGCAATGCCCGGTTCACGCCATAGACATGATCTCTCAGGACAGCTGATGCGAGCCACGGTAGACGGCAACGAAGCGGCGGTATCGGTTGCCTACCGGCTCAACGAGGTTTGCTGTATCTTCCCGATCACGCCGTCCTCTCCCATGGCCGAGCTTGCAGACGAGTGGTCGACCGCAGGGCGTCCGAACCTTTGGGGCGATGTTCCGACTGTGGTGGAGATGCAGAGTGAGGGCGGCGCCGCCGGCGCCCTCCACGGCGCGCTCCAGGGTGGAGCGCTGGCGACAACCTTCACGGCATCCCAGGGGCTCTTGTTGATGATCCCCAACATGTACAAGATCGCTGGTGAGCTGACGCCGATGGTGATGCACGTAGCTGCTCGCTCACTCGCGGCGCAGGCGCTCTCGATCTTCGGTGATCACTCAGATGTGATGGCCGTGCGCCAGACGGGCTTCGCCCTGCTGTCAGCAGCATCGGTTCAGGAGGCTCACGACTTTGCGCTTGTGGCGCAGGCCGCCAGCATGCGGACACGGGTGCCGTTTGTTCACTTCTTCGACGGGTTTCGCACGTCTCACGAGCTGAACACGATCGAGCTGCTGGACGACGAGGTGCTGGGGCTGCTAGTGCCCGCGGACCTCGTACGGGCACATCGCGGCCGCGCCCTGTCGCCCGAGCGACCCTTCATCCGGGGCACTGCACAGAACCCTGATGTCTACTTCCAGGCCCGAGAGACCGTAAATCCCTTCTACGCGGCCGTCCCTGCAGCCGTCGAGGAAGCAATGGCCATCCTGGAACGACACAGCGGACGTGGCTATCACACCGTCGAGTACAGCGGAGACCCAGAGGCCGAGTCCGTCGTCGTCGTCATGGGATCAGGGGGCGAGACGGTCCGCGAGACCGTGTCATACCTAAATGGCAGAGGTAGGCGCCTAGGCGTGATGCAGGTCCGTCTCTATAGGCCCTTTCCCGCTCAGGCACTCGTGGCTTCGATGCCGGGCACCGTGCGGCGAGTCGCCGTGCTCGACAGAACCAAGGAGCCCGGATCGGTCGGTGAGCCGCTCTTTCTCGACACCGTTGCCGCGCTGGTGGGGTCGGTTGCGGCCGGCGAGCGTACGGTGATGCCGCTTGTGATAGGTGGTCGTTACGGTCTCTCCTCGAAGGAGTTCACGCCCGGCATGGTGGCGGGCGTGTTCGATGAGCTTGCTGGCGACCGGCCGCGGCATGGCTTTACGGTTGGCATCAACGACGACGTCTCTTCTACGAGTCTCGCCTACGACGCCTCGCTTGACATCGAACCAGCCGAGACCGTTAGGGCGCTGTTCTTCGGACTTGGATCGGACGGTACGGTAGGCGCGAACAAGAACACGATCAAGATCCTCGGAGAGCTGCCGGAGATTCACGCGCAGGGGTACTTCGTCTACGACTCGACGAAGTCCGGCTCGAAGACCGTGTCGCACCTGCGCTTCGGGCCGGTACCGGTCAAGGCTCCCTTCCTGTGTCACCGAGCAAGCTTCATCGGCTGCCACGCGTTCGGACTCCTCGATCGGGCAGACGTCCTCGGTCCGGCTGCGGAGCACGCGACCCTCCTGCTCAACTGCCCGAGCGGCCCCGACAAGGTGTGGGACTCGCTCTCGCGACCAGTGCAGGGCCAAATTCTTGCAAAGGACATCCAGTTGTACGTAGTCGATGCCAGCCGCATCGCGCGCGAGGTCGGACTGGCAGGGCGGGTCAACACGATTCTGCAGACTTGCTTCTTTGCGATCTCCGGAATCTTGCCGCTCGACCGAGCTGTCGAACAGATCAAGGCTTCTCTCGTGAAGACCTACGCCCGCCGTGGCTCCGCGGTCGTGGACCGGAACCTTGCGGCGGTCGGGCGGGCTCTCGCGGGTCTCCATAGGGTCGACATTCCCCGAATCGCGACTTCGGATCGCGAGCTGCGCCCTGTGGTCCCTGCCGGAGCGCCCGAGTTCGTCCGCCGAGTGACTGCCGAGATGATGGCCGGTCGCGGCGACGAGCTGCCCGTGAGCCTCCTGCCAGCTGACGGCACCTATCCGAGTGGCACCGCCGCCTATGAGAAACGCAACACCTCCGAGCTTGTAGCCATCTGGGACGCGGAGCTCTGTATCCAATGCGGTAACTGCAGCTTCGTCTGCCCGCACAGCGTGATCCGTTCGAAGTTCTACGACCAGTCCCATCTGGAAGGCGCACCCGAGCACTTCGGCTCGGCACCGCTCAACGCCGTCGGCCTGCCGTCCAGTCGCTACACGCTTCAGGTCTATGTGGAGGACTGCACGGGTTGCGCTCTGTGCGTAGAGGCCTGCCCGGTCTCCGCACCGGCAGATCCCTCGCGCAAAGCGATAAACCTCTCTCCGCGTGAACCGATCGTGGCGCACGAACGCTCGAATATCGCCTTCTTCGAGCAGCTACCCGTCACCGACCGCACGCGCGTGGACTTCGGAACGGTCCGCGGCAGCCAGTTCCTCCGGCCCCTGTTCGAGTTCTCTGGCGCCTGCGCGGGCTGCGGGGAGACACCTTATCTAAAGCTCCTGTCGCAGCTGTTCGGCGATCGGCTGATGGTCGCGAACGCCACAGGCTGCTCGTCGATCTATGGTGGCAATCTCCCGACAACACCGTGGACGACGGACTCAGACGGGCGGGGTCCCGCCTGGTCGAACTCGCTGTTCGAGGACAACGCCGAGTTCGGGCTCGGTTTCCGCCTCGCCACGGATCAGCACGTTGCGCTGGCTCACCGGCGCCTGTCAGAGCTTCGCGACGACGTCGGTCCGGACCTCGTGGATCAGATCCTCGAAGCGAGGCAGGACCGGGAATCAGCGCTTTCCTCTCAACGGCTCAGGGTGGCTGAGCTCCAGCGCCGCCTTGAGGCTCTCGACGGTCCGGCTGTCGCAGAACTGAGAAGCGTGGCTGAGCTCCTTGTCCGCAGAAGTATATGGCTCGTTGGCGGAGACGGCTGGGCATATGACATCGGTGCCGGAGGGCTCGACCACGTCCTTGCAAGCGGGCGAGATGTCAACGTCCTCGTGCTCGATACAGAGGTCTACTCCAATACCGGCGGACAGATGTCCAAGGCGACGCCGCTCGGAGCGGTAGCCAAGTTCGCAGCAGGGGGCAAGACGGTACCGAAGAAGGATCTCGCGTTGCAGGCCATAGCTTACGGGAGCGTCTACGTCGCGCGGGTGGCCATGGGCGCCGACCCGCAGCAGACGCTCAGGGCTCTGCGCGAGGCAGAGGCTTACGACGGGCCGTCCCTGGTACTTGCATACAGCCATTGCATCGCGCACGGGATAGACATGCGCAAGGGACTTGAGCAGCAGTACCGGGCGGTCGCGAGCGGCTACTGGCCACTCGTCCGCTATGACCCCATGCGGCGAGCAGCCGGTGGCAACCCGTTCCTCCTCGACTCACCGCGCCCGCGTGTCTCTCTAGCTTCTTACACCGACGGGGAGCTTCGCTACCGGTCGCTAAGAAGCAGTGATCCCGAGGAGGCCGAGCGACTTCATCGTCTCGCCGAAGAGGCTGTGTCGCGCCAGTGGGACGTCTACGAAGAGATGGCGACTCGAGGCGCGTGGCACTTTGCCGCCGATGCCCGCAAGGGGCAGAGGTGACCGACCTCTCGTCGCTCTATATGGGGCTCTGCCTACGCAATCCGCTGGTCGCCTCGGCGTCGCCGCTGTCGCGGACCGCGGACGGAGTCCGCCGCCTGGCCGACGCCGGCGTCGGCGCGGTGGTTCTCTACTCGCTGTTCGAGGAGCAGATCCGGGAAGAGGCGGCCGTCGACGCAATGCTCGTCGACGCCGGCACGGAGAGCTTTGCCGAGTCGCTGTCCTACTTCCCTTCCGCGACAGCCGAAGACTCGGGACCGCGGAAGTACCTGAGTCTTGTGGAGCGCGCCGCTGCGGCCGTCACGATCCCGGTGATTGCCAGCCTCAACGGAGCAAGTCCAGGAGGTTGGGTTGACTACGCGCGCAAGGTAGAGGAGTCCGGCGCCGCGGCAATAGAGCTGAATATCTACTTCCTCCCCGAAGGAAACGGCCGTGACGTCGAGCAGCGACATCTCGAGGTCCTTGCGGCGGTGCGAGAGGCGGTCGACATCCCGATCGCGCTCAAGCTGAGCCCATATTTCAGCTCGACATCGGAGATGGCGCGGTGCCTGGACGAGGCGGGCGTGGATGCCCTCGTTCTTTTCAATCGTTTCCCCCTGCCCGATATCGATCCGGAGACGGTTGCAGTTGTCCATCGAGTCGATCTCTCGAGCCCGGCAGAAGGGCGGCTCGCGCGTATGTGGATCGCGTTGCTCCACCGGAAAGTGAAAGCGTCCCTTGCTGCCACCACCGGCGTCGAGACTCCTGAGGATGTGGTCCGTTATCTGCTCGCCGGCGCTGATGTCGTGATGACGGCCTCCGCGCTGCTGCGCCACGGTCCGGAGTATGCCGGAGTCCTGCTCGACGGGTTGTCTCAGTGGATGGAGCGGAAGGGCTTCGCGACGGTCAGGGAGTTCCGTGGCCTTCTTGCGGTGCCTCCCGATGCGGACGGGTCCCTTTTCGAGCGCGAGGGATATGTCGCGGCGCTCCGTGTTGCCAATTTGAGCTCTCTTTCCTACTGGGCGCGCTGATTTCTCGGGGTCGTTGCTCGCTCGATGCGCACTGTCTGGCATCGAAGAATTCTCGACCCCTCCATTGCCGGCCCGTGCCAGGAGCTTGCCCGGTCAAGTCTTCGGAACTCCTATCTCCGGGGCGCGACGTATGCCGAAGACGTCCCTTAGAGCGGAGAGAGCGGCCAGCTCGCCGCACCGGCCATGGACTCCAGGACCCGGGGGGGTCGAGGACGAGCAGAGGTAGAGGCCAGGCACACCGGTGCGGTAAGGGTTCGCAAGGGCAGCGGGCCTGGCGAATGTCTGGCGAAGATCCTGTCTGCCGGCACCGATATCACCCCCGACGTAGTTCGGGTTGTGCCACCCCACCTCGGCGGCGCTCCGCACGGACTTGGCGAGGATGAGATCTCGCCACGATGGAGCGAAACGGTCAATCTGCCTTTCCATCGCCTCGCTCGCGTCCAGGGTCGATCCGGACGGTACATGACAGTAGGCCCAGAGAGTGTGGCGCCCATCGGGAGCCCGCGAGGCGTCGATGACTGATGGCTGGAGGGCGAGCACGAACGGCCGCTCGGCGTGTCGACCGGCTGCGACCTCTGCCTCTGCGGCAGCTACCTCCTCGAACGTCCCGCCGACGTGCACGGTTCCGGCTTTCCGGCACGAAGGTGCCGACCACGGAACTGGGCCGGCAAGAGCCCAGTCCACTTTGCACACCCCGGCGCCGTAGGCAAACCGCTGCGCCCGGCGCCGCGCTCGTCGTGTCAGCAGGTCGCCAGCGAGATGGACGAGAGCCCGAGGTGTCACGTCGAGCAGCAGGGCGCGGGCTGGTGGCAGCGCCGAAAGCGAAGTCACCATCTCGTTGGTTTCGATCTCTCCGCCCATCTCCAGAACCGCCCTGGCCATGGCATTGGTGATGGCTGCGCTACCGCCTCGGACAACTGGCCAGCCGACCGACTGGGCGAGCATTACGAGCACGAGGGCGATGCCGCCGGTCAGGGACCCTTCAAGGGGTCGCATCCCATGAGCCGAAGCGCCGGCCACCAGGCCCCGAGCCTCGTCGCCCGAGAATCGGGACGCGATGGCAGCGCCTGAGCGCACGGCCAACAGGCCGAATCGTGCGATCGCAGCCGGTTGGTGCGGCACCGTGCGCATGGAGGAAAGGACGGCGTCTGTGATGGCCTGTTGCTGCTCCACGAGTGGGCTCATCAATCGCCTCCAGGACCTGGCGTCGTCGCCCAGCTCCGCTGCCGTAGCATCGAGCGAGCCGAACACGGCGCCGGCGCGTTCGCCGCCGAGCGGGTGGGCGAAGGCGATCTCGGGCTGTACGAGCTGGACGCCTCTCGAATACAGGTCGAAGCGCCTGAAGAAGGACGACCCCATCGCGAGGGGGTGTGCCGCCGCGCAGACGTCGTGCCGGTAGCCTGGAAGGGTCAGCTCCTGGGTGCGGCAACCGCCGCCGATGGTAGGTGCCATCTCATAGATCCGCACCTTGAGCCCGGCCGAGCACAACACGACAGCGGCCGCCAGCCCGTTCGGTCCGGAGCCGACTACGACCGCATCAAGATCAGGAGCCATCACTTCTCTCGGTTCCAAACGTCCTCGCGGACCGCGCCGGGCTGAGTGCCATACGGACTTCTAGCAGACCGAGCTGCCCGGCTGCCCGGCTGCCCGGCTGCCCGCGTTGCCCGCGTTGCCCGCGTTGCGGACAGAGGCGCAAGCCCTACCACTCGGACTGGGGGCGCGGGGGCGCGGGGGCGCGGGGGCGGGTGCGCCGGGCTCGGCGCCGATCGTGGGTGGGTGGCCGGGACGCATATGTCCACGCCACCCACCCGCAGCCTCATGTCATGGGGAGTCGGCCCCCTCCCCCGGGGCTTCGCGTCGCGCTTTGGAGCCACGCGGGGCCCGGCGGGGGTAGGTTGTCGGCGACCGCGAGTCAGCCGGAGGGATTCCATTGGCAATCGATATAAGCCCCGATGCGCTTTTCGTGCCGACCGACGAGCGCGGCAGGCAGTTCCACGAGCAACAGGTGACGATCTGGTCGCTACCCGGGCCCCTAACAGTGAGCCAGCCACCGAGCCAGCCGGCGAGCGCCCCCGGCGACGCACCGGCTCGGGGTCGTGTCATCGACCAAGCACCGAGCGGAGTGAGGCTCCTCCGTCTCGACGATCTCCTCGAGGAGCTCGGCCAGCGGATCTTCGTTGCAGAAGAGAGGGCGGGGGGACCGGCGCTCCTTGGTGAGACTCGCTGGACTTTGACAGAGACGGCTCGCTTCGCCCTCGACTGCGCCAGGCACGCTGTAGCGGCCGAGCAGCTGGAAACCGTGGCGTCTGCCACTGATTCGGGCACCGCGCCGGCGGAGGTGGTGGCGACCCTCATCGCGGTCATGGATGCGGCCCGCAAGTGGCTGGACAGGTCTGCCGACGCCGATACCGGTCTGCTTGCGCTCTTCTCCAGGCTCGCTATCGCGAGGCGGCTCCGACGCCAAGGTGATCTCGCGGGCGACCTGGCGCTCGAGCTGGCGGTCGACGCCGAGGCTGCCGGCATCGACCTCGTCGACGACACGAGCTGGACAGCGGCGGCAGCCGCTCGCGAGGCGGTGCTAGCGGCGATCGAGGCCGTCCGCCACGAGTCGGCCCCGCACCTCATCCAGTCGGAGAACACCCGTTACGAGGAGAGCGGCTCGGGCGAACGCGAGCCCGCGAGTGGGACGTTCGACACGCCATGGGGGGCGTTCAGGACCGGGCTGCGCAAAGGCGTACTGCCAGCCTGGGTGGCAGCCACCGAGGCGGCGGCGCGCGCCCGCCAGTCAGTGCGCGACGCCAGGGGCGCCGGGGCGGCCGATGCCGAGCGCGCCTGGCAGCGCGAGCGCCTCCTGCAAGCCTTGCGGGGCAAGTGAGCATCTCCGGGTAGCTTGTTCCATGCCAGAGCGCGTGTCAGCAAACGGCTCGCTCGAGGAGCTCGGTCGCCGTTCGGTCGCGGCATCGCGCTTGGTGGCCTTGGCGAGCACCTCCCAGAAGAACCTTGCACTGTCTCGCGCCGCCGAGTTGCTTCTCGAACGGCAAGGTGACGTCCTGGCCGCCAATCGGGCAGATGTCGCCAGAGCGGAGTCAGCTGGTGCGGGCGCCACGGTCATCGACAGACTGCGCCTTGGCGAGGCTCGGCTGGAGTCGATGTGCGACGGGCTCAGGACGGTCGCTTCGCTGCCGGACCCGGTGGGCGAGGTTGTCGAGGGATATGTCCGCCCCAATGGTCTTCGAGTTGAGCGCTTGCGCGTGCCGCTTGGAGTAGTGGGGATCATCTACGAGAACCGGCCCAATGTGACCGCAGATGCGGCGGCGCTCTGTCTCAAGGCAGGCAACTCGGCGCTTCTCAGAGGCTCCTCCGGTGCCATCCAGTCGAACAAGGCAGTTGCGGCCGCGCTTCGAGACGGCGCCGTGTCGGCCGGACTTCCTGGCGACGCCGTGCTGCTCGTGGAGGACACTCGCCACGAGACAGCCGAGCAGTTCGTCCAGCTCCGCGGGACGATCGACTGCCTCATCCCGAGAGGAGGCAAGGCGCTCATCGACATGATCCTCGAGCGGGCCACGGTGCCTTTCGTGCTCGACGGCGACGGCAATTGCCATGTCTATGTGGATGTGGCCGCCGATCTCGACATGGCCGAGAGGATCATCGTCAACGCGAAGACCCAGCGACCGAGCGTCTGCAACGCGATGGAGTCTCTCGTCGTTCACTCGGCAGTCGCCGGAAGCTTCCTGCCCAGGATCGCAGCTCGCCTGCACAGCGCCGGAGTGGCTCTCGTCGGCGACGACCGGGCGCGCTCGCTCGCCCCGGAGATCGGCGTTGCGACCGCAGACGACTTTGCTCGCGAGTACCTCGACCTGAAGGCATCTGTGGCCGTCGTCGATGACCTCGACGGGGCGATCGACCACATCACCTGTTACGGGTCGGGCCACTCTGAAGCGATCGTGACCGCCGACCTCCTCGCGGCTGAGCGGTTCGTACGCGAGGTCGACGCGGCTGCGGTCCTGGTGAACGCCTCCACCCGTTTCGTCGACGGAGGAGAGCTCGGCCTCGGGGCCGAGGTCGGGATCTCGACCCAGAAACTCCACGCTCGCGGTCCAATGGGCCTCCGAGCCCTCACGTCGGTCAAGTACGTAGTCCACGGCCAGGGCCAGGTGCGGCAGTGACGAGAGCGGG
The DNA here is from genome assembly GCA_021796455.1 of Actinomycetes bacterium. GTDB lineage: Bacteria > Actinomycetota > Acidimicrobiia > Acidimicrobiales > Bog-793 > JAKACA01. The sequence continues at coordinate 40,646 of JAKACA010000007.1, forward strand.
GCCACAAGATGGCGCGCTGGCAACGACCGAGCCACGTTTTGAGTCGGTTCGCGAGCTCCGAGACGGTCTTGCCCGCGTCGGCTACCTGGCAGACGATGGGCTGGCCGGCGTCGTGTACCTTGCCGACCGCCTCGCCAAGCCGGTTCTCGTAGAAGGCCCTGCAGGCACGGGCAAGACAGAGCTGGCGAAGTCGGTGGCCCGCCTGCTCGGCGCCCGCTTGATCCGCCTGCAGTGCTACGAGGGCCTGGACGAGTCTAAGGCCCTCTATGAGTGGAACTACAAGAAGCAGCTTCTCAGGATCCAGGTCGAGAAGGGCGCAACCTCCGAGGAGCACCACGCCGGCTGGGAGGAGATAGAGGACGACATCTTCTCCGAGGAGTTCCTCCTTGCACGGCCGCTGCTCGAGGCGATCCGGGCGACCGAGCCGGTAGTCCTGCTCGTCGACGAAGTCGACCGTCTCGAGATCGAGACCGAAGCCCTCCTCCTCGAGGTGCTTTCCGACTACCAGGTGTCCATCCCGGAGCTGGGCACGGTGAGAGCGACCCAGATCCCGCTCGTCTTTCTGACCTCGAACAACACGAGAGAGCTCTCCGAAGCCCTGAAGAGACGCTGCCTGTACCTCCACCTCGACTACCCATCCATCGAACGTGAGCGCGATATCGTCCTTACGAAGGTCCCAGAGATCGCCTATCAGCTTGCTGACGAGGTCGCGCGCATAGCTCGCTCCCTGCGTGCGATGGACCTCAAGAAACCCCCCTCCGTCTCCGAGACCATCGACTGGGCCCGGACGCTCGTCCTCCTTGCGATCGAGACCGTCGACGCGCAGACAGCCACCGAGACGTTGCACCTTCTCCTCAAGTACCGCTCCGACATCGAGGCGGCGGCCAAGGAGCTCAACTCCCCAAAGCAACACTTGTGATCCCTCAGGTGACCTCGACCGGTCCCGTGGAGGACTAGTGCTCCAGGTACTCACGGGTTTCGTGCAGGAGCTACGGCGCGCCGGCCTCCCGGTGTCGGTGACAGAAGTCGCAGATGCCGCAGAGGCCATCGGGCATCTCCCACTCGAGGACCGCCAGGCGATCAAGTACGCCCTCGGGGCGACGCTCGTGAAGTCTTCGTCCCACTGGCGGAGCTTCGATACGGTCTTCGAGGTGTACTTCTCGCTGCGAGGTCAGCAGTTTGCCATCACGGCCGGGCCGGACGGCGGGCCACTCGGAGATGGTGTGGCGGCAGGACAGGGTCGCGTCGTGGGGGGATTCGGGGCCAGTGGAGGCGAGAGCGTAAGCCCCGAGGAGATCGCAGCCATGCTCTACAAGGCGCTTCGCGACGGTGACGAGGCGATGCTCGCGGCTGTGGCGCGGCTCGCAGTGGGTCTTTACGCCAAAATGGAGCCGGGGCGCCCAGTCAGTGGTACCTACTACCTCTACAGGACCTTGCGGAGTCTCGACCTCGAGAGCGTGCTCGAGCGCCTTGGCGCACTGCGCCCCCGCAAGACCCCGCTCGAGCTGAGGCTCCAGAACGAGGAGTACAGCACGCTCATCGAGCAGCTACGCCGCGAGATAGAAGCCGAGATACGCCGGCGCCTCGTCGCAGACAGGGGCGTGGAGGCGCTGGCACGGTCACTTCGCAGACCGCTCCCCGAGGACGTCGATTTCATGCACGCGAGCCGCGAGGAGCTCGCGGAGATCCGCCAAGCCATCCAGCCGCTGGCCCGCAAGCTCCAGGCGCGCCTCGCGCGCAAGCGGCGGCACCTGCGAAGAGGGGCGCTCGACTTCCGCTCGACCATGCGCCACTCACTCTCCTACGGGGGGGTCCCCGCCGAGCCGCGTTTTCGGCATCCGAGGCCGACCAAGCCGGAGGTGCTCATCATCGCGGACATATCCGGGTCGGTCGCAGCCTTCGCCCGGTTCACTCTCCATCTCGTGCATGCCATCTCGGCCCAGTTC
>JAKACA010000113.1 GCA_021796455.1 Actinomycetes bacterium
CTCCGACCTCGAAGCCCTGTCGCTGCGAGCGTTCGAGCAGGCCGAAGGATCCAGCAAGCGTTGATTATGCCCTCAGAGGCGTCGAGGTACCCTTCGCCCCTCCATGTGCTGAAAGCCCGGCTAGCTTTCCGAAGCGGGCCAGGAGCGCTTGGGCCAGACCGGTGGAGTCGGCGGGCGGCCCGCCTACATCGGTGAGGAAGGGCCCTCCCGCTTTGCCCTGTCAGAGTCTTGTGACGGGAGGGCTCTTACGCGTCCCTGTCGCCGCGGAGCCTTACGCGTTCACCGACGTTCCTGCCATTTCGAGGCGGTCCCCTGTCAGCGCTGTCAGCGTCGTGAGGGGACGGCGCTTGCTCAACGACGGTGGCACTCAACGCTACAGGACCATTCCCGACTACACCTGGACTTCATTTGGTCGGTGCGGTGGAACGGTCGTCTGAGGCGGAGCCTCTCGTGGCAATCAGGGCTCACCGTGTGGACTGGGACAGCTACCCCGACGGCCCGGATTTTGTCGCCCTCGCAGGTCTACCACCCGCTGGCGAGTGGAGGAGGAGCCGTACGGTCAGGCAGTCCGCTACGTTACATGCAACAGATGAGCAGCCCAACGGCCCTGGAGCTTCAGGTCAAGGTTGAGCTCCCGCTAGCGGTACACAAATGCTCGCTTCGCTCGATCCGCCGAGAGGTGACGATCGGAGCGGGCCAGTCCCGCTCCGATCAAGGGTCGGCCGGATCAGGAGGCGTCGGCCTTGCGTATAGCAGACACCTCGAATTCCAGGGTGACGTTTTCGCTGACAAGGACGCCACCGGCTTCGAGGGCGGCGTTCCAGTTGACGCCCCAGTCCTTGCGGTTGACGCTCGTCGTGCCCTCGAGGCCGATCCGCTGGTTGCCATAGGGGTCGACGGCACTGCCCGTGTACTCGAAGTCGATCGTTACCGCTCTGGTGACTCCCTTGATCGTGAGGTCACCGGTGACCCGGTAGCGACCGTCACCGGCCGGCTCGACGGCGGTCGAGGCGAACGTAATCTCGGGATAGGTGTCCATGGCGAAGAAGTCGTTGGATCTCAGGTGCGCATCGCGATCCGCGTTGCGAGTGTCGATGCTGGCGGCCTTGATGTTGAGTTGCAGCTTCGAGTTCTCCGGGTTTGTCACGTCGAAATAGCCCGAGCCGTCGAACTCGTTGAACGAGCCGCGAACCTTGGTGACCATGGCGTGGCGGGCGACAAAGCCGATCCGGCTGTGGCTCGGATCGATGGTGTACGTGCCGGTGAGTGTGGTGGGCACGACGTCTACGCTCATCTGTTTGCTCCTCAAAGTAGTGGATGTACCTGACCATGTAGATGATAGATCAACTATTCTACCGTGGACCGGCCCACTGCCGGAGAGCCTAGTAACAGCGACAATGTCGCGGAGAAGGCGCGAAACGTCCAGGACACCCCCGGGGTGCGGTGAACGGGTCCGCGAAATGACCCCGCCGACAGCCAAAGATGCGGGCGGATGACCGCAGCCGGCGATTCCCTTCCGCTCACTTGCGCGACGACGAGGAGCACTGCTCCTACGATCCCGACGTGGCGACGCGGTTCTGGACGGCGTTGCTTCGGGCCGACCGGGTGTTGTCCCGGTTCCGGGGTGGCTTCGTGGGCAAGGCCAGCCCGGTGCATTTCTTCTGGGGCCACCTCGACCTGGCCGTCAGCCGCCTCTCCGGGCGGGTCGCCCGAGGCACCGAGGCGGCACGCTGAACTTTGCCGACTGGGTTCAGCAACTGGCCTACAGCCACGAGCGGAGCCGACTCTTCCTGATGAGCTGTTCGTCGAGGTCGACGGAGTCCCGCCGTCGCCGTCCTGTTCCTGAGAAGTCGGGGCGCCAATGACACCACCGCATGGTCATTGACAGCCTCTCGTGACTCGTTCGCTACTAGAGTCCGGTCGGATGCTGAGATGTCGGCAGTCGGGGAGAATGCGTGATGTGACATCTCCTTCCATCGACCGACGCGGCTTCCTGGCACTCGCCGGATATGGGATGGTCAGCTTGCCAGCTGCCGACATGTTGGCTGGCCCGGCTGGCTACCGTGCCCCCGAGATCGCGGGTCTCGGTGCGGTTGCGCCTTCTCCGGCCGAGTCGGCAAAGCGGTCGGCTTCACCGATCACCAAGTCCGAAGCACGTTTTCGCCCTCCGGCGGTCCCCCTTGCGGTCCGGTCGCCCTACCTCAACGCCTGGCTGCCGGGAGACACCCTACCGGGCACTTGGCCGATGCGCTGGATCGGCCAGGAAACTCAGCTCGCGGGAATCGTCCGGATAGACGGCCAGCCCTGGGTATGGGCCGGTGCTCCTATCGCGGGAAGCATCGAGCTTCCCAATATGCACCAGGAGAATCTAGAGGTCACACCCACGCGTTCCGTCTTCACGCTCGAGGCCGCCGGGCTTCGCCTGATCGCCGAGTTCTTGAGCCCGGTCGAGCCCCGCAACCCGCGCCTGCAGTCAGTCCCGCTCAGCCTCGTGACCGTGGCGGTGGCTGCGACTGATGGACGTAGCCACGAGGTCCAGCTTTACGCTGACATATCGGGTGCCTGGGCCTCAGGCGTCACAAGCGACGAGATCATCTGGGCCAGTACCACGACGGGCCTCGCGAGAACCTGGGCTATCGAGCTCGCGAACCCCGAGGTATTCAGCGAGCACGGTCAGATGGCAGCGTGGGGGTCGTTCCTGTGGTCGACGACCCGAAGAGGAAAGACGCTATCTTTCGAATCGGGCGAGGACTGGACGGTCAGGTACCAGTTCGCGCGCACCGGTAGCTTGACCTCGACGGTCGACCCCAACTTCAGGGCAATCGACGAGGCGCCTCCGGTATTCGCCTACACCCATGATCTCGCAAGAGTGACACCCGACGGTACCGGAGTGAGCTTTGTCCTGGGGCATGTGCGCAACCCTGCGATCAGCTATATGGGTTCGGGTCTCCAGCCGGCGTGGGCCGGGTATTGGAGACATTCGTGGGACGCGATGGTCGACGAGTTCCTCGTGGGTGCACCTGCGGCCAGGATCCGAGCCGCTGCCCTCGATCACAGGATCATCACGGCGGCAACTGCGGCTGCCGGTGACGGTTACGCCCAGCTCTGCACCTTGGCGACCCTCCAGACTTACGGTGCCTGTGAGCTTGTCGCCGGACCAGGCAGGCGGTCCTGGGCCTTTCTGAAGGAGATCAGCAGCGGCAGCGCTACCTCGACGGTCGACATCATCACCGCAGCGAGCCCGCTGTGGCTCTATCTCGACCCCGGCTACCTCGCAATGCTGCTCGACCCGATCCTGTCCTATGCGGCATCACCAGCCTGGCAGGTGCCCTGGGCCCCCCATGACCTCGGCTATTTCTACCCTACTGCGGAGGGCCACGCGAGCACGGCCCACTCGGCATCAGGCGAGCAAATGCCGGTGCAGGAGTCAGCTGGGCTGCTCGCCCTGGCAGAAGCTTACGCTCAGAGAGCGGACACGCAGACCGGCACGGCCTTTCTGGCCCGGTACTCAAAGCTATGGTCTGGCTGGGCTGAGTGGTTGGGTCACCAGCTCCCCGCGCCGCCGCGCCAACTCACCGCCGACGACTTCATCGGCAGCCTCGACAGATCCGTCAACCTCGCGCTCCTGGGTATCGTCGGCCTCGGGGCTGCCGGCAAGATACTCGCCCGTCTCGGACACCTCAAAGGCGCGTCGAGTTGGACGGCGACTGCTGCTTCGCTCATCAAGAGATGGCAGGAGCTGTCGATGGACTCGACCGGAGACCATCTGAGCTTGACAGAGGGGGGCAAACGATCGTGGGGCTTGGCTTATAACGCCTACCTCGATCGCCTCATAGGCACCAACCTGATGCCCGAGGCCATCACCGCAACCGAGGCGGTCTGGTACGAACAGAAGATGGAGCGCTACGGGCTCGCCCTCGAATCCCCGGTCCCCCACTGGGCACGGGCGGCCTGGGAAGGATGGATCGCCGCATGGTTGTCCGACTACCCGATCGGCCAGAAGCTGATCGACGCCCTGGCCACTTACACCAACGAGACCAATGACCGGGTGCCCTTCAGCGATACCTACTGGACCACGACCGGGGCACAGGTGACTGTTTGGCCCGTGTTCGACCAGGCTCGACCGGTTGTTGGCGGGCTATTTGGCCGATTGGCATTACTCGAGGGAGAGGTAGCAGAGGAGCGGAGCCTTGCGTGACGACTCTTCCGCGAAGATCAGGCGACGAGCGGCTCCAGCCGTCGCCTGGTTATTGGTTCTGCCCGGTGTGCTCTGGCCGAACTGGTCACCGGCCGAGGCAATGGTTGGAAGGCCGAACATGGTTTCGATGAGCTCGAGGACGGAGCTGTGCTCATAGAGCGTGGACTCCAAGTGCTCGCGGTTCGCATGCGGGGAGATAGCCCAGGTCGGGACACGCATCCCGGGGCCGTACGCATCGAGCTGAGGTGGGGGCACGTGCGCGAAGTCTCCTGCGGGCCCGGGCCGGCCAATACGTCAGCTGGCGGATGCTCCTCGGGCTGGTGGGCACGGCTCCGGATCACCTAGGACACATTCGGCTGTCAACTGTCAGCGAGCAGCTGTCGCAAGGCCGTGACCGTGGCCCAGTTGCGGGCCGTTCCCGTCGGTGCCGGAGTGCTGCCTCGTGTGCGACGGTTGAGCTCGACTGCCAACGCACTGCGGCCCAGACCTGCCGGCGTCCACATGTAGAGCGTCCGGCCGACCACGCATGCCTCGTCTCGACTACCTCTGGCTCGGGCTCGAGCGACGGCTGTCGCGACAGCGAGCACCTGATCTGGGCTAGCGGTGTCCTTCAGGAACACCGCATGGACGGCCTTCGGATTGGGCTCCAGCGAGAACGGGTTGTCCTGCACCACCTGTTCCAAGCCGTCGCGGGACACCACGACGACGGGAGGCCGGATGCCGAGCTGGCGCGAGATGGCAGCCTCGAGAGCCTCAGCCATCCTGGCCTCATCCTCACCAGGATCGGCCGCTGTGAACAGGGCATTGCCGCTCTGGATGTACGTCGTGACCCCGGCATGGCCGAGCGATGCCACTATCTGGCGCAACTCAGCCATGGCGAGCTTGTTCCTGCCTGAAACGTTGATGGCGCGCAACAGAGCGACGTGGGTCTGCACTGCCTACATCATGACTTGAGCCCTCCCTCGCGTTCAGGACAAGCTCAGGGGAGGGGCCCTCTCGCGTTCCCGGACCGCTCATTTTCGCGAGGTGATGCTCCCGCCGGCCAACTGGGCGTCGTCGAACAGCGTAGCCGCGGGCCTCCGCAGGAGAGTCAGGAAGTCAGGCCGTCAAGAGCATTCACAGCTCGTGCACCGTCGATGACCAGCCGCCCCTTAGTGTGGGCACTGCCGCGAAGGGAGCGTGTGCTGATGAGTCGGAAGAACGAAGCTGATCGTATTGCAGCAGCCCGCGAAGCAGCTCGGCTCGATGCTGAAAGATGTGGCCGAGAAGCCCAATTAGCCGCCCGGCGTGCCTCGATAGCAGCGCTTGGCGACGAAGCTCAAGCGCTCATCCCGAGAGTGCTGGCTCGCCTCGAGTCACTTGACTATCCCGGTATCGAGCAGGTCGATGTCGTGCGCTCCTACCGGGGGATCAGGCGTCTGTGGACGCGGGACGTCACCGTTAAGGTGGGCGCTTACCGGGTATCGAGGTACGCATTTGCGAGGTCGGATTGGCCCCTGGCCGGCACGGACTATGTGCGGCTTCTCTCGAGCGGGAGAATCTGCGTGGGCGTCACGTCCTACACCGTGCCTGAGTTCATAGAGCGCGTTCTCGCTCACGAGGGTCTGCTCCAGTCCGCGTCTGTGCCCCCAAAGACGCCATTTACCGCGGCGGATCTGAAGGACTTCGTCAGTGGACTGCAGTCGATGGTAGCCCTCGAGGGCACCAAGAGGGCGGCCGGCACCAAGAGGGCGGCCGGCACCAAGAGGGCGGCCGGCACCAAGAGGGCGGCCGGCTGTGCGGAGCCGTCATGACGTGCTCTAGCTCCTAGCCGCCCGGTTACTCCGCCGACGCGGCTCCGACCCCGTCGGCGATCCGGTCAGCCTGGTGTTGTCAGATAGGCGACGACATCTCCGGCTTTCCAGCCTTCGGGGTGTCGCTCGAGCATCTCCCGGGCACCGTCGGTGTCGGCGCCAAGTGTCACTACTGGCGCTTCGATCCGCCCGTTCGGTCGCTTCTGGCCGAGCCCGATTGTTGCCATCAAGCCGTTGCAGAGACAGACCCGGTCGGTGGTCTCGGAGCGTTTGCCTCCTTTGCGGACATATGCCGCGACCGGCTCCCCTGGGCACCTGTAGCCGACAGCCCCTCCCGGTTCGGAGTAAGGGATGCGGAGGTAGCTGAGGTCACAGACTCTGCGACGTTCGGCGGCGACACATTTCTCGGAGAGCGTCCCAGCCAGTTGGGCCACTTTGAACGGGTAACCGGTTGGGGATGCGAGGGGCTCGGTGCGAACTTCCAGCTTGCCCGATCTCAGCTTCGCAAGGAGCTGACGGCGAAGTGGTACCGCGAGCCCTGACTCCTCTGCCAGGGCGAAGAGCGTGCCGACCTGAACACCGCAAGCACCGTATTCTCGGGCTAGCGCCACGCGCTCGGGGCGGGAATACCCGCCCGCGAGCCAGAATGGAAGACCGAGAGTCACAAGCTGGCTTAAGTCTGGGACGTCACGTGGGCCATAGATCGGCTCACCGTTGCTGTCGAGATTGAGATTGCCACGAGGCGGCGCGTTGTGGCCGCCGGCAGTAGCGCCTTCGACCACGAAGCCATCCGGTCGGGTCTGTTCGTGGTGGGCCAAGTAGGCGGCCAGCGTATGGGAGGAAACTATCGCGTAGAACCGCGGTCGCCGTATCTCGGGAAGTCGTGGTCCGAGAAGGGCCCCAGGATCGAAACCCAAAGCGTGCCGAGCCGACCCCGCGTCTGCTACGTCGATTGGGAATTGCACAGGCTCATGGCGCGAAAGCGCGTCGAGCAGGGCCGGAAGGCGCGCAGGTATACCAGCTCCCACGAGAACGGCATCGACTCCGGCGAGCATCGCTCCATACGCGCCGGTCGGAGTTGAGAGCTGGATCTTCTCGAGAAAGTTGATGCCTACCGGGGCACCGGCACTCGCGGACTTTGCCAGGTATATCTCGGCAAACGTGGCGACGACCGAGAGGCGTTCCCGGTCCGGACTGGGATTGAGAGTCAGCCTGGGAACGTTGCGGTAGGGTGCACCGGGGCGTCGGCCACCAGGTATGAAGTAGCGGTCGAGCACCGAAGCGGCGACGTGCGGCACGGGAAAGTGCTCAAATGCCCAGCGGAGATGGCCACCGTCGTCGCCGTCCTGCAGCCGCCTGGCGATGATCGAGTCGAGCGCGACACCCGACACCACCCCCATCCCACCTGCGCGTCCGACCGCCGAAGCGAGCTGCCAGCCGGACACGCCGATGCCCATCCCCCCCTGAACAACGAGCGGGTACGGTGGCCGCTCGAGATCAGTATCGATCACGGTGCGGCCTCCGGCCGGCAGATGCTCCAGGCATCGTCGGAACCGAGTGGCCCCTGGGGCATTAGCGGCCAAGAGCCAGTTCGCTTTGTGACGAAGCGGAGCCACGGAACCATGCGTGGCAAGTATACATCAAGTCATACACTTAACGTTAGAGGGGAGCATTGGATTCCTGCTGGAGCACGTGACCGGGCCGCGGCGCATCCGTTGCCTGTCATGGCTCCGTAGGAACACAAGGCGGGTGGCGAAGCCAGGCCCTGTCCGGTTGCGCCAATACAGGAGGATGAGATGTCGGAGATCACGCGGCGGTCGTTTCTAAAGTAGAGCGGCACTACCGCCGCAGCTGCCGGAGCACTGATCGCAACCCCGACGGCACTGGTGAGCCCGGGGGAGAGACGCCCGGAAAGGTGGCTTCGCCTCGCACCACTACAGCGGCAGCTCACGAGCTTGAAGCAACCCACCATCTTGTTGTGCATATCCCCGACACCCGCAGGGAGGAAGTCCGGTTGCTCGTGGGCCAGCGAGAGGTCGTCTTGCACGACCGTGACCTGGTCGCCCGCCTCGTGCGGGCTGCCGACTGAACCCGCCCGCACCCGGGAGAAACGAGCCACGAAGATGTCTTCACGCCGCGAAGCCCCCGGAATAGCCTTCGACCCAGTTGCTGACAGCGCCGACCTCCATGCTTTCGTCAGCCCAGACGACCCCTCAGCGGTCACTCTGATCGCCAACTACGTTCCCTTCCAGTTGGCGCCGGCTGGCCCGAACTTCTACGAGTTCGGCAACGACTTGCTCTACTAGATCCATGTCGACAACGACGGTGACGGCGTCGCCGAGTGCTCGACAGGAGTCTGCGCTGCCCGCCGTGCAGCGTCGGTCAGCGTGCTATGGCGAACTACGCGCTGCTCGCGGACGAAGCCATTCACAGCCTCGCCGGCGGCGTGAAGGTGTTCGTGGGACAAAGGGCGGAGGGTTTCTCTGTGGACCTCGGCTCGATCTTCGACCTCGGGGCGCGGCCGTTCCAGGAACTGCAGCTCATCCCCATGGCGGCAGCACCAGGGGTGAATGGTCCGGCGATCCTGAACGTGCGCTCCATCGCGATCCAGTTGCGCATTGGCAGCCTCACGAGGACGGGCAGGGTACCTGCACCGAGCGACCCGGCTGTCACCATCGGCGTCTGGCCTACGGCAAGCCGCCAGGAGGCTGACGTAAATGGACACGAGGGCGTCAAGGCAGGTCCTTGGATCCAGGTGTCACGCCTCGGTAACCCGCTCGTAAACGAGGTGCTCATTCCGATGAGCATGAAGGACCACTGAAATACCCAGTCACCGGCAGGCGACAAGCGTTTCGCCACCCATTACGGACATCCGGAGCACTCCGGGCTACTGCCGCTTCTCTACCCGACAGCATTCCCTAACCTGGCCAAGCTCGACGCGGACAGGGTCGTGCGTGCCGACATCGAGGCCATCTTGCTGTCAGGAATCCCGAGTGGGATCGTTAAGGGGTTCCAGAACTACACCGGTTCGGTGCTGGCTGACATGCTCCGGCTCAACGTAGCGGTGCCGCCGAACACGACAGCGCCGAGCCTGCTCGGACTCTTAGGGGGCGATGCTGCCGGTTTCCCGAATGGCCGCCGCGTCTTCGACGATGTCGTGACGATCGAGCTCCGAGCGCTCGCCGGGCCCACATATGCTCTGGTCGACCCGCGATACAAGCCAGATAACGCCGCCGGTGAGATCTAGGACCTCGAGAACCTGGCAACTACCAGCCCGGCTCAGCTTTCCCAGATTGGCATGACTTACCTTCCCGGCTTTCCGTAGCTGTCGAATCCTCATGGCGGCTTCCAGACGCCGTCGACGACCCCATGAGCCTCTCGCTGGGGGGCCGGTCACCGGCCTTCCCGAGTGCCATGGCCACGACCAT
>JAKACA010000114.1 GCA_021796455.1 Actinomycetes bacterium
CCCAGCCCCGGCCCCGGCCCCAGCCCCGGCCCCGGCCCCGTTACGTGCCTGCAGAGCGGCGTTGGTCTCCGATCAGGCATCGGGCAAGCCATGCGACTGTGATCGGCCAGGACTTGGCTGTCGCTTCCGGGTTCGAGAACTGCGCCGAGAAGCTGTTCTCGAAGGCGTGGCCGGCGTCCTCCTGGACGTCGAATTCGACGTCACCTCGACCGGCGAATGCTTCGCGGATCTGATCGACCTCCGCGGCCGGAATGTATGGATCCTTGCCACCGAAGTGGAAGAGCAAGGGGCAGGATATCTTGTGCGCGCTGTCGAGTTGCGCAGCTATGCCGCTTCCGTAGTACGAAACACAGCAGGCGGGATCACCGGCGACCGCGAGCTCGTAGGCGAGGCGCCCACCCAGGCAGTAGCCGAGGACGGCGACGAGCCCGGACACCTCAGGAACGCGTTTCAGGTGATCGAGAGCGGCCGTGAGGTCTGCGGCGGTGATGGCGGGATCAATTTCGGCGAAGCGCTGCGCCACGCCGAAGGCGCGCTTCAGACCCTCATCGTCGTGCGGGCAGTCGACATTCCGTTCCACGCGCCAGAACACGTCGGGGCAGAGCACGACATAGCCCTCTTCACCAAGGGCCAAAGCCCGGTCGCGGATGAACTCGCTCACGCCGAAGATCTCTTGCAAGAGCAGGATGCCTGCTCCGTTGGGGTGTTCCGGGACGACGAGGAGGCCGTCGTAGTCTCCGTCGGCTGTCGAGATGGACTCAGATCGCTTCGTGGTCGCCATATCGGCAGACTACGTGCCACAGCACTTGGGTGCCCGACGGCATGGCCTTTCTCGTCTACCGTCACTGCCATGCAGGAACGAGTATGCGGAAGTCTCGGCGGCTGTGCGCCCGAAAGTCGGTCGTCCGGCATCGACCTCGCTCTGGCGTCAGTGTTCCTGGACTTCGACGGCACGATCACGCTCGAGGACACCGGGCTCTACTTGCTCGAACGGCTTGCATCGCCCGAGTGGCACGAGATCGAGGACCGCTACGTGGCCGGCGAGATCGGCAGCAGGCAATGTATGGCAGGCGAGTGGGCGACCCTCCCGCACGACCGCGCTCTCGCGGAGGCAGTAGTCGCGGAGGTCCCACTGGACGAAGGCTTCGGTCCGCTTGTCGAGTACCTGCGAGGTTCCGGAGCCGAGGTGTGCATCCTGTCCGACGGGTTCGGGTTTCGTGCTGAGGCAGTGGGAGCCGAGGTGGGCATCCCGGTTATCACGAACTGCATCGACTGGGATTCCTGGGAGGTGGGCTTCCCGAACGGGGATCTGAGCTGTGAGTGCGCTGCCTGCGGGGCATGCAAACGATCACCAATCCGCGACGCCCGTGCCCGGGGACGAGCGACGGTGCTCGTTGGCGACGGCACGAGTGACATGTTGGCGGCATCGGTCGCAGACGTGGTGTTTGCGACTGGCAAGCTGGCGCATTGGTGCGAGAGCAACGGGCTCGCGTTCGAGCGGTTCTCGGGACTCGCGCAGGTGCAGCGGGGTCTCGCGCGCATGTCGAGGGAAGGCGTGCTGGCCGGACCGAGCCCGAGCCCGAGCCGCGCCGACGAGTGACATCTCAGCAACCGGTGCTGCAGGCAACGAGCGCGCCGCGCGCCCTGAGCCTGCCGGCTGGTGTCGGCGAGGAAGGGGCCGTAGAGGTGTGGTGCCTGGCGCTGGCTCGACGTGCTGGCGAGGCTGCGGCGGCTCCGGCGGGGGGAACCACCGGCGCGAGCGAGGCGAGAGACCGGGCCGATGGCGTCGCGCAGCTGTCTCCCGAGGAGATCGAGAGGTCGGGACGGATCAGCTCGGATGGGGATCGGTGGCGCTACCTCGAGAGCCGTGTCTGGCTACGGCAACTCCTGGCGGCTCGCCTCGCGGTCGCGCCTGTTGAGGTCAGCTACCGGCAAAGTGCCACCGGCAAGCCCGAGCTGGCGCACGCCGGGCCTGAGCGGGTGCGTTTCAACTTGTCGCGATCAGGGGAGCTGGTCCTTTACGTGATCTCATCGGGCCGCGATGTCGGCATCGACGTGCAGGAGTGTGTGGCCGGCGTAGACCTGCGCAGGCTGGGGCGGCGTTTCCTCTCAGGGGCAGAGAAGGAGGTGCTCGCCGCACTCGAGGATCGCGAGCGGCGACGAGCCTTCTACAGGACATGGGTACGCAAGGAGGCATTCTTGAAGGCAGTAGGCGTGGGGCTGGCAGCTCCGTGGTCCGCCGTAGACACTTCCCTGGACCTTGTCCGGATCGATCGCGAGCTGTCCGGGCTGTCGTTGCCAGCGGGCGGAGCGGATCAGTGGTCGGTGCACGACCTGAGTCTCGGCGCCGGCTCCGGCTCCGGCTCCGGCTCCGGCGGTGGTTCGGCCCCCGGCTCCCTCGACGGCGCCTCCGCCTACGTGGCGGCGCTGTCGGTGAAAGGAGCTCCCGGGACTGGCGCGCCTAACCGGGCGAGCAGGACGAGCCCTGCCGTCTCGATCCCGAGAGCCACGGAGCTGCCGCAGTGTCGGGGCTGAAGTCGCCGGTGCTCTGATCCTGCACATAGCTGACAGGCGCCGCTTCGCCAGCCGCCAGGCCTGAGACGGCGGCGCAGAGGCGGTCGACATCGGCTGGCGAGTTGTTGATCCCGAGGCTGGCACGTACCGCGCCGGGCATCTTGCTCCGGTCGCCGCGCAGCACCTGTTCCCGAAACTCCGCCACTTCTGCGCGTCCGAGCCCGAGCAGGCGCGTCAGGTATGGGTGAGCACAGAAGCACCCGTGGCGCACGCCGATACCGTGCTCTGCCGACAGGCGGGCCGCCACGAGGGCATGAGGCAGGCCGTCGATCGTGAAGGTGGCCGCGGGCAGGGTGTCGATCGAGGTGTCGGGACCGAGCAGCCGCACGCCCGGGATGGCTGCCAGGCCCTGGCGGAGCAAGCGTGCCAGCTCGATGTCGTGAGCTGTGAGAGCGCTCCAGCCGAGCCCCTCGATCTCGTCGATGGCCGCGTGCAGGGCCACCGCGCCGACGACATTTGGCGAGCCGGCCTCTTCCCGCTCAGGGGGCGCGGTCCATACGACCTCGTCCAGATCGACGAGGTCGATAGCCCCCCCACCCGCAAGGAAGGGGTCGCCGTCGCTGAAGAGCGCTCGCGGCCCGACGAGGATGCCTGCTCCGAAGGGGGCGTACATCTTGTGCCCGCTCCAGGCGATGTAATCCGGAGTGGTGGGAAGCCTCCGGTGGGGCGCCAGCTGGGCCGCATCGACTAGGACCGGGACCGCGCGGGCGTGCGCCTCGGCCACCACCTCGTCGATCGGGGGCATCCAGCCGGTGATGTTGGAGGCGCCCGTTATCGCGAGAAGACGCGGCGTCGGCCGCTCGCCGAGTGCCTTGACGACGTCGGATGTTTCGAACGTGCCGTCTCGGCCGCACTCGACATATCGGCAGGAGGCGGCCCGTGCCCAGGGCAGCATGTTGGCGTGGTGTTCGACGACGGTAGTGAGGACCACGTCGGATTTCTCCAGCCGGAGCCGGTAGGTGAGGTGATTGATGGCTTCGGTCGTGTTGCGACAGATGATGGCGATGTCGTCACCGGTCTGCCGTCCGGCGAACATGAGAGCCGCCTCGCGGGCGTTCTCGTAAGCGTCGGTCGATCGTTGCGACTTGTAACCAGCCCCGCGGTGCACGCTGGAATACCACGGGACGAAGTCGTTGACGCGCTCGAGCACCGCGCGAAGTGCCGCTGTCGAGGCTGCGGTGTCGCACGAGAGGTACGGCCGCTCCGTGCCGTCGACGCACGGTACTAGCTCCCCGTCACCCACCAGGGACCTGAGTGCCCCACCTCGCTCGTTCTGTTCCATGGTCATGAGCGTGGTCCTCCCTCTGCCCGCCGGCCCAGCGTTGTCCCCATCACGGTGCGCTGTGATGGGACCCTACAGCCGAGCCTCCACGATGACGTGCGCCAGCCCTGGCGGCTAGGGCCATCTGGCCCTTGTAGTTGGTCACCGGATAAGAGACGCTTAGCTCGTGCCGGAGTGCTCGGAGGTGTCCAACCGGCCGCTTGTCATGGCCGCGCACGACCTCGGGGCGCTCTTCGGCGTGCTGGCCGATGACGGCTATGAGGTACTGGGGCCGACCGTGCATGACGGCGCCATCGTCATCGAGGCGATCACCCAGCCCAGCCAGCTGCCGCGTGGCTGGGGCGATGCCCAGGAGCCAGGGAGCTACAGGCTCGTAGAACGCGGCGATGGCGCTTACTTCGGTTTTGCCGCACCGGCGGGCACCTGGAAGCGTCATCTGTTCGAGCCCCGCGCGGTGCTGTGGCGGTCTCGACGTGACGGAGACGGCGTGGTGTTCGAACCGGGAGAGCACGTGCGCCGGCGGCGTGCCTTCCTCGGCATCCGCGGCTGTGACCTGGCAGCTATCGCCGTGCAGGACAGGGTGTTCTGCGGGAGCCCGGCCAAGAGTGGGAGCGGGAGCCCGAGGCGGAGCGCCGATCCAGTCTACGGTGCGAAACGTGAAGGGATCCTGTTCATAGGCATCAACTGCAGCGATCCCGCGTCTACTTGCTTTTGCACCTCGATGGGGACGGGCCCCGCCATCGGCGAGCGCGCCGATCTGAGCTTGACCGAGCTCGACCCCGCTCTGCCTGACCAGCATCGCTTTCTCGTGCACGCGACGACCGACCGTGGAAGGGCCATCGCCGCCCGGATGAACCTGGCCGTCGCGACCGACAGGGATCTCGCGAGCGCCACTGCCGTACGAGACGGGGCGATCGCCTCCATGGGACGATCGATGGATACCGAGGATCTTCCCGCGCGGCTGCGCGAGGCTGCAGAGGACCCGCGCTGGGACGACGTAGCTCGAAGGTGCCTGTCCTGCGGGAACTGCACCATGGCCTGTCCCACCTGTTTTTGCGCGGACGTGAGCGACCAGCCGGATGTCGCCGCCGGGGTCGACGAGCGTGTGAGGGAGTGGGCTTCGTGCTTTCAACTCGACCACTCCTACTTGCACGGCGGCTCCGTGAGGGTCTCGACGAAGGCTCGTTACCGCCAATGGATGACGCACAAGCTCTCGACGTGGTGGGACCAGTTCGGCGTGTCGGGCTGCGTCGGCTGCGGCCGGTGCATCACGTTCTGCCCGGTCGGCATCGACATCACCGAAGAGGTGCGCGCGATCCGGGCATCCAAGTCGGTTCCCCTCGAGGAGGGGACCGCCGAGACAGGGGAAAAGGGACATAGCAGATGAGACCGATCACTATGCCTGAGGAGCTCGCCCATCACCGTTTCTTCGAGAAGTTCCCCGATGAGCTACGGAGGCGCCTGGCCGAATGCTCGAACAACGTCATCTTCGAGAAAGGTGTCACGGTTTGCACCGAGGGCACTCCTGCCAGGAGCTTCTTTGCCATCCGAACGGGTCGGGTCAGCGTCGGTGTGCACGTACCAAGCAGGGGACTCGTCTCCCTCGAAACCCTCCACAGGGGAGACATCATGGGCTGGTCGTGGGTACTGCCTCCGTACCGTTGGCACTTCGACGCCATCGCCCTCGAGCAGGTGCGGGCGATAGAGCTGCATGCCGACTGCATCCTTCCTTACCTGGAGGAGGATCCCGCAGCAGGCTTTCGCCTGATGACCTCTGTCGCGACGATCATGGAGGAAAGGATCGACTCGGCACGCATGCGCCTCCTCGACCTGTTTGGCGAGAGTGATGACTGACGTTGCCGATCGAGGTGCTCCGACCTCGTACGATGCGATGCGCCCCGTCCTGTACACGGTGACGAGCGCGAAGAGGGAGATGGCCTCGACGATGACCATCACTCTCGAGCCGCCGCGCCAGGTGGGAATCGGCCAGACGGGAGCCGCGGAGCCGGGAGCCGCCCAGGTGGGAATCGCCCAGACGGGAGTCGCCCAGCCGGGAGCCGCGGAGCCGGGAGCCGCCCAGGGGCTCGTGCCGATCGCGCCCGGGCAGTTCAACATGCTGTGGTCCTGGGGCGTCGGAGAGGCTCCGATCTCGGCCAGCCAGTCGGGACTCGACGGTGCCCTCGTGCACACCGTTCGCGACGTCGGCGGCGTCACCAAAGCTCTGTGCGCGAAGCAGCCAGGTGACGTTGTCGGAGTGCGGGGTCCCTTTGGGCGAGGGTGGGATATCGACACAGCACGAGGTCAGGATCTCATCGTCGTCGGCGGCGGGATCGGACTTGCTCCCCTGCGCCCGGTGGTTCACACGATCCTCGCGAGCCGCTCCGATTTCGGTCGTGTGGCTCTCGTCGTAGGAGCCCGCAGCGCAGCTGAGCTGCTCTTCCGCTCGGAGCTCGACTGCTGGTGGCGAGACCGTGCCATAACAGTGCGCACCATCGTCGACCGTCCGTCGCGGGACTGGCACGGGAGCATAGGGATCGTGACGAACGAGCTGCCGCGGCTGGAGATCGACCCGGGCAGGACAGTGGTGATGGTGTGTGGACCAGAGGTGATGATGCGTTTTGTAGCCCTCAACCTCATCGAGCGCGGCGTGGCACCGGAGGCCATTCAAGTGTCGCTGGAGCGGAACATGCAGTGCGCTGTGGGCCAGTGTGGCCACTGCCAGCTGGCCGGTTACTTTCTCTGCCGCGACGGCCCTGTCCTGACATGGGAAGTCGCCCGCCCTCTGCTAGAGGTTCGTGAGCTGTGACTGCGGCCGTGCCCAAGGTTGCCGTCTGGAAGTTTGCGTCCTGCGACGGCTGTCAGTTGAGCCTGCTCGACTGCGAGGACGAGTTGCTCGCTGTGGCCGGCGCAGTCGAGCTCGCCCACTTCCTCGAGGCTTCCAGCGCGACCGTTGCCGGCCCCTATGATCTCTCGATCGTCGAAGGCTCTGTCTCCACCGCGTCCGACATCGAGCGCATCGCTCATATCCGCGAGGAGTCCAACGTGCTCATATCGATTGGCGCGTGTGCTACGGCGGGGGGAATACAGGCCCTTCGCAATTTCGCCGACGTGGGCGAGTACGTCTCCGTCGTGTACGCGCGACCAGACTACATCGAGACTCTCAGCACCTCTACGCCGATATCAGATCATGTCGCTGTCGACTACGAGCTACGCGGATGCCCGGTTAACAAGAGTCAGCTGTTGCACGTCATCTCCTCGTTCCTGCTCGGGCGCCGTCCGCGTCTTCCGTCCTCCTCTGTGTGCGTGGAGTGCAAAGCGCGAGGTACTACGTGTGTGATGGTGGCGCATGGGACCGCGTGCCTTGGTCCCGTCACCCACGCTGGTTGTGGTGCGATCTGCCCGGCGTTCGACCGGGGATGCTATGGCTGCTACGGCCCGGCGGACACGGTGAGCACGACGGCGTTCGTCCAGCTCCTGCGCTCCCTCCCGGTGTCTGATCGGGCGATCGAGAGGGTCTTTCGCACCTTCAACGCGAACGCGCCAGGCTTTCGCGACATACCTGGCTCCGAGCACGCAGCGGTTGGCTCCCCGCGGGCGACGTCATGACACATCGAAACGGGACGCGGCAGCTCGACGTACAGGCGCTGGCCCGAGTCGAGGGCGAAGGAGCGCTGCACGTCACGATCACAGACGGCGAGCTCACCACGGTCGAGCTCAACATCTACGAGCCTCCGCGCTTCTTCGAGGCCTTCCTGCGCGGCCGCAGCTATACCGAACCACCAGATATCACGGCACGCATCTGTGGCATCTGCCCCGTCGCCTATCAGATGAGCTCTTGTCTGGCCATAGAGGATGCCTGCGGTGTCGTCGTGGACGGGCAATTAGCGGCTCTGCGCCATATCCTGTACTGCGGCGAGTGGATCGAGAGCCACGTGCTCCATATCTACATGCTGCACGCACCCGACTTCCTCGGCTACGCGGGGGCGATCGCGATGGCCCAGGACCACCGGGGAATCGTGGAGCGAGGGCTTCGATTGAAGAAGCTCGGCAACCGCCTCCTCGAAGTCATCGGCGGGCGGGCTATCCACCCGATCAACGTGCGCGTCGGCGGCTTCTACCGTGTCCCGACGGTGTCGGAGCTGGCAGAGCTCGTCCCCGAGCTCGAGTGGGCGCGCCAAGCCGCGCTCGACACCGTCGAGTGGGTGGCTGGATTTCCCATGCCTGACTACGAGGGGGACTGGGACCTGCTGGCGCTCGCCGGGGAAGACCATTACCCATTCATGGGCTCGCGCATCGGCTCTGTGAGCGGTCGGGCGCAGTTTAGCGTGCCTCAGTTCTCCGCCCATGTGCACGAGGAGCATGTCGCCCACAGCACGGCTCTGCACGGCCGCCTCGACACCGGCGAGTATGCCGTCGGGCCGCTCGCCCGCTACAGCCTCAATCAGGCTCTCCTGCCTCCCCTCGCGCGGGCGGCTGCCGCGGATGCGGGACTTCGGGGTGAGTGTCGCAACCCGTTCAAGAGCATCATCGTGCGAGCCGTCGAGGTGGTCGCCGCCTGCGAGGAGGCTCTCCGACTCATCGGTGAGTACAGCCCACCGAGCGAGCCGGCTGTTCCCGTGATGCCTCGATCAGGTGTCGGACATGGCGCCAGCGAAGCGCCCCGCGGGCTTCTCTACCACCGCTATGAGATCGACAGCGAGGGGATTATCACTTCCGCGACGATCGTGCCACCAACCTCGCAGAACCAGCGAGCAATCGAGCACGACCTGGCTCATGTCGTCGAAGCCAACCTCGATCTGGACGACGAGACACTGACGGCGCGCTGCGAGCAGACGATCCGTAACTATGACCCATGTATCTCCTGCTCTACCCACTTCCTCGACCTACGGGTAGTAAGGCTGTAGCCATGACCAGGCCATTGGTCATCGGTATCGGCAACCCGTACAGGCACGACGACGGCCTCGGTCCCGCTTTGATAGAGCGGCTGCGGCTTGCCGGCGAGGACCGGCTCGAGATTGTGGAGGAGACAGGGGAGCCGGCAGCTCTAGTCCAGCGGTGGTCTGGGCACGGCTGCGTGCTCCTTGTTGACGCGGTCGACTCAGGCGGGTTGCCTGGCGGGCTCCACCGCTTCGATTGCCAGCGCGGCAGCTGGCGAGCGGGTCCACCTCCGGCGGTGCTCAGCACCCATGGCTCGGGGATCGTGGAGGCGGTCGAGCTGGGTCGAGCTCTTGACCGGCTGCCTGATCAGCTTGTCTTCTTCGGGATCGAGGTTGAGGACACGAGCGATGGTGTCGGTCTGTCACCGAAGGTAAGTGTCGCCCTTGACAGCCTTGTCCGCGAGCTCCCCGGCATAGCGAGCGCTCTCGCGACGCCGGCCACTCGCGCGACGCCGGCCACTCGCGCGACACCCCTACCGTGCCAGGAGGCTCAGAGCTGATGGAGGGGGCTCGCCACTGATGTGCATCGAACGTGTCGGCCAGGTCGTTGACGCCGAGGGATCCGACAGTGGCGTCGTGATCGCGGACGTCGGTGGCG
>JAKACA010000008.1 GCA_021796455.1 Actinomycetes bacterium
TCTCCTCGCGAGCTCGCAATGGCGAGCGGCCTGCACGCGTCATCGAAGTTCGCCGATCCCGCCCAGAGCGAGGCGACTGGAGGAAAGGAGCTCGCGATCGGCATCGCCAGCCGAGAGGAGATGCTCGCGAGGCGGGACTTCTCGTCACTCTCCCGGGAGGAATTGGACGAGATGAGACGTATCTTCGAACGCATCTGCCTTTTCCTCCCAGCCCGCCGGGGGCGGCGCTCGACGGCGGACCGGCACGGCGAGATGGTCGACATGCGAGCGACGCTCAGGCGCGGCCATGCAAGTGCCGGCGACCCTGTCCGTCTGATGCGGAGGAGCCCACGGCGAGTGCCGCGTCGGCTCGTCGTCATGTGCGACGTCTCAGCCTCGATGGAGCCCTACGCGCTTGCATACGTCCACTTCCTCCATGCGGCTGCGAGCGGACCGAGCATCGCGAGGGCAGAGGTCTTCGTCTTTGCCACCCGTCTCACCCGTCTTACGCGGGTCCTGGCGGATCGCGACATCGAGGCGGCTCTCCAACGAGCTGCCACTGCTGCTCCCGACTGGAAGGGAGGGACGCGCATCGGCGAGGCGCTCAAGACATTCCTCGACAGCTACGGCCGGCGCGGGGTCGCGCGCGGGGCTGTCGTCGTGATCATGTCGGATGGCTGGGAACGCGACGACGCGACCCTGCTCGGTGAGCAGATGGCCCGGTTGCGGCGCCTCGCACACCGGATCGTCTGGGTGAACCCGCGCAGCGCCGACCCATGCTACGAGCCCCTCGTCGGCGGGATGGCGGCGGCGCTGCCGCACTGCGACGAGCTCGTGAGCGGACATAGCGCGTTCGCCTTGGAGCGACTCGCGTTGGCCGTCCGCGGCTCCCGTTGAGATGCTTCGAACCGCTCAGGCGCCCTCGGCCACCCAGTCGAGGCCACGGCTGCGGGCAAGTGCGAGATCCTCGCTGTACTTGAGCACCGACCCGAGGGTGTCTGCTGCGGCTTGCGAGTCGAGCTCTGTCACGCCCAGCAGCGAGAGGGCGCCGACCCAGTCGATGACTTCGGCAATGCCGGGGGGCTTTTGCACATCGAGGGTGCGCAAGCGGGCGGCCGCGGCCGCGGCCTGACCCGCGACAAGGGCAGCTGCGCCGGGGACGCGCCTGCGGACGATCCGCACGACCTCGGCGATGTCGGGGTAGTCGATCCAGTGGTACAGGCACCGGCGCTTCAGCGCATCATGGAGATCACGCGTGCGGTTGGAGGTGAGCACGACGACTGGCGGATGCGATGCCCGAATGGTCCCGAGCTCGGGGATCGTGACCGTGCTCTCGGCCAGGAGCTCGAGGAGGAACGCCTCGAACTCGTCGTCTGCGCGATCTATCTCGTCGACGAGAAGCACGGCTGGGTACGGTCCGGGGTGCTCGATCGCCCGCAGGAGCGGGCGGGCGATGAGGTAGTCGGGCGTGAACAGACCGTGCTCGTCCACGGCCTCGCCGCGAGCTTCTGCGACGCGGATAGCAAGAAGCTGGCGCGCGTAGTTCCACTCATAGAGCGCCTCGGACGCATCGATGCCCTCGTAGCACTGCAGGCGGAGCAGCGGTGTGGCGAGCACGCGGGCGAGGCTCTTGGCGGCTTCTGTCTTCCCGACGCCGGCCTCGCCCTCGAGCAGGATCGGTTGTGGCAGCTCGACTGCTAGGAACAGTGCCGTGGCGAGACCCTGGTCGGCAAGGTAGTCAACCGTCTCGAGTCGCTCGATCATGTCCTCGACGCCGGAGATGAGCCTGGTCAAGAGCGCGCGAGGAATCCTTCAGGATCCGCCACGAAAGCATCCCTGCAACCAGAGCCGCAGAAGAAGTAGAGCTCTCCTTGATAGTCCGCATGGGGCGAGCTCGGCCCTGCGATGACGGTCATGCGACAGACCGGATCGAGCACGCTCATGGCTTTCTCCGGTGGCGTACCGGTAGCGCTGTCGTCGTCGGCGGGACATGGGACCGCCGACGACGTCTCGTCCATCTCCGTCCGGCGGGAGGAGATTATCTCTGCCAGGATCGAGATGGCGATCTCCTCTGGGCTCCGGGCGCCGAGATCGAGCCCGGCGGGGGTATGGATGCAGGCCCTTTGTTCATCGGGCAGGCCCAACCTGTCGAGCACTGCTGCCCCGCGCTTCTTGGAGGCGACGAGACCGATGTATGCGACATTGGCCCGCGCGGCGCTGACGAGGAGCCCTTCTTCGTCTCGGCCATGGGAGGCGACCACGACCGCGTCGGCGCCTGCCACCGCTTTGCCGGGGAGAGGGTCTTCGGCGCGAGACCCCTGAGCCGGAGAGTCCTCACCGTCGCTGCCGGCAAGGGACTCGGCCAGCACGTAGCCCGCCTGCGCGGCGATTCGCGCGAGAGCCGCAGCTATCGGGGAGCGGCCGTGCACCACCATCACGGGCGCGGGGATGTTCGGTTCGAGAAAGATCTCCAGCTTCCCGCCCGAGAGGCACGGGTTGTGGACCGTTACCGACCCGTCGACTGGGGCCGTCTCATCGGAGGTGCCGGCACCCTCAGGTGAGATGTGCAGGAGCACCGGTTGACGAGACTCGAGTGACCGGAGGGACTGGAGCCGCACGCTCGCCTCCGCGCACTCTCCGCCGACGAAACCCTCGATCGTGCCGTCACCGAGCACGATCGCCACGTCCCCGGCCTTGGCCGACGTGGGCCGCTCGGCGCGAACGACGGTCGCCATCACGAATGCGACCCGCTCCGCGCGGAGCTTCCCCGCGCGCTCACGCACGCCGGCGTTGGATGCCGGTGGGAGCGTCATGATCTGTGCAGCCGCTGGCGCGTGGTCCTCGACGGTGCTCACCTGGTTGCTCACTCGATCGCGAGATCGGTCCGGAGCGGCGTGCCCTGCATGGCCCTCCACACCTGTGCGGGTGTGAGAGGCATGTCGGCATGGCGCACACCGATCGCGTCGAGGACCGCGTTGACGACCGCGGGAGGAGAGCCGACAGTGGCCGACTCGCCGATCCCCTTCACGCCAATGGGGTGGTGAGGCGAGGGCGTGACTGTCATGCCGAGCTCCCAGCTCGGGCACTCGAGCGAGGTCGGCAGGAGGTAGTCCATGAAGGAGCCACCGAGGCAGTTGCCTTCCTTGTCGAAAGCGATCACCTCCATGAGGGCCATGCCGACCCCGTCGGCGAGGCCGCCATGGATCTGCCCGTCGACGATCATCGGGTTGATGCGCGGCCCGCAGTCGTCGACGGCGATGAAACGCCGCACCTTCACGACGCCGGTCCCGCGATCCACGTCCACGACGCAGATGTAGGCGCCGAAGGGGAACGTGAGGTTAGGCGGGTCATAGACGCAGTCGGCATCGAGGTGCCCCTCGACGCCCTCTGGGAGCTCGACCGTGCCGTGCGCACCGAGCGCGATCTCCTGGATCGTCTTTGACGCGCTCGGGTCGCCCTTGACGAAGAAACGTCCCTTCTCCCACTCGAGGTCGTCAGGGGAGACCTCGAGCATCGCGGAGGCGACGATGCGGGCCTTGTCACGCACCCGCTGGGCGGCGACCGCCACCGCCGCACCAGACACCGGCGTCGAGCGCGATCCGTAGGTTCCGAGCCCGAACGGTGTGTTGTCGGTATCTCCATGCACGACGTCGATGTCAAGTGGAGGGATCCCGAGCTGCTCGGCGACGATCTGCGCGAACGTGGTCTCATGGCCCTGGCCCTGGGTCTGCACCGACAGGCGGACCACGGCCTTTCCGGTCGGGTGCACGCGGACCTCGGCACCGTCGGCCATTCCGAGGCCGAGGATGTCCATGTGCTTCTTCGGCCCCGCTCCAACGGTCTCTGTGAAGAAGGAGATGCCGATGCCCATGAGCTCGCCCCGCTTGCGTTTCTCCGCCTGCTCACGCCTCAGCTCGTCGTAGCCGGCGATCTCCATCGCGAGCTCGAGAGCCCTTGGGTAGTCGCCCGAGTCGTAGACCCATCCCGTCTTGCACGTGTAAGGGAACTGCTCCTTTCGCAGCAGGTTCTTCATGCGAAGCTCGGCTGGATCCATCCCCAGCTCGCCGGCGAGGCAGTCGACCATGCGCTCGACGAGGTAGACGGCCTCTGTGACACGGAACGAGCACGCGTAGGCGACTCCACCGGGTGCCTTGTTCGTATAGACGCCCGTGACGGCGCAGTGCGCGGCCTGCAGGTCGTAGGACCCGGTGAAGATATGAAAGAAACCCGCGGGGAACTTCGTCGGCTGGGCCGTGTTGTTGAAGGCTCCGTGATCGGCCAGCACTCTCACCCTGAGCCCGGTGATCTTGCCCTCGCGCGTCGCAGCGATCTCGCCGTGCATGTGGTAGTCACGAGCAAAGCTCGTGGACATGAGGTTCTCCGAGCGGTCCTCCATCCACTTCACGGGTTTGCCCGTGAGGATGGAGCCCACGACCGAGCAGACGTATCCCGGGTAGATCCCGACCTTGTTGCCGAAGCCACCGCCGATGTCGGGACTTACGACACGTATCTGGTGCTCGGGAAGCCCTGCCACGAGCGCGTACAGGGTGCGATGGGCATGGGGTGCCTGGGTGGTGCACCAGATAGTCAGCTTGCCCGTCACCTTGTTCATATCCGCGACGGCTCCGCAGGTCTCCATCGGCGCAGGGTGGACGCGCGGGTAGAGCATGTCCTGGGTGACGACGACCTCGGCGGCGGCAAAGACGGCGTCGGTCGCCGCCTTGTCGCCCGCTTCCCAGTCGAAGATGTGGTTGTCCGTCTTGCCTGCGATGTCGTCTCTGATGACGGTGGCGCCGGGCAGGATGGCTTGCTTCGCGTCGATGACCGGATCGAGCGGCTCGTACTCGACCTCGATGAGCTCCAGGGCATCTCGGGCCGAGTAGCGGTCCTCGGCTACGACGAATGCCACTTCCTGGCCCTGGAAGCGCACTTTGTCGGTAGCAAGCACGGCAAGGACGTCGTGGGAGAGCGACGGTATCCAGGCAAGGTTGAGGGTTTCTAGGGTCTTCCCGGTGATGACGGCTTTCACCTTTGGATGGGCCTCGGCGGCGGAGGTGTCGATGGAGACGATGCGGGCATGGGGGAGCGTGCTTCGGAGCACCGCGCCGTAGAGCATCCCGGGGAGCTGGAGGTCGTCCACGTAGTTGCCCTGCCCCCGGACAAAGCGCGGGTCCTCCTTGCGCTTCATCCGGCCGAAGCCGATCGGGTTGGCCTCGGGAGCCTCAATTGTCGACGTCATCAGGCATTCACCTCCGTCGTGCTGGGGTGCTCGGCGGCCCAGCGGATCGCACTCACGATGTTCTTGTACCCCGTGCAGCGGCAGATCTGGCCGGAGATCGCCTCGCGGATCTCCTCTTCGGACGGATCGGGATTGTGGTCGAGCAGCCAGCGGGCGGTCATCATCATCCCCGGAGTGCAGAACCCGCACTGCAGCCCGTGCTCCTCGATGAAGCCCTGCTGGACCGGATCGAGAACGCCACCTCGCTCGAGATCCTCGACGGTCCGGATCTCGCGGCCGTTGGCCATGGCGGCCAGCACCGTGCAGCTCTTCACAGGTTCACCATCCATCCATAGCACGCAGGTTCCGCAGTTGGAGGTGTCGCAGCCCCAGTGAGTGCCTCGCAGCAAGAGGTGATCTCGGATGAAGTGGACGAGAAGCAGCCGGGGCTCGATCGTCGCCGTGACCTCGTTGCCGTTGACCGTCATTGTCACCTGCATGACCTCAACCCCCCTGTCCCTCGGCGCGTGCCGCGGCTCGGCGCAGCGCCCGCAGCGTCAGCTCGCCGGCAAGATGGCGCTTGTAGTCCTCCGGTCCGCGCTGGTCGGCGACCGGGTTGACGCTCTCCGAGACGAGGCGAGCCGCCTCAGAAAAGCTCTCCTCGGAGGCTCTTTGGCCAAGGAGAGACGCCTCGGCTCGCGCACAGCGAAAGTGCTCGGCCCCGACGGCTGCGAGCCCGATGCCTGCATAGCTCACCGAGCCGCCCTCGACGCGAAGCGCAGCTCCGGCGGCTGCGATCGCCCAGTCGCCCGCGCGGCGCTCGACCTTTTCATAGGCGCTCCCCGATCCGTGCTGGACCGGTATGCGAACCTCGAGGAGCATCTCGGCCGGTCCGACGGCCGTGGAGTACGGGCCGATGTGGAAGTCGTCCATCGCGACCTTGCGGGTTCCCTTCGACGAGCCGATGACCGCAGTCGCACGAAGGGCCGCGAAGACGGCGGAAAGATCCTCCGATGGGTCGGCCTGGCAGATCGAGCCACCGACCGTGCCGCGGTTGCGCACGATCGGATCGGCTATCACCCTCTCGGCGTCGTGCAGGATCGGGAAAAGAGTCCCGGCCTCGTGCGAGTTGAGCAGGTCCCGGTGCCTGGCCATAGCGCCGAGGCAGAGCTCGTCGCCATCGCGCCGCACATAGGAGAGATCGCCGAGGTCGTTGATGTCGATCAGCACCTCGGGTCGGGCGAGGCGCAGCTTCATCATCGGGAGGAGGCTGTGGCCGCCTGCGATGATGCGGCTCTCAGAGCCGTGGCGCTCGAGCAACGCGAGGGCGTTGTCCACTGACGTCGCTCGCTCGTATTCGACCGGTGCAGGCACCTGCATGGGCAATCCCCCTCTTTCCCAGTTGCCCGAGTGTTCCCGTGACCCGCTAAAGCTCGCGCTGCTCCGGCCCCCGGTCAACGCCTCCATAAGCGAACGCTTATCGAGTCCGGGGCCGGCCGCTGTGGTGAGGGACGACGGTGTGGTATCCCTTCTTGCTGTGACGCTCACGCAGCTGGAGGCGTTTGTCCTCGTCGCCCGTCTCGGCTCGGTCACGGCGGCTGCCAAGACGCTCGGCGTGAGCGAGCCTGCGATCTCCGGGGCGCTCGCGGCCTTGCGCAGGCAGTTCGACGACAATCTCGTCGAGCGGACTCAGAGCGGGATGACCTTGACGCCGGGCGGGCGGCGCCTCGTCGGGATCGCCTCGCAGATGGTCGCGCTCGGAGCCGAAGCCGAAGAGGAGATCCGCCGTGCCAACGGTGCTCCCGAGCGCCTCCGCGTGGTAGCGACGAGCTCGATCGCCGAGTCAGTTGCCCCTGCCCTGCTGTCCGCTTTCAGCTCTCGGAGCGGTCCGATCGAGGTCAGCCTGGCCGTCGCGACGAGTGCGGAGATGGCGGCGATCCTGCAGGAGCGGCTCGCCGACGTCGCCCTTGGGCCGAGGATCTCGGGACCGGCCGCCACCGGGCTCGAGTCTTACCCGCTCTTCCGGTACCACCTGGTCGTGGTGGCCTCGCCCACGCACCGTTTGGCATCGGTTCTCGCCGTTGCCCCGCCGGCAGCCGCGATTCGGTCTGGATCGCTCCCAGCCGCGCCTGCACAGCTGGCGCTCAGTCGGTTCGCAGATGAGATCTGGCTCGTCGATCCAGATGCGACTGATCCGGCTATGCCTGTCCACCAGATCCTCTCGCGCCTCAGGGTGCGAGAGGAGCGCATCCGCGTCTTTCCGAGCCAGGCGGCCGCCTGGGTGGCGGCAGAGAAGGGTGACGGGATCGCGCCCGCGATCAGCCATCTCGTTGCTCCCGAGCTGCACCGGGGTTCGCTCGTGACGCTTCCGGTGAACCAATTCCCGCTGGAGCTCATGTGGTACGCGACCATGCTCACGGCCGATCGAGCGAGCCCAGCCAAATCCGCACTGAAGCGGTTCATCACCACCCCGGACGCCACCCATGCGATGCATACCCCACAGTCCGGCGTTCCGCCGAGCAGGTTCCGCCCGCCTGTCTATGTGACGATCTGGAGCTGAGCCGTCACACCGGTCAGGTCCCATTGCGCCTATCGTTGGGCATGGCCCGAAGCGGTTCGAGGCACCGCAGCGCCACCTTGGGTTGGTCGAGCGCTGTCGCGGGCGCGGTCCTAACCCTGGCACTCGGCACTCTGGCGGCTCACTCTGCGCTGTCTTCTGGCTCTGCTGGAGCCTCTGTTCCCCCCGCTATCGCATCCTGGCAGCCGGAGCCGCTGCCGCTTCCGGCCCACACGCCGAGCGGCGTCTCCGCGTACGCCGGGCCGGTGGCCTGCCCGGCCATCGCCAAGTGCGAGGTGCTCGGCGAGTACCAGACGCCGGCCGGCCTGAATGAGGACCTCATCTCGACACAGCACGGCACTACATGGTCGACCGTGGTGGCACCGCTCCCCTCCGGGGGCATCGAAGCTGCCAATCTCGGCCCGTATCAGTTGCGTTGCACCGGGTTGGGCGACTGCATCGGTACGAGCCTGTACGAGTCGTCCACTTCGATAGCTGCCGACATCCTCATCGAGTTCAAGGGCAGGTGGTCCGCGATCGCGATGCCCATGCCTGCCAACGCTATCCACTCGAGCTTTCCGACGATCGACTTCATGGCCTGCCCGCGCCTTGGCGCCTGCGTCATAGTCGGCACCTATGCAGCCAGGAGCGGGCTGACAGAGGGCCTCATTGTGAGGGAGGTCAATGGTCGTTTCGTGGCCGGGCAGGCACCGGTTCCCGGGGGCCTCGACCACGGCTCGGCGTTGGACAGCGTCGCGTGCGAGGGAGCGAGCACGTGCGTGGCGGCTGGGGACTATGTCACGCCGTCGGGCAGCACGGAGCCTCTGTTCGTGACCGACTCCGCCGGGAGCCTCCAGGCGTCGGTTGCGCCGCTTCCTCCCAACGCCGCCGCCGCTCCTTCGGCGGAGGTCGAGGGGGTCTCTTGTGCAAGCGCTTCGATATGTGTGGCGCTCGGGAGCTACGAGGACACGGCGGGCGATCGCGTCGGCTTCATCGACACGAGCAGTAGCGGGCAGTGGGTCGCGACCGCGATGCCGTCGCCAGCCGGAGCAAGTGCGCTCGACCCCTCGCCGGAGATCGACGCGGTCGCGTGCAAAGCGGGTTACTTCTGCCTGGCTGTCGGGCACTACACCGACAGCTCAGGGAACGTGCAGGGGCTGGTGCTCATGGAGGAGGCAGGGATCTGGCTCGCGTCCATGATGCCGGGGACCACTGACACCAATGTCATCATGCACTCGGTCGCCTGCGTAAGTGCGACGAGCTGCGCGGCGACGGGACACTATGACGCCGGTGGTGCTCAGTTCGGGTACCTGCTGACATTGAGCGGCTCGACGCTGTCGGGGACCGTTTCCCCGATGCCCCCGAATGCCAACCCTAACCCGGAGAGTGATCTTGGCTTCGTGGCCTGCCCCTGGCTCGCCACCTGCGTCGCAACCGGTGTCTACAGTGATGGCGACGCGCAGCTGCCTCTCGCCCTGAGCGGAGCGAGCACGCCGTCGACCACCACGACCACTACGACCACTACGACCACCACGACCACGGCGCCTCCGACTACGAGCAGCACGACCACGACCACGACCACCCCCTTCCTGCCGACGACCACCACCAACGTCTTTTCGACAACTACTACGACAGTCCCCTTCCAGCCGACGACCACCACGACCACGGTGCCTCCGACCACGACCACGACCACGACCACCGTGTCGCCTGGTGCCGTGAGCTCCATTGGCTGTCCCGGGAGGCGGTGCCGTCTCTAGAGTCCGCGAGGGCTCGGTCGTCGGTGTCGTCTGCAAGACTTAGAGACATGTCGTCTGTCCCAGATCAGGTGCACGTCGACCGCCTCGCTGACGTGGCAACTGTGACCCTTGACCGTCCCGAGAGCGCGAATTCACTCACCAGCTCTGTGAAGGAAGCCCTGCTTGGCGCGCTCGAGGCGGTAGCAAACGACCGTACCGTCCGCGCGGTCGTCCTCACCGGATCAGGGCGGGCGTTTTGCGCCGGACAGGATCTGGCTGAGCATGCCGAGGCACTGGCGGGTGATCCCGCTCACAGCCTCAGCACCGTCTCCAAGCACTACAACCCGATCATCACGAGCATCTCGACAATGCCAAAACCCGTGATTGGCGCCATCAACGGGACCTGTGCCGGGGCTGGGCTCGGCATCGCGCTCGCGTGTGACCTGCGAGTTGCCGCCGAGGGTGCCAGGTTCGTGCCGGCCTTCGGCGCCATAGGCCTGACGGCGGACTCCGGCGTCTCCGCGACGCTGCCGCGCGCGGTGGGCTGGTCGCGGGCGATGGGCCTTCTCCTGCTCGGCACCGTCATCGGAGCCGAGGAGGCCGAGCGCATAGGGCTCGTGCACGAGGTTGTCCCGGCCGACGGTCTGGGAGCTCATGTGGCAGCGCTCGCGGCGCGGCTCGCCGCCGGACCGACACTGGCTTATGCTGCCCTGAAGGAGGCCCTCTGGTACAGCGCCTCGGCTGCCATGGCCGACGTGCTCGGTCTCGAAGCCGAGTTGCAGGCGCGCCTTGCGGTGACCGCTGACCACAGGGCAGCGGTGAGCGCCTTCCTTGAGAAACGCCCCCCGGAGTTCACCGGCAGCTGACGCACCCGACATCTCGATAACCCGAGACGCGCGACATCCCTGAAGCACCCGAGACGCGCGACACACCCGACACAGAGGAGACGAGAAGTGACGTCCATGACAACAACCGAGCCGGCGCCGGTCGACTTCTGGTTCGACCCGATCTGCCCCTGGGCGTGGATCACCTCGCGCTGGATCCTCGAAGTCGAAAAGGTCCGCCCCATCGCCGCCCGCTGGCACGTGATGTCGCTCTCCTACCTGAACGCGGACAAGGACGTCTCCGCCGACTACAGAGCGCTGCTCGACATGGCCTGGGGGCCGGTACGAGTTGTGACCTCAGCTCGCGAGAGATTCGGCGACGAGATCGTGTTGCCGCTCTACAGCGCTATCGGCAGACGATTTCACAACGAGCATCGCCGCGAGGAAGCGTCGGTCGTCGAGGCGATTGCCGAGCTCGGGCTTCCCGCCGACCTCATCGATGCGGCCGCGACCACCGAGTACGACGAGGCGATCAAGAAGTCCCACCATGCGGGGATGGATCCGGTCGGGTACGAAGTCGGCACCCCGGTCATACATGTCGAAGGGGTTGCATTCTTCGGACCGGTTGTGACGCCGACCCCCCGTGGCGACGCGGCCGGCAGGTTGTGGGACGGCGTGCTGCTCGTTGCCGGGACGGACGGGTTCTACGAGCTGAAGCGGACGAGGACGAGGGACCCCATCTTCGACTGAGCGCCTGGGGACGCATCCGGACCCGGGAGACGGGCCCACCTGGGTCTTTCGGCCCTATGCCAGGCAGGCAGGCGCCGCGCTTGATCGAAGCGCTCGTCGCCCGAACTCCGCTCGGTCGCCTCGTGACTATGCAGGAGATCGTCGGGGCGGTGGTCTTCCTGCTCGACAACACCGGTGTCAACGGGGTGAACCTGGCCGTCGACGGCGGGTGGCTGCTCAGGTGAGCCGGCGAGCTCACGATCTGGAGGCCCGAGAGCAGATCCGGGGATCGTGAGGCGCTATGTACTACGTGACGAGGGTAGACGACAGTCTCGGGACGACCCCTTCCCAGGCGACCTGACTCGGTCCTTGACCCATTCGGAGGCGGAGATCGGTTCTAGTAGGACTTCGGGAGCCCGAGGGAGTGCTGGGCGACGTAGTTGAGGATCATCTCCCGGCTGACCGGTGCCGTCCGCAGGAGTCGGGCGGTTCCCCACAGGTCGGCGAGGCCGAACTCGGACGCGAGCCCGTTGCCGCCGTGGGTCTGGATGGCCTGGTCGAGTGCCCGGAGGGAGGCCTCGGCAGCGGCGTACTTGGCCATGTTGGCAGCCTCCCCGGCATCCAGTCCCGCGTCATAGGACCAGGCCGCCTTCGAGAGCATGAGCCTCGCAAGCTCGAGCTCGATCTTGGCTACGGCGAGGGGATGGGCGATGCCCTGGTGCGCGCCAATTGGACGGTCCCACACGGTGCGGTGCGTCGCGTAGGCAGACGCCTTCTCGAGGGCGTAGCGGCCGATGCCGCACGAGATGGCGGCTCCCATCAGCCGCTCCGGGTTCAGTCCGGCGAAGACTTGGCGAAGGCCCTCGCCCTCGGTTCCGAGCAGGTCGTCCTCGCCAAGGGTGCAGTCGTCGAGAAAGATTGTGAACTGCTTTTCCGGCGCGGCGATCTCGACTGGGATCTTGCGCGCCTCGAAACCCTTGGCGTCGGTGCCGACGATGAACAGCGAGAGCCTCGCCCGTCGCGTCGCCTCCTCGGTACCGGTGCGGGCCACGACGATGACCGCGTCAGCTTCGTCAACCCCTGAGATGTAGTGCTTGGTGCCATAAAGAGCCCATCTCCCGCCCTCGTGCACGGCGGTGGTGGCGATGCGGTGGGAGTTGGAGCCGGCGTCAGGCTCGGTGATGGCAAAGGCCATCTTCGCCTCCCCCGACGCCATCGGGGGGAGCCACCGCTGCTTTTGCGACGCCGTGCCGAACCGCGCGATGAGTGTGGCGCAGATGGCGGGCGAGACGAGCATCAAGAGCAGGGGGCACCCTGCGGCAGCAACCTCCTCGCAGACGATCGTCAGCTCGGCAACGCCCATGCCGCCGCCACCGTAGGCAGAAGGGAGGTGCACTCCGAGATAGCCGCCGGCTCCCAGCTCCGACCACAGCTCGTCGGGCTTGGCCCCCTGTCTCGTCTTCTCCTGGAAGTACTCGTGGCCGTAGTGGCCGGCAATGCCGGCCACTGCCTCTTTGAGCAGCTCTTGTTCAGGAGTCGGGCTGAAGTCCATGTGGGGCCACACTAGATCCCTGGCCGGACCGAGGAGGGCCAGGCCGGCAGGGCCACCCGAGATGACCGGGCCGAGCCCGGGGACCCCGGGGTGCTATCTCACGGTGGATTCGAGGGGATCTGGAGCGTGCCGAGCGCGGCGCCCGAGCCCCCGCTATGGTCGGAGCTGTCGGACTCTTGGAGGTGGTGACGCGATGACCGTCGATGCCAGGCCGCAGAAACGACCCCTCTCCGCGATAGTGCTGGCCGCCGGCCAGGGAACGAGGATGAGATCGACCACCCCAAAGCCGCTCCACCGCCTCTGCGGGCGCCCGATGATCCTCCATGTCCTTGACGCCCTTGCCGAGCTGCCCATGGACAAAGTCGTGGTCGTCGTGGGCCACCACGCCAACGAAGTCACAAAGACGATCCAGGCGGAAGCGCCGAAGGCCATGAGGCTCGAGTTCGTGGAGCAGCTCGAGGCAAGGGGCACCGGAGATGCGGTGGCCGTCGGGCTCACCGGGTTTGACGAGGCCATCGCCGGGGATCTGGACGAGGGCGATGTCGTCGTTCTGCCCGGCGACACCCCACTCGTGCGCGCCGCGACGCTCGCGCGCCTCGTCTCCGAGCACCGTGCCCGCGACGCAGCCGCCACCATCCTCACGGCCAAGCTCGACGACCCCTTTGGCTACTCGCGCGTGCTGCGCTCGAAGGACGGCCGCGTGTCGCGGATACGAGATGACTCGGAGTGCTCCTCCGACGAGCGCGACGTCGACGAGGTGGCTTCGCAGATCTACTGCTTCCGCCACGGAGTGCTCGCGCCGGCACTGCGGCGGCTCTCTCCGGACAACCCTCTCGGGGAGTACTTCCTCACCGACTCGATAGAGGTGCTGCACACTGCCGGCTACACCGTCGCCACCGCAGTGGTCGGCGACCCGATGGAAGCCGCCGGGGTCAACGACCGCTCCCAGCTCGCGGCCGCGGAAGGAGAGCTGCGCTCGCGGATCAACGACCGCTGGATGCGCCGGGGCGTCACGATGTGCGACCCCGAGGCGACCTACGTAGAGGTGAACGTGATCCTCGGAACGGACGTGACCCTGTTGCCCGGTGTCGTGCTCGAAGGCCATACCTCGATCGGCGACGGAGCTGTCATCGGGCCCAGCTGCCACCTGATCGACTGCGAGGTGGGCGAGCGTGCCCGGATCACCCACACCGTCGCAGAGCGCGCGTGCATCGGCGAGGGAGCCGCCGTCGGACCGTTCTCGTGTCTCGAGCCCGGGACCCGGTTGGCGCGTGGGGAGCGTGTCGGGGCATTCTTCGGGGCAAGCCCGCCGGCTGGGGGTTAGAGCCGGCAAGATCGACGAGAGGACCGGAAGATGGAGCTAGTGCCGACTCGCCGCCTTGAGCTGGTCACGGGAAGGTCGCATCCCGAGCTTGCCCAGGAGATCGCCCAGTGCCTCGGCGTCTCGCTCGGAGAGACGAACCTGCGGGAGTTCGCCGATAGCGAGATCCACTGCCGGTACGGGAGCTCTATCCGGGGCGTCGATCTCTTCATAGTCCAGACTCATGCCGCGCCGGTGAATGACGCGATCATGGAGCAGCTCATCATGATCGATGCCGCAAAACGAGCCTCGGCGAAGCGCATCACTGTCGTCTGCCCCTACTACGGCTACTCGCGTCAGGACCGCAAGTCCACCGGGCGCGAGCCGATCACCGCGAAGCTCGTCGCCGACCTGTTCTCTGCCGCGGGAGCCGACCGGGTGGTGAGCGTGGATCTGCACTCGGGGCAGATCCAAGGTTTCTTCGATGGCCCTGTCGACCACCTGACGGCCGCTCCGGTGCTCCTCGAGTACCTCCGGCGCGAGCAGCCGGGCGACGTCGTGATCGTAGCCCCTGACGCCGGTCGGGTGAAGGTGGCGGAGAGCTTTGCCCAAAAGCTCGGCGCCGACCTTGCCCTCGTGCACAAGCGCCGCCAGGGTCAGCGGTCCGACCAGGTGGAGGCGCGCGACATAGTCGGTGACGTGGGCGGCCGCTGCTGTGTGGTGATCGACGACATCATCGGTACGGCCGGGACCGTGTGCGCGGCAGCCGAGCGGCTGGCCGACGAGGGTGCGACCGACGTGTGGGCGATGGCGACCCATGCGGTGCTCTCGGGACCCGCGCTGGACCGCCTGAAGGCGGCGCCGATCTCGAGGGTGATCCTTACCAACACTCTCCCGCTCCCGCCGGAGCGGCGGATCGACAAGATCGAGGTGATCTCGGTCGCCAAGATCATCGCCGATGCGATCGACGCCGTGTTCGAGGACACCTCGGTCTCGGAGATCTTCGGCGGGCAGAACCTGCTCTAGACGCGGGCGGGCCTGATCTCGGCCCCGCTTCGGAGGGCCGGACCGGAGGTGGCGACGGATCGCCTAGAATCGCTCCGCCGCAGTCAAGTCGATCCACCGATCGCACGTCTCTTCCTAGGAGCTCTGCTCAATGGCTGACATCACACTCGTCGTTGATCCGGCTCGCCCGACGGGCAGCCGATCGAGCGGGCGCCTGCGCGCGGCCGGGCGCATCCCAGCTGTTGTGTACGGGCACGGGATCGAGCCCATCTCGGTGTCTGTAGACGCGAAGGACCTCCGCCATGCCCTCGGGGGCGAGGCCGGCTCGCGGGCCCTGCTCAACCTTGTCATCGGTGACGGCGAGCACCTTGCGATGGCCCGCCAGCTGCAGCGCCACCCGGTGCGCCACACTGTCATCCACGTCGATTTCCAGGTGGTGCGGCGGGACGAGCTGATCAGTGCCCAGATCCCGATCGTCCTCGTCGGCGACGCGGTTGCCGTCCACCGCAACGACGGCACGGTCGATCAGGAGATGACCGTCCTCACGGTCAAGGCCAAGCCCGCGGACCTGCCCCCGCACGTCGAGCTCGACATATCGAACCTCGAGGTCGGCGACTCGCTGCGGGCGGCCGACATCGCGCTGCCCGCCGGCGTCGAGCTCGATGGGGACGCCGACAGCCCGGTCGTCGTCGCCCACGCCCCGCGGACCGGCCCCGAGGATGTCGCCGCAGCCGGCGAGGGGGCTGAGCCGGCCGCAGCCGTGACCGAGCCGCCGGACGCGAGCTGACGCTCCGCCGCACACCAGCCGAGGACCGAGCGGGATCGGGCGCAGATCTTGTCGCCGTCGGCCTCGGGAACCCCGGGGCGGAGTACGAGGCCTCGCGCCACAACCTTGGAGCCGATGCGATCAAGTGCCTTGCGGCTCGGCACAAAGGATCGCTGCGCACCGAGCGAGGAACCAATGCCGCGACCGCGACCCTGCGTCTCGGGGGCAAGCTCTTTGTCATCGCGATCCCTCAGACGTACATGAACGAATCGGGCATAGCGGTGCGACCGCTCGCGAAGCGGTACCTCCGAGAAGCGCCGGGCGATCATCTGGTGATCGTGCATGACGAGCTCGACCTGCCTCCGGGGACTGTGCGGGTGAAGGCCGGTGGCGGCACCGCCGGCCACAACGGCCTCCGTTCGATCGAAGCTCACCTTCACCGACGGGATTTTCTCCGTGTGCGCATCGGCATCGGGAAACCCTCGTCGCCCTCCCGCGGAGTCGACCACGTCTTGAGGCGCCCTTCCAAGGCGGAGCGGGAGCTGTTGGCCGCCTCGGTCGAGCTGGCAGCCGACGCAGTCGAGGCGATCCTTGCCGATGGGGTGGAGGCCGCCATGAACAGGTTCAACGCCAAGTCATGACTGCGCCACAGCTCTCGGCCTTGCCCGGCCTGCTTGCGGGCGAGGCCGCCATCGCCGAGCTGCTGTCGGCCGACGACGCCTCGGTCGTCGTCCCCGAAGGAGCCCGGGCGATCGCCCTTGCGGCCCTTGCCGAGCTGTCGAGCGCGCCTGTGATCCTTGCAGCGACGCCGACCCTGCGTGAGGCAGAGCAGCTGGAGCACGACCTCGCCGCGTTCGTCGGCCGGGAGCGTGTCGAGGTGCTGCCCGCCTGGGAGACCCTTCCCTACGAGCGGGTGTCACCAGCCACCGAGACTATGGGCCGCCGCCTGCGGGCTCTGTGGCGACTTGGCCACCCAGATCGCGCTGCGACCGGAGCGCGGCTTGTCGTCGCACCGATCCGGGCTCTGCTCCAGCAGCTGGGCCCGTTGCTCGCCGACGCCGAGCCCGTCGTCGTCTCCCGGGGCCGCGAGGTAGACGCCGACGGGCTCGTGGCCCGACTCGTCGACGCCGGCTACCGGCGCGAGTACCAGGTGGAGCATCGCGGCGAGCTCGCGGTCCGCGGCGGCATCATCGACGTCTTCCCCTCCACCGGCGATCACGCGGTGCGCATAGACCTGTGGGGCGACGAGGTCGAGCGTCTCAGCATCTTCGACGTTGGTGACCAGCGGTCCATCGCCGACATCGACGGCGCCGAGATCTTCGGCTGCCGAGAGCTCGTGCCCACCGAAGCTGTCCGCCGGCGCGCTCTGGGGCTCTCCGGCAATGCGCCTGTTGCGCGCGACGTCTTCGAGAGGATCGCTGAGGGTGCCCTCTTTGACGGGATGGAGTCATGGTTGCCCTGGCTCACCGAGGGCCAGCATCTTTTCACCGACCTGCTGCCGAGCGACTCCCGGGTCGTGCTCGTCGAGCCCCGCCGTATGCGCGACCGTGCCACCGAGCTGGTCGACGAGGAGACCGCTCTCACGGAGTCGCTCGCGTCCACCTGGGCGACACCTGGGCGCGAGGCCGGAACGGTCGCTCCCGAAGTCGTGGCACGCCTGCACCTCCCCTTCGAGCGGCTGCTGGCGCGCACTGACGCGAAGCTCGCGACGATCCTGCCCACAGCGGATCGCGCGGAGACTACGGTGCTCGTCGCCCGGGGATGGCCGCCGGTGCTCGGCGACGACGCCGGCCTCGCGCGCCGTCTCGGCGAGCTTGCCCGCTCAGGCCATAGGGTCGTCATCTGCGCGGACGGCCGTGCCAGCGCCGATCGGATGGCGAGCGTCCTTCGCGCCCAGGGCCTCGACACCCATCTCCCTACCGGCCCGCCACCTTCCGGCCCGGACCAGAGCCTGCGGCGCAGCGGCGTCCACATCGTCGTCGCCCCGCTCGATCGTGGCGCCCTGCTGCCAGATTCGCTGCTTGCTCTCGTCTCCGAGCCCGACATCACGGGGCGCCGCCGACCGCACCGGGTCGCGAGGCCAAGGGCTAGAGCGGTGGAGGGTTTCTTCGACGATCTTGCGCCGGGGGCCTATGTCGTCCACCACGTGCACGGCGTCGCTCGCTACGGGGGCCTCGTTCGCCGGGCGATCGGCGGCTCGGAGCGTGACTATCTCCTGCTCGAGTACCGCGGTGGGGACAAGCTGTACGTCCCTTCTGACCAGATCGACTCGATAACTCCCTATGCCGGGGGCGATCATCCCGGGCTCAACCGCCTCGGCGGCTCCGAGTGGCAGAAGCAGAAGGCCCGCGCGCGCGCCGCGGTCCGCGAGGTGGCAAAGGAGCTTGTCGCCCTCTACCGGCGCCGGGCGAGCGAGCCGGGCCACAGCTTTGGCCCCGACACCCCCTGGCAGGCAGAGCTCGAGCAGGCCTTCCCTTATCCCGAGACGGCGGATCAGCTGCGCGCGATCGCCGAGGTGAAGGCCGACATGGAGCTGGCCGCGCCAATGGACCGGCTCGTGTGCGGAGACGTCGGCTTTGGCAAGACCGAGGTCGCGCTGCGGGCGGTGTTCAAGGCGATTCAAGACGGCTACCAGGCAGCCGTGCTCGTGCCGACGACCCTGCTGGCCCAGCAGCACTTCCAGACTTTCTCCGAGCGGTACGCGCAGTTCCCGGTGCGTGTCGAGATGTTGTCGCGTTTTCTGACCGGAGCCGAGGCCCGAAAGGTCGTCGACGGCCTTGGCGACGGCTCGGTCGATCTCGTGGTCGGCACCCATCGCGTGCTTGCCGCCGACGTCTCGTTCAAGAAGCTGGGACTGCTCGTGATCGACGAGGAGCAGCGTTTCGGCGTGAGCCACAAAGAGGCGATAAAGCAGCTCACCGTGGGAGTCGACGTCCTCACCTTGACGGCGAGCCCGATACCTCGCACGCTCGAGCTGAGCCTGACGGGGATCCGTGATCTCTCCCTCATCAACACCCCCCCGGTGGAGCGGCAGCCGATCCTCACCTTTGTCGGCGAGCACGACGACCGCGCGGTCGCGGAGGCGATCCGTCGTGAGCTCCTCCGCGAGGGCCAGGTCTTCTATGTCCACAACCGCGTGCAGGACATAGAGAAGGTCGCCCGCGAGGTCGCCAACCTCGTGCCCGACGCACGGGTCGCGGTGGCTCACGGTCAGATGGACGAGGGCAGCCTCGAGCAGGTGGTGCTCGACTTCTCGGAGGGGCGCTACGACGTTCTCGTCTGCACGACGATCATCGAATCCGGAATCGACATGCCGACTGTCAACACACTCGTGGTCGACCGGGCCGACATGCTCGGGCTCGGCCAGCTTCACCAGCTGCGTGGCCGCGTCGGCCGCAGTGGCCGCCGCGCGTACGCGTACCTGCTCTTCCCTCCCGACCGCGTCATGAGCGAGCAGGCCTACGAGCGCTTGCGCACCATCGGCGAGCACACCGAGCTCGGGTCGGGTTTCAAGATCGCGATGCGAGATCTGGAGATCCGGGGCGCGGGCAACCTGCTCGGCCGCGACCAGTCGGGCCATATAAGCGCAGTCGGCTACGACCTGTACGTTCGCATGGTCTCAGAGGCGGTCGCCGAGCTCAAGGGCGAGCCGATCCAGGCACCTCTCGAGATAACCGTCGACCTGCCGGTGAAGGCATCCATCCCCGACTCCTATATCGCCCGGGAGGATCTTCGCCTCGAGGCCTACCGCAGGCTCGTGGAGGTGAGAGATCCGGCCGGAGTCGAGGACATAGCGGGAGAGTGGGCCGATCGCTACGGTCCGCCGCCTGCCCAGGCCCAGGCGCTGCTCGCGGTCGGGCGCCTCCGGGCCGCGTGCGTCCGCACCGGGGTTACCGAGATCACCGGTGCCCTGACCAAGCCGGGGGGAGCCGGACCCGGTCGTCAGGGGGAAGTCGTCGTAAGGATGTCCCCTGTTCGCCTCGCGGTCTCGGCCCAGGTCCGGCTGAAGCGCCTGCACCCGCGGGCGATCCTGAAGGAGGAGGCATCCCAGCTGATCCTGCCGCTTGCTGCTGGCGAGGACCTCGCCGACAGGCTGGCAGGGCTGCTCGGCGAGCTCTTCCCGGCACCTCTGGCGGAGCCCGCGGGAGCCTCGTCGTGAGGGGGCCCAGCCCGGGCAGCGGGCGCGACTGGCCGCCGTGCCCGGCGCGACCCTACGATCTGCACATCGTGAAGCGGTTCC
The DNA here is from genome assembly GCA_021796455.1 of Actinomycetes bacterium. Lineage (GTDB taxonomy): Bacteria > Actinomycetota > Acidimicrobiia > Acidimicrobiales > Bog-793 > JAKACA01. The sequence goes on from JAKACA010000008.1 coordinate 19,907, forward strand.
TGGCGGCGCTGCCCGCCCTCCTCGTGATTGCCCTCGTGTCGGCGGGCTGCAACGCCTCCTCTGTCCCCTCGGCGGCCGCCCACGTCGGCACCGCGGCCATCTCTACGACGCAGCTGGATGCGGCGATGACCGATCTCCGGTCGGACTCGCAGTACTTGTGCCAGGGCGGTGCGGGCACGGCACCTGTGACCAAGGGTGTCGGAACCAACACGTGGAACTCGACCTACAGCGACTTCGTCCTCACCCAGCTGATCAAGTTCAAGATTCTGGATCAGATGGTCGCAGCTCACCACCTCTCGGTCCCTGCGTCCGAGGCCGCGGTGGCTACGACCGAGGCTGAGAACAGCGTCGCGCAGAACCTCTCGATCCTCCAGCAGCAGTCCCCACCCGTTACCTGCCCTGGGACGCCGGCCTCGATCATCGAGAGTCTCGGACCGGCGTTTCGTGATGCTCTCATTGGCAATCAGATGAACGAGGACGCCTACTCCGCCTATCTCGCTGGCGCCTCTTTGCAGCCGGCGGCTCTTGCTCGCTGGAAAGAGGCGCACCCCGCCTCGACGACCCAGTCCTGTACGTCGGTGATAGAGGTGGCGAGCGCGAAGGAGGCCACCGCCATCGCGGCCGCGGTGCGAGCCGGGGCGAGCTTTGCCACTGAGGCTGACAAGTACTCCCAGAACACCGGTACCGGTAAGGGCGGAGTCGTCGGTTGCGTGCTCGAGAGCCAGTGGACGGGGACCCTCGGCCCTGTGGTGGCGGGACTGAAGGTAGGTGTCGTGAGCGCGCCATTCAAGTTCCAGACGAGCTACCTGCTCTTTCTTGTGACCAAGCGCCAGCTCGAGCCCACGGCGGACGTCGTTCCCCAGATAGACCTGCTCGAGTCCTCGGCGTTCTCGACTGCCTATGAAAAGGCGCTCGCCGCGGTCCACATCTCCGTCGCGCCGGTATACGGCTCGGTGCAACGAAAGGTCCTGCAAAGCGGTTACTCCCTCGCGGTGGTGCCGCCCTCTGCCAAGGCCTGCGCGTACGCGGTCTCACCGGCTGCTGCTGGTTGTGCTGCCGCTTCGCCCGCATTGGCGCCCGGCGGCATTGCCGGCGCGGGCAGCGGAGCCGGCGCGGGCAGCGGCAGCGGAGCCGGTTGAACGACCCGGCGCCGTCGAGGCTACGGGCCACGCGGCTGGTAGCGGCTTGAGGAGATACCGCGTGGATCGGCCGATCTCGCCGAAGCCGGATGCCGATCCGGCCGGGGCTCCCGTCATCGAGATCGTCGGCCTCGGCCCGGCCGGGGTCGATCTCATGACCGTCGCCGCGACGGGGGCGCTAAGGAGAGCCGTCGACAGCGATACAGCCGTCTGCCTGCGTACGAGCCGGCACCCCGCCGCGGCCGAACTGCTCGCGAGCGGCGCGGCCGGGCGTGATCCGATGACCTTCGACGATCGTTACTCGAGTGAGACCAGCTTCGAAGCCGTCTACGAGTCCATCGCGACCTTTCTTCTCGAGGTTGCGCTCCGGCAGGGGCGCGCTCTCTACTGCGTGCCTGGCTCACCGCTCGTAGCCGAGCGTGCCGTCGAGCTGCTGCGGGCGAAGGCGCCGAGCTGTGGGGTACAGGTGGATGTCGTGCCCGGCCTCTCGTTTTGTGACCTCGCTTGGACAAGGCTCGGTCTCGATCCGATAACGGCAGGCGTGCGCCTTGTCGACGGCGCGAGCTTCGCCACGTCGGCTGCCGGCGATCATGGCCCGCTCCTTGTCGCGCAGTGCTGGTCGAACTCGGTTCTTTCCAACGTCAAGCTCTCGATCGAGGTGCCCGCAGCCGACCAGAGCGCGACGGTCCTTCACCATCTCGGTCTCGAGGACGAAACCGTGCTGGAAGTCGCCTGGGAGGAGATCGACCGATGCGTAGGTGCCGATCACCTCACGAGCGTGTTCATCGAGCACCTCTCTGCACCGGTGGCGGGGGACCTCGTCCAGCTGGCCGAGACCGTGAGCTTCTTGCGCCGTAAGTGCCCCTGGGACCGGGAGCAGTCGCACCGCTCCCTCGTGCGCCACCTGCTCGAGGAGTCCTACGAGGCGATCGAGGCCCTCGAGGCCCTCGGGGAGGAACCGGCACAGGCCTCGCCCGAACGCGTCGAGCACGCCGAGGAAGAGCTTGGGGATCTCCTTTGCCAGATCATGTTCCATGCAACCCTTGCCCGGGAGGAAGGCCTGTTCGAGCTGGCCGATATAGCCCGGAGTGTGAACAGAAAGCTCATCCGGCGCCATCCTCACGTCTTTGGCGACACGGTGGCCGCGACGGCCCTCGACGTCGTGACCAACTGGGAGCTCTCGAAGCGAGAGGAGAAGGGCCGCACGCACCTGCTCGACGGGGTGCCGGTGGCCATGCCCTCCCTGGCTCGGGCTGCGACGATCGAGCGGAAGCTCGCGAGCGTCGGGCTCGGGTGGAATGCGGCTCGCGGTGCGGCTCGCGGTGAGGCCGCCACCGGGGCCGGCACTGGCAGCGGCACCCTCGAGGATGTCGACGAGGGCGAAGCCATCGTCGCCCTCGCCCGTGCTTTTGCTGCGGCTGGTGGAGATCCCGAAGGGGCGGCTCGTCGCGCGCTCGACCGGCTGGTCACGCGCGTGCGAGCTTCCGAGACAGGAGCCTCCGATCTCGGTGCAGCCGCGACCGACCCACAGCCGCTCAGCCCGCCCAGCCCGCCGAGGCTCACATGACAACACTAACTTTGATAACTTCTTCCACACGTCGAACAGGAGTGACAAGCCGTGACGTCCATCACTTCTCTAAGCGCACGAGAGGTGCTCGACTCGCGCGGCAGCCCGACAATCGAGGTCACCTGCGGAACTGAATCCGGCGCGGTCGGCACCGCCATCGTCCCCTCCGGGGCGTCAACGGGGACGTTTGAGGCCAAGGAGCTCCGGGACGGCGGAGAACGCTTCGGGGGCAGGGGCGTTCTCTCGGCCGTCGCCAACGTATCGGGTGAGATCGCAGCGGCCGTCATCGGGCGAGACGTCACAGACCAGCGTGGCCTCGACTACGCGCTCGTCGATCTAGACGGAACCCCCGACAAGGAACGCCTCGGGGCGAACGCCATCGTCGGCGTGTCGCTCGCCGTGGCCAGGACGGCCGCGACCGCTCTCGGTCTTCCGCTGTACCGCTACATCGGCGGCGTCGACGCCCATGTCCTCCCCGTGCCGCAGATGAACGTCCTCAACGGCGGCGTGCATGCGGACAACAACGTCGACTTCCAGGAGTTCATGGTCGTCCCGGTCGGGGCCGCGTCGTTCTCCGAGGCGCTGCGGTGGGGCGCGGAGACCTATCACGCCCTGAAGAGCGTCCTTCACAGCCGCGGACACGGCACCGCGGTCGGAGACGAAGGGGGCTTTGCCCCGAACCTGACCCGAAACGAAGAGGCCCTCAGCGTCCTCGTCGAGGCGATCGAGCGGGCGGGTCGGGTGCCGGGCGACGAGGTCGCCATCGCCCTCGACCCGGCAACGAGCGAGCTCTGGCGCGGCGGAAGCTATGTCCTTGAAGGCGAGGGGCGGACGCTGTCGAGCGACGAGCTCGTCGCCTACTGGGTCGACATCGTCGATCGTTACCCTGTCGTCTCGCTCGAAGACGGGATGGCGGAGGAGGATTGGGGTGGCTGGGCCGCGCTCACCTCCGCGCTCGGCCGCCGGACCCAGCTCGTCGGAGACGACATCTTCGTAACCAACGTCGAACGACTCGAGAGGGGGATCGCCGAGGGCGTCGGCAACGCACTCCTAGTCAAGTTCAACCAGATCGGTACCCTCACCGAAACCCTCCTCGCGCTCGAAACAGCCTCTCGCGCCGGGTATGCCTCGGTGATCTCACACCGATCGGGCGAGACCGAGGACACCACGATCGCCGAGCTTGCAGTCGCGAGCGGCTGCGGTCAGATCAAAAGCGGCGCACCGGCCCGGTCGGACCGGGTCGCCAAGTACAACCAGCTCCTTCGGATCGAGGACTCTCTCGGCTCGTCGGCCTCGTTCCCTGGCCTTGCAGCCTTCGCAGGTAGTAGTGGCACGATGGTGCGCCCGGATGCGAAGGAGTCGCCATGATCGCCCGCTCGCGCGCACTGTTCGCGGTCGCGGTGATCGTAAGCATCGTGATCGTGTCCACGGAGTTCCCGCTCGGTCAGCTCACCCATGCCCGGGCAGCAGCGGCAACCGCGTCCTTGCAGCTGAGTCGGCTTAAGGCCGAGAATCGCCTGCTCGCGAGCGAGGTGGCCTCGCTGCACAGGGACGCGAGCATTGCCAGCATCGCTCATCGCGAATACGGGCTCGTCTCAAAAGGTGACCAGTCCGTCATCGTGCTGCCGTCGACGGGAGCGAAGGCGACGGCGGCATCCGGACCGCTCGGTCCCAACATGATCCCCAAGGCAGACATCTTCCCGTCCGACGCGATCGTCGCCTCTGGTTCAAGCCCCTCCGCCAAGGCTGTGAAACCGCAAAGCTACTGGGCAAGGCTGTTGCAGCGACTGGAGTTCTGGAAGGCGGTCCCCTGAAGAATCCGGCGCGGCGGCACTAGCACGCTCTCTGGCCACGGCGCTTCGCAAGGGCGAAAGCAAACGTGACCGCGCCCGGTAGGGTCGCCACTCATGAGCATCCTTGGTAACAGAGTGCTGCGGCGGGAGGATCCGAAGCTCCTTACTACCGGCGGCACCTACGTGGGAGACCTGGACCTCCCCAGTGCGCTGAGCCTCACCTTCGTGCGAGCGACCATCGCTCATGGACGGATCCTCGGGGTCGATTCAAAGGACGCCAAGCGGGCACCGGGGGTCGTGGGCGTGTTCACGTGCGACGACATGGGGCTGGCCCCGATGCCACCGAGCATGGCGTTCCTCAACCAGGCGATGGCCCGTCCGTTACTCGCAAGCGGCGTCGTGCGTTATGTGGGCGAGGCAGTCGTCGCGGTCGTGGCGGAGAGTGCAGCGGCCGCGACCGACGCAGCCGAGCTGGTGGTGATCGACTATGAGCCGCTGGCAGTCGTGGTCGATCCGCTCGAGGCATTGAAGGACGAGACGCTGCTGTTCCCCGAGGTGGGCACCAACAACTGCTTCGAGCTGCAGTTCGGCCACGACGACCGTTTCTTCGAGGGCTGTGATGTTGTCGTCAGACAGAGGATCATCAACCAGCGTGTCGCCCCCTGTCCGCTCGAGACGAGAGCCGCTGCCGCCCTCTTGGAGGGAGACGGGAGACTGTTGTTCTACTCCTCGACCCAGTCGGCACACGGGGTGCGCGACACTCTCGCCAGCTCGCTCGACCTGGCGAAAGAGAGCATTCACGTGATTACGCCTGACGTGGGTGGGGGTTTCGGCGCCAAGGCGACCGTATATCCCGAAGACGTAGTCACGGCTTGGTGCGCCCGCCGGCTCGGCCGCCCCATTGTCTGGAGCGAGACCCGTTCGGAGAGCATGCTCGGCCTCGGGCACGGGCGGGCCCAGGTACAAGATGTCGAGATCGGTGGCACGCGCGACGGCCGTATCCTGGCGTATCGGATCGACGTGGTGCAGGACGCCGGGGCATATCCGGCGATTGGCGCAATGCTGCCGTTCATGACTCGGACCATGGCTACGGGCGTCTACGACATCGCGCGGGCCGAGTTCAATAGCACGTCGGTCGTCACCAACACGGTTCCTACCGTCGCCTACCGCGGTGCCGGTCGCCCTGAAGCCGCCGCGGCGATCGAGCGGGCGATGGACTGCTACGCCGCCGAGATCGCCATGGACCCCGGCGAGCTGCGTCGGAAGAATCTCATCGCCGCCGACGTTTTTCCCTATACGACGCCGACGGGGACCGAGTACGACTCGGGCAACTACGTGCCGGCCCTCGATCTGGCGCTCGAGATGGCTGGTTACCCCAAGCTCCGCGCGGACCAGCAAGCGCGGCGTCGCGCCGGTGGCAGCCGGCAGCTTGGCATCGGTCTCTCCTCGTACGTCGAGATCACCAACGGAGTCCCCGAAGGTGAGTACGGCGCCGTCGAGATCCTCCCCAACGGAAAGGCCATCGTGCGCACCGGGACCTCGCCACACGGCCAGGGACACCACACCTCGTGGGCGATGCTCGTCGCCGACCAGCTCGGCATCGCCATGGAGGACATTGAAGTCATCCATGGGGACACCGATCTCGTTCCGCGAGGCGTCGGCACGTTCGGCTCCCGCTCGTTGCAGATCGGCGGTGCGGCGGTCAACCAGGCGGCGATCGAGGTGGTGGACAAGGCCCGGGCGCTCGCTGCCGATCTACTCGAGGCAGACGTTGCCGACATCGTTCTCGACAAGCCTGGCGCTACCTTCCACGTCGCGGGGACCCCGTCCATCTCCCGTGGGTGGGCCGAGCTGGCCCAGGCCTCGCTCGAGCGGGCGGGCGAGCCTCTTATGGCCGAGGTGGATCTACCCACGGCGGGGGCGACGTTTCCTTTCGGCACCCACGTCGCGGTCGTGGAAGTCGACACCGAGACGGGCCAGGTCAGGCTCGTGAGCCACGTCGCGGTCGACGATGCCGGCCGCATCCTCAACCCCCTGCTCGCCGAGGGCCAAGTCCACGGCGGCATCGCCCAGGGGGCGGCCCAGGCCCTGGTCGAGGAGTTCAGCTATGACGCGGCCGGCAACCCGCTCACGGGTAACTTCGCCGACTACTCGATCATCTCGGCCGCCGAGCTCCCGAGCTTCGACGCGGCCTTCACCGAGACGCCGACTCCGCGTAACGCTCTCGGCGCCAAAGGCATCGGCGAGTCAGGCACGATCGGCTCGACGCCTGCTGTGCAGAATGCTGTCGTCGACGCCTTGTCACATCTCGGAGTCCGCCATGTCGACATGGCGACAACCCCCGAGCGTGTGTGGCTCGCGATCCAGGCGGCACGTGCTGACGCAGGCAACGGCACCAAATCGCGCAAAGGAGCAGCTTGACAGTGGAAGTGACGATCACTCTTAACGGCACCGAATGCACTCACGACGTCGAGCCCCGCACGCTCCTCGTGTACTACATAAGGGAGGCTGCGGGGCTGAAGGGCACCAATATCGGGTGCGACACCACGTCGTGCGGTGCCTGCACCGTGCTGCTCGACGGCCGCTCCGTCAAGTCCTGCACTGTCCTTGCCGCCCAGGCAGAGGGACGCACCGTCACGACCATCGAGGGGCTCGCCGAGGCCGACGGGACTATGCACCCGGTACAGCGGGCGTTTCAAGAGCACCATGGCCTCCAGTGCGGCTACTGCACTCCCGGCATGGTCATGGCGATCGTGTCGATGCTTGCCGAGCGCGGCGACCACGTGCTCACCGAGGCCGATGTCCGCCTCGGTCTGGAGGGCAACCTGTGTCGTTGCACCGGGTATCACAACATCGTCGAAGCAGCCCTGGCGGCTGCGCGGGCGCCGGAGCTGCGGCTGTGATCCCGGCCTCGTTCGACTACGTCCGTGCCGACTCCCTCGATCAGGCGACGGGACTGCTGGAGAGACACGGCGACGGCGCCAAGGTGCTCGCTGGTGGTCACTCCCTTCTCCCCCTCATGAAGCTGCGCCTGGCTGTCCCTGAGGTCCTAGTCGACATCGGCCGCATCCCGGGGCTCAGCTACGTGCGGGACGGAGGGGACCACCTGGCCGTGGGTGCGCTCACCACCCATGACGAGATCGCCCGGTCCCCGCTCGTCGGCTCCCAGCTTCCGCTGCTCGCCCACGTGGCCGGCCAGATCGGAGATCCTCAGGTGAGGCACAGAGGAACCATCGGTGGGTCGCTCGCCCACGGTGACCCCGCTTCCGATCTCCCGGCCGTGGTGCTGGCCCTTCGCGGGACGCTCGTGCTGAGGGGACCGGGAGGCAGCCGGGAGGTCGACTCCGAAGCGTTCCACCTCGGGTTCCTGGAGACTGCGGTCGCTCCCGACGAGATCTTGACCGAGATCCGCCTGCCCAAGATGGGCGAGCTCGGCTGGGGCTTCGAGAAGCTCACGAAACGAGCCCAGGACTGGGCGATAGTCGGTGCCGTCGCCGCTCGTCTCGACGGGGACGGCTCGACCGCGATCGCTTTGATCAACGTCGGGCCGGTCCCGGCAAGGGCTTTGGCAGCCGAGGCCGCGCTAGAGGCCGGCTCGAGTCCCGCCGAGGCAGCTGCGCGGGCAGATGACGGGATCGAGGTGTCGGGAGATCTGAACGCGTCCGAGGCCTTCCGGAGGCATCTGACGCGAGTGCTCGTCGGCCGGGCGCTCGAAAAGGCACTGGTATAGGGGAGTTGGGATAGGGGAGTTGGGATGAAGGAGCTTCTGCCGCAGATCGACCAGTGGTTCGCCGAGGGTAAGAGAGTCGCCGTCGCGCGCGTCGTCGGAGTCGATGGCTCGAGTCCGCGCGACCCGGGGGCGACGATGGTTGTCAGCGACGCCGGGGAGGTCGCCGGATCGGTGTCAGGTGGTTGCGTCGAGAGCGCCGTGGTGACAGAGGCGCTCTCGGTCATCGAGTCGGGAGAGGCGCGTGTCTGCACGTTTGGCTACTCAGACGACGAAGCTTTCGCGGTCGGACTCACGTGCGGAGGCACCGTGAGAGTGCTAGTGGAGCCACTCGACTGGTGACAGGGCGCGTGGCACCCGGCGGCGGGATCTTCCAGGCGCTGAGAGCTGCCCTTGCGGCCTCCAGGCCGGCGGGGCTGGCCACGGTCGCCGCGGTCGACGAGACAGCAGGCGCGATAAATGTCGGGTCCAAGCTTCTAGTCGTCCCCGGCGCCTGGGCTCCTGCGGCGCCCAGCAGCGAGGCAGGCGTGCTCGCCGGCACTCCGGGCAGCGAGGCCGGCGTGCTCGCGGAGGGTGCCGAGACTTTGCTCGGCGGCTTCGGCGACGCCGACCTCGACAGGGTCGTGGCGAGAGACGTCCGGGCCGCCATCTCGAGCGGGCTCACGGTCACGAGGCACTACGGTCCTCACGGCGAGGCGCGCCAGATGGAGGTAGAAGTGTTCATCGAGGTGTTCGCTACGCCTCCTCGAATGATCATCTTCGGCGCCGTGGATTTCACCGCCGCACTCGCTTTAGCCGCGAAGCTGCTGGGTTACCACGTCGAGGTCTGCGATGCGCGGGCCGTGTTTGCCACGCGTGAGCGCTTCCCGATGGCCGACGAGGTCGTGGTCGAGTGGCCCGATCGCTATCTGGACCGCACCGGCAGAGATCTCGGGCCGCGAGACGCGGTATGCGTGCTCACCCATGACTCGAAGTTCGACGTCCCAGCTGTTCTCGCGGCTCTTCGTACCGGGGTCGGCTATCTCGGAGCGATGGGTTCACGCAGGACTCATGACGAGCGCCTGAAGCGACTGCTGGAGGCGGGGGCTGAGCCGGCCCAGCTCGCGGAGCGACTGATGAGCCCGATCGGACTCGACATCGGTGCCCGGACGCCCGAGGAGACGGCGATCGCCATCTGTGCGGAGATCATCGCGAGTCGGACCGGGATCAAGGTGCCCTCGCTCCGCAGGAGAGAGGGCCCGATCCACCGGCGCTGACGAGTAGCGAGTGAACACGTAGCAGGCGGGCGGGCCGGTGTGCAGCGTCGGTACGCTCGCACGGTGTCAACTGCTGCAGTGATCCTCGCCGCGGGGGCTGGCACGCGCTTTGGCGGTCCCGGCGAGAAGCTAGCGACAGTGGTACGCGGCCGCCCACTGCTCGCGTGGGCGATCGAGCCGGCAGTGGAGGCCGGCTGCGACGAGGTCGTCGTAGTGAGCGGCGCCGCCGACCTGATCGGTCTCGTGCCGTCCGATGTGACTCTGCTGCGCAACGACGAGTGGCAGCTCGGGCAGGCGACTTCGCTCGGTGTCGCGCTCGACTGGTGCCAACGCCAGGGTCATACCGCCGCCATCGTCGGGCTGGGGGACACCCCTGGGCTGACGGCCTCGGCGTGGCGGGCGGTCGCGTCCGCGCCGGGCGGACCGATCGTCGTCGCGACCTACGATGGACGGCGCGGCCATCCGGTCCGCTTGGATGCCACGGTGTGGACGTTGCTGCCTACGAGCGGGGAAGAGGGTGCACGTGTTCTCATGTCGAGGCGACCTGAGCTCGTGACCGAAGTAGCCTGCGAGGGCAAAGCGGCCGACATCGACACGAGAGAGGACCTCCGCCGATGGAGTTGACGAACGAGTTCGAGGTAGCCGTACCCGTAGAGGAGGCATGGACGCTCCTGACCGACGTAGAGCGGATCGCACCCTGTCTACCAGGTGCCGAGCTCCAAGAGGTCGAGGGCGACGAGTATCGCGGAGTCGTGAAGGTGAAAGTCGGCCCGATAACAGCCTCGTATAAGGGATCGGCCCGTTTCGAGGAGCTGGACGGCGCAGCGCACCGCGGGGTGCTCAGGGCCGAGGGTCGAGAGACTCGTGGGCAGGGCAACGCCTCGGCGACGATCACGGCGACGCTGTCCTCGTCAGGGGCCGGGACGAAGGTCGAGGTTGTCACGGACCTTGCGATCACCGGCAAGGTCGCGCAGTTCGGCAGGGGCGTGCTGGCCGACGTATCGGGCAAGCTTCTCGACCAGTTCGTCCGTAACCTCGAGACGATGGTCCTCGCGCCGGACGCGCCGACAAGCGTGGGAGCGGCGACCGCGCCGGGTAGATCTCCGGAGGCAACGCCCGAGTCGAAGGCGTCGACGACACCCGAGTCGAAGGGGTCGGCGCCCACGTCCAAGGGGTCGGCGCGCACGTCCGGCGAGTCAGGTGCGGCATCGAACGGCACAGGGCCCGACGTTGCCACTGCCCCCTCCTCCCCAGCGGCCGGCACGGACCAGCCTGCTGAGACCCCACCGTCGTCTATCCGGCGGATTCAGTCAGCTCCTGCCGAACCGGTCGACCTCGGGCGGATGGCCGGTCCCTCCCTGGCAAGGCGGCTCATCCCCTTCGCGAGCGTGGCCGGAGCGCTGTTTCTCGCGCGGGTGATCGTGTACGCTCTGCGCCGCCGCAAGAAGTGAGTGGCAGCGACCGAGAGGTGGTCGCGGGGTTGTTGGGGAGAGAGCCGAGGGGTTTCGAGGTAGCGGTGCGCGACCGCGCCGGAGCTCCCGTAGTCATCAGCAACCCACCGATCCTCAGTGACTGCACGCCGATGCCGACCCGTTTCTGGCTTGTCGGGAGCGAGATCAGGGCTGCCGTGAGCCGGCTCGAGTCGGCAGGCGGGGTGAAGGAGGCGGAGGCTGCCGTCGACCCGGTGGCGCTCGAGGCCGCCCACGCGCGCTATGCGGCCGAGCGCGAGCGCCATATCCCGGCCGGTTATGTCGGCGCCGTGCCAGCCGGGGGTGTCGGCGGGACCCGGCGGGGGGTCAAGTGCCTGCACGCCCATCTCGCCTCGTATCTCGTGGGTGCTGACGATCCTGTCGGGGTGCTGGTGGCGCAGCGGCTCTCCATCGATCGGAACGACTTCGTGGTTGAAAGTGCCTGACGGTGGAGCCGGTGAGGCCGGCGTGCCCGGTGAGGCCGCGGCACCCTGCGTGGCCGCGGTCGACTGTGGCACCAACTCCACGCGACTGCTGATCGCCCGTGCCGATGGCGTGACCCTAGATCGCCGCATGAGGATCACCCGCCTTGGAGCGGGAGTAGACAGTTCCGGGGAGTTGCAGCCGGCGGCGATCTCGCGCACCCTTGCCGTCCTGCGCGAGTACGGCGAAGCGATCACTGCTGCTGGCGCATCGGCCGTGATGGGCGTGGCAACCTCGGCCATCCGCGACGCGGTGAACAGTGCTTCCTTCCTGCAGCCCGCTGCCAAATTGCTCGGTACAGAGCTGAGAGTGCTCTCGGGGCTCGCCGAAGGGCAGCTCTCCTACAGGGGAGCGACCTCTGAGCTGCCGAGCTCTCGTGGCCCTTACCTGGTCGTCGATCTCGGGGGTGGTTCCACGGAGCTCGTGTGCGGCACAGGTGATGGCGCAGCGGCCGAGGTCGTCTCGTTGGACGTCGGCTGCGTGAGGGTGACGGAGCGTTTCCTAGGTTCGGATCCGCCGGCCCGGGCCGAGCTCGAAGCTGCGCAGTCATATGTCGCCGGGCTCGTGCAGATCGTCGCCCTCGAGCACCCAGCCTTCGTCGCCGAGGCTCGTGTGGCGGCTGGGCTGCCTGGCGGCAGTCTGGACGTCGTCCTCCCAGGCGCTCGCGGAGTCGGTACTCCACGTGGCGTGCACGCGAGGAGGCTCGTGGGGCTCGCGGGCACAGTATCGGCGCTCACGATGCTGTCGCTCGGGCTCGAGTCATACGACCGCGGCTCGGTCCACCATGCCCATCTCACCCGAGATGAAGTGTCGAGGCTCGCCGGGATTCTGGCGACTGAGGACGTAGCCACCCGGCGATCTCGCCGCGGCATGGAGCATGACCGAGCAGACGTCATCGTCGGCGGCACCGTAGTGCTGCTCACGATCATGGAGGTCCTCGGCTACGAGGAGCTGATCGTTTCGGAGTCGGACATCCTCGACGGCATGGTGGCTGAGCTTCTCGCAGGCTGAGCACGCCCGACGGGGAAGAACGGCCCCACCCGGCGTGCAGGCACGCCGGGTGGGGCGCCTTTGTCGCCGGCGAGCGGCGGCCTCCGGCCCGCCTCCGGCCCGCCTCCGCCTCCGGCCCCACACCGCCTCCGGCCCGCCTCCGGCCCCGACCCAACTGTGTGCGGCAAGTGACCGGAAAGGCCCACTCCGACCCAACTGTGTGCGGCAAGTGACCGGAAAGGCCCACTCCGCCCCAACTGTGTGCGGCAAGTGACCGGAAAGGCCCACTCCGACCCAACTGTGCGCGGCAAGTGACCGGAAAGGCCCTTTCCGGTCACATCCGGCACAAGGTTCGCCTTGTCCGCCCCACTCCGGTCACATCCGGCACAAGGTTCGCCTTGTCCGCCCCACTCCGCCCCGGCCATCGCCACCACCGCCCCCTCATTCCGTACGAGTCGCCGCGCTCCCCACGCTCCCCACGCTCCCCCCGCCAGGCTGTGCTCCCAGGACCAGGCGGATTACCTCGGAGACGAAGGCGTCGGTGTCACTGTGGTTGTCTCTCGCCCATGTCGCTCCGTTGGCACCGAGCTGAGTGCGCAGGGCATCGTCGTCCAGGAGGCGTCTAACGCAGTCAGCCATCTCGCCCTGGTTACGCGCCCAAAGCCCGCCGTTGGAATTCGCTGCGTGCTCGGCCGCCACGGATGCATCTGGGACGACGACCGGTGTTCCGAACAGGAGGGACTCGATCGTTTCCCTTCCGATGGGGCCGGGTGGTCGCATGTCGACCGTGACCGACGCTCGTGCCATCAGGCGCCAGAGGTTCACCCGCGTGGGAGTCCACGTCATGTCGAAACGCCGCCCGGATCCGGTCACAAGCCAGCCGTGCCGGCGCACCTCTGCGATCGCTACATCACCGAAGACGTGGCGCAAGTAGTCGTGTGGGGGACACCGCCAGCTGGCCGGATCGTCGCCGAAGGCCGATATCACGAGCACGTAGGCACCGAATGTTGAGACGCCCGCCATGGCAGACGCGGCAGCAAGCTGGTTGACGGGAAGGGCGAGGCGGATGTGACGGATGTCAAGCGCGCTGTCAGTCCCTAATCCTTGCGCGATGCGGCGCAGCTCCACGTCGGACAAGACGCCGATCGCGTCGCAGTGCTCGGCGATCGGCCGGAAGGCCTGGGAGGACAACACCGGGTCGTCACCGCAGAGAGGAAGCAGGACGACTCTCGGTCGAGTTGGGCCGAGAGGCAGAGCCTCGCCCATCCAAAACGTCGCCAGTCCCGCGAGGACGACGACATCGGGATGCTGCTCCATCGTCGCGGTTATCGCCTCTTCCGAGACAAGTGCAGCCCGCTCGAGCAGGCCTCGGGCAGCCACTTCGGGCAGGGGTCCGCCCGGTTGGCGGCTCAAGGCAGCCCGTACAAGGCCGGCACGCAAAGAGGTGGCAGCGATGCCGGCGCCCCATCCGGCGCCCCAGCCTCCTCCCGAGATGCCCCCTGCAGGGATCCTGCGGCCAGCTCCAGCGCCGTCCCCGAGATCCCCCTTGTCAGGGGGGGCCGCAACCGAGTGAACCGGGAAGACGCCGTCATATCTGAGCCGAGGCGGGCGGGATCGGGGCTTGGAACGGTCCTCGATGCTCACGATGATGACTCGAGCGCGCAGAGCCATCGCTCCGGCCAGGAATCTCGTCGCGGCGGCGTGCTCCCCGCCGTTTGAAGCCCAGGCCTCGGTGACTATGACAACTCGTGGCCTGTGGTCGAAGAACTCGGCCTCATCGGCGGATACTTCCATGCCGGAAACCTCGACGCGGTACCCCTCTGACCCGCCGGGCACTGCCGCATACCCCTCTGACCCGACTCCACCGGCCACGCCGACCCGCTCAGTCATTCACCCGCTCGTCGACGTGATGGGCAAAGTCGATGAGATCGGCACGCACGGCCCCCATGAGGCGAAGCTGGGCTACGGACTCCTCGTCTGTCCGTTTTGCCACCGCATCGAGGGCGCGCACGTTCACGCCGAGATAGTCCTGCAACCGGTCGAAGTAGGGACCAAGGACTGCCATAACCGCCCGGTGTGCCAGTCGCCGGGCTATGCCCTTGGCCCCCTTTGCGGGCGGCGGCGCGAGCAGCGCCCGCAGGTCCCAGTTCTGATGCATCCAGCCGAGATGGTCGTTGAGATGAACCGGCACGCGGTTCAGTTGCGCGATCGTGGAGTCGAACGACTCCGAAGGCGCCCATACCTTTGGCGCTACGGTGCCGACTTCGCGCCGTGACGACCTCAGCTCGTCGACGATTCGCCGAGCATCGAGAGGAATTTCTCCCATCGCTCCTCATCTTCCTCGACCGGAAGCCGGCAGCCGTTGTCGAAACGACCCAGATTCCGGTTGTAGTAGGGATCTCCAGCCAGCATCACCGAGCGCCAGCGCTTCCGGAAGAATGGTGCTTCCTTGACGTCGTCGCTGTTGCCACGGCTCTTCGACTCAAAGTGGGTCATCTCGGCGAGGGGCGTGTAGACCACGAGCAGCCCGAGCCTGCGGAGCCTCAGGCAGTAGTCGATATCGTTGAAAGCGATCGGTAGCTCCTCTTCGAAACCCCCCACCTCCTCGAACACCGAGCGCCGCGACATGAGACAAGCTCCGGTGACTGCGGAGAAGTTGCGCGTCACAGTAGTGAGTGAGAGGTACCCGGGCTTGTCACCGTCCAGACCCTGTTGGATGTGAGTTGCCGCCCAGCCCACGCCCACGATGACGCCGGCATGCTGGATCGTGCCGTCGGGGTACAAAAGGCGCGCGCCGACCGCACCGACTTCTGGTCGCTCGGCTTGGGCGACCATTGCCGCCAGCCATCCGCGCGAACGCGCCACGACGTCATTGTTGAGGAACAGCAGGAGGTCGCCGCGAGCCTTGCGGGCAGCCTCGTTGTTGATGCTCACCCAGTTGAAGGGACCGGGAGCCTCGACCAGGCGGACCCTTCTGTCCCGGGCGAGGTCCTCGAGAAGAGCCCGGGTCTCCGGCAGCGCGCTGTCGTTGTCGACGAGGAGGATCTCGAAGTTGTCGTAGCCCGGAGACTTCACGAACGAGCGGTAGCAAGCGGCCGTGAGGGCAGGCTCGTCGCGAAACGGGATGATGGCACTCACTAGATGGGTGGACCGCGGCTCGCGCATGAAGTGGTAGCTGCCGGGAACGCTCGGGTGGTGGACGACCGTGGCTGTGATCCCCCGGCGCCGCGCCGCGTCTTCGAGCGCGCGGCGACCGGCCTCGAAGGCCCAGGGCTTAGCGTCGGTGTCGCCGCTCGCCGAACCTGGGGCCGTACGCCAGTGGTAGAGGATCTCGGGAATGTGGACGATCGCGCTCGTGACCTCGCTCACGCGGAGCATCAGGTCGTAGTCCTGCGCGCCGTCGAACTCCGAGCGGAGGCCACCGAGCTCGTTGACAAGGTCGCGCCGCACGACGAGGACGTGGCACATGTAGGCGTTGGACGTGAGCAGGTCTGGGGACCAGTCCGGCTTGAAGCTCGGCATGAAGCGCCGACCTGCAGTGTCGATCTTGTCCTCGTCGGAGTAGATGAGGTCGGCCTCAGGCCGTTCCTCGATGCTCTGGGCAATGCGCCCGAGGGCGTCGGGGGCGAGCTCGTCGTCGTGATCCAAGAAGACGACATACCGACCTCTCGCGAGAGCCAAGGCGTCGTTGGTGGCGGCCGAGATGCCGCCGTTGTCGGTCCGCGTCGTGAATGAGATCCGCGCCTCAGAGTCGGCCAGGAACGCAAGGCGCTGCGAAAGTGCGCTGTCGCCGGACGCGTCGTCACAAAGGCAGAGCTCCCAGCTCGAATAGCTCTGGGCCAGCACCGAAGCGACGCAGTGGTCCAGCATGTCGATCGGCGTGCGGTAGCACGGCACTACCACACTGAACAGCGGGCGATCTCGGGCCGGTGGCTCGACCGGCGGTGCCGCTGGCCGCCCGATCGCTGGCCGCCCGATCGCTGGCCGCCCGAGAACCGACCTGGCCCATACCGACCTGGCCCTGACCGACCTGGCCTCCGCCCCCCTGGGGCCCAGGCGCCTTAGGGCCGCGCTGTACCCTGAGGCCGGCTCGCTCGACGCGAGCAAGTCCTCGGGGGCGACACTTCGAGTAGAGGTGTCCTCGCCCCGCGCCGTCAGCCAGCTCCTGTACCGGTACTCGTCCTCGGTCGCATTCAAGAGGTAGGGCTGGGGATCACCCCGCCGCCCCGGCTCGTTCGGTGGCGTCGAGAGAAGCTGGCCGGCCAGCTCCTGGCCGAGCCACTCGATCCCGTGCCACATGCGGGCAGCATCCAGGCGTTGCCCGAGCGCGTACGTCGTCCAGAGCGACTCAGCCGACACCAGCTCGTAGCGAAACGACCGGTGGGGTCCGCGTAGCGCGAGCAGCTCGTCGTACAGCTCCTGCTGCGCGGCGGCCAACCGCCGCTCTCGCGGCCCGACTGGGCCGTCACCATCGCGAAAGTGCCGCAGGGAATCCTCGAAGGGGAGGTCCGATCCGTCGTGGGCTGAAGCGCCCGGCGGCACGACCCCGACTTCGTGGAGCCAGTTGTTCACTTCTCGGCCCCATGAGCCCGCATCTCCCACGGCATCGGAGAAGTCAGAAACGAACACGGGGAGGCCCTCCAAGCCCGCGACGGCGCAGCGGAGGTACCGCTCGAAGAGCGCCAGCCCGGCCGGCAGCTCGACAGCTTCACGTTCCTCGAGCGACCTGGCCACCTCAAGGGGATGGCGCAGGCAGAGGATGGCTGCCACGGGCCTGTCGATCACCTGGCGCCAAAACGGCAGCAGCAGTGCCGTGCGCGGATCCGTCCAGCAGACCGGCCCATCGTGCTCGCCGAACGCGGCCGCAAAGGCTCTCCTTGAGCGCTCCAGCATCGAAGCCAACCCCACCGATGCCGCATGGTCGCCCGGAATCGGAGGCGGGGCGTCCCAGGAGCCACCGAGCCGGCGGAGGGCCTCGTCGCTCTCGGCGGCAAGAGCCATGCTCTCGAAGCGACGGCGGTCACCGTCACGAGTGTGCCCGAGAGGATCGCTTCCTCCGGGGAGCCAAAGCCCGAGACGGCCCACGGCCTCGGCGACCACGGACATACCACTTCGGTGCATGCCGACCACGAGGACGGCGTGCTCGCTCGAGGGTTCGGGTCCCTTACCGGCGTCGCTGGCTGTCATGACTGCCGGGTTGGAAAGGCCAGCACCGCCAAGGCTTCGCCGCTGGCGCTGGGACCCACGGGACCATCGTACGCTTGGCGTTGGGAATCTGCCACGATAGGAACGTGACGTGTTCAGACCCGTCGCGCGAGGTGGCATGGCTGAATTGACCGCCCCGGGCGTCTCCACAGAGCTCACCGGCCGTCGAGTGAGGTTGCGGCCTCTGCGCGAAGAGGACTTCGAGGCCTGGCAAGAAGTGAGGACGAGGTGTCGCGACTGGCTGCTGCCGTGGGAGCCGCGGCCGGCCAGCGCGCCATACCCTCCCGAGGATCGCCAGAGCTTTGCCACCCGGTGTGCCATGAGGGAGCGGGAGAGGCAGCTCGGCACGGGTTTCGCTTTCGGGATATTCGCGGGACCCCGCTTTGTCGGTGAGGTCAACCTCTCCTCGGTACAGCGAGGGCCATTCCAGAACGCATATGTCGGCTACTGGATGGACCAGATGCAGGCGGGCCGCAGCTACGTGCCGGAGGCCTGTGTGCTGCTCTTCCGGTTCGCCTTCGAGGACCTGGGGCTGCACCGGCTCCAGATCTCGATCATCCCGCGGAACCGTCCGAGCCGTCGGGTAGCCCAGAAGCTCTGGTTGCGAGGTGAGGGCATCGCCCTTCGCTATCTCGAGATCGACGGGAAGTGGGAGGACCACGTTCGCTACGCGATCACGAGTGAGGAGTGGACCGAGCGGCGCGAGCGGTACCAGCGGCAGTGGCTGAGCGAGCAGAGCGCGTTTTGAGGGGTGCCGGCGAGCGCACGATCGCCGGCGAGTGCTTGAAGAACGCTTCGACATCTGCGTCGTAACGGTAAGGGGCGAGGTGTGGCCCCACTGCCTTTCTCAGCCGTATCGTCTCGGCGCAGCGCGCCACCGCGCCGGCGGAGCTGGTCGAGAACTCGAAACCCGTCGCCTTGAGCTTCGAAGTGTCTATCCCCCGACCGAATCGGAGCAGGCTCTCGAGCTCACCGGGAAGGTCGAGCCACCCGAGCCGGATGAGTGGAGCGGCGACCTGGCGCGTAAGTAGCGGCGAGATCGGCAGGCGCCGGGCACCCCCGATGCTCGCGACCTCGCTCACCGGGATCTTGCCGTCTCCGGCCACGTTGTAGGTGCCGCCGATGGAGCCGAGAACCACCGCCTCGAGGCACCGCACGGCGTCGTCTTCTGCTACGAACTGGATCAAGGGGTCGAAGCCGGCGACGCACGGCATCACGCCGCGCGCGAGGTTTCGGCTGATCGGCGTCGTGATCTCCCTTCCGAGCACGTTGGCGAAGCGCAGCATGCTGACGGTCACCTCGGGGTTCGATTCGGTGAAATCCCTGACGTAGCCCTCCACCTCGACGAGCGAGCGCTCGAGACGCGAGCGAGCCGGGCGCGAGCGAGGGGTGTCCTCGCTGAACCAGGCGGGATCGGCGGGGTTGGCGCCGTAGACGAGAGATGACGACTTGACGACCACCTGGCGGACCGAGGAGTCGGCGGCGCCGGCTGCGGCGAGCAGGTTCATCGTCCCGATCACGTTGATCTCGTGCATCGCACGTGCCGACATCGCAGACGAGTCCACGACGAGGAAGGTGTGGACGATCGTGTCGACCTGAGTTGCCTTCACTATGCGTGCGAGCAGTGAGTAGCTGCTGTCCGCACGGACGTACTCAGTCCGTTCGAGCGGCACAGACGGGGTGCCCGTGCCCATGCCCAGCACCATCTCGACTCCAGCGTCGGCTTCGAGCGCGGCAGCCACCCGGCCGCCCCAGAAGGTGTCGAGTCCCGTGATGAGGATGCGCCGTCCCATCAACCGAACCAGATGCTGCGCCGTTGCGAGAGCATGTCGTAGAGGGCCTCTTGGAGGTGCTGGCGGATCGCCTCGGCCTCGTCCATGACCCGACCCCTTTCGTACTTCGCCAGTCCGGGCTCGACATCGAAGGTGACCGGCTCCAGAACACGGAAACGGAACTTCGCCGGCAGGTGCACGATCGATCCGAGCACCGGCCCGAGGAGAAGGTGGTTGACCGTGACGGGAAGGTACGGGAGCTTGAGAGCCCGGGCGGCTCTCGGAAGGCGCAGGAGGATCGGCATCGACTCCTCGGAGCCGACGACGGCGATGGGCACTATCGGCACCCCGGCCCGCATTGCCGCCTCGACGAAACCCCCCCGTCCGAAGCGCCTCAGGCGGTACCGCTCGGATACGAGCTTGCTCGGGCCCTTCTCCCCTTCGGGGAACACGAGAGCGAGCCGGCCGTGGTCTGAAAGGATGCGCTGGGCATTGTCGGGGTGCGCCGGCACGCCCCCGGCGCGACTCCAGATCGTGCCCACCACCGGCACAGTACGAAAGAAGCTGTCGGCAAGTCCGTAAACCGGCCGGCCGAGCTGCTCCTCGATGCCCTGCATGATCATCGGGGCGTCAGCAGGCAGCGCCCCGCCGTGGTTGGCGACGAGCAGCGCTCCTCCCTCGAGCGGGACGTTGGCGATGCCCTCCCACTCGACCCGGAACCACCTGCGGTAGTAGCAGCCGCCGACTTGCCTCGCGACATGACGCCACCGCTCGGAGCGTCCCCACTCGTCGACATCGCTCCGGCGTGCCGGATCTGGGCGAAGCTCTCCACGCGCAGGATCGGGCACCACCGAACAGGATGGTACCGGGAACTTCGCACGAGGGCCTAAGGCTGGCCCATTCCTACGTAGCCGCCCCAGTACATCGGGTAGTAGCCGACGTTGGCTCCCGGCTCGGCGGCCTGCAGGATCGTCTGGGTGCCGAAGGGGCCCGAACCTATGTACATGGCGACATGGGTTATCGGCCACGGCCCGTCGTTGGCGAAATGGTAGAAGATCAGGTCGCCCGGCTCTATCTGGGACGGAGCGATGTGTGCCGACTCCGCGTACTGCGCGGTCGCACCGTGCTCGAGGTAGACACCGGCTGCTTGCCACGCGAGCATCGTGAGCCCGGAGCAGTCGACACCTGACCGGCTTGCCCCGCCCCAGACATAGGGGACACCGATGTAGCTCTCTGCTGCCAGCACCGCCTCGTCGCCGGCGGGGTTGGTGCCCACAGGCACGAGGGGCTCGTAAGCACCGGTGCTGCCTCCGGGACCGGGGTTGAGCAGCGGAGGAGTGCTCAGCGGAGGAGTGGTGGCAGTGGGGGCAGCAGCCGCGGCCGCCGCGGCCGCAGCCGCCTGCGCGGCCGCTTCCTGCTGTTGCTTGAGCCGGAGCGCCCTGGCCGCGGCAGCTGCAGCGGCCGCGGCAGCTCGCTGTGCTGCAGCTGCGATGGCCCGCTGGCGCTGCACGATCATGGTGTGCAGGCGGCCGCGAGCCTCCCGCAGGATCGCCGTCACCTGCGCCGTGTCGGTCTCGGCAGTCCGGCGCGCCCTGGCCTCGGCTGCCACCGTTGCCGCCGCCGCCCGCTCCTGCGCACCCTGGAGCGCCGCCTCGCGCCCGACTCGCTCCCTCGCGAGCGCGATCGAGATCTCGTCGCTCTTGAGCACGTCGGCAACGCTGCCCGCATATGCGGCGATGCTCCCGGCGTCCGCAACGCTCCCGTCGATGACGGCGAACGCGGCGGCAGCTCCGTTGTCGCTCACATAGGCATCGATGGCGGCGTTGCGCAGGTTGATCGCCGCCGCGGCGAAATGCCGGCGCAGGACCACGATCTCGGCGTCGGTGCGGGCGAGCTCGGCCCTGTCGTTGCCGAGCGTTATGACGGCCTCGTCGTAAGCCTCGGCGGCCGCTTGGACGGCGTTCTGGTCGAGGGTGAGTTGCCCAGCCAGAGCGTCCGCGTGTTGGCGCTGAGCCCTGATCTGGCTCGGCGTCGGGCTCGGCGTCGAAGCGGCGGCCCGGGTGGTTGGCTCGACACCACACAGGACGGTCGCCGCGCTCGTCATCGAGACGATGACGAGCGCGATCCTCGAGCTCTGCGGCCACCGCCTGGTCATCAGTAATCAACTTTGGCCACATCAACAACAAATGTCAACATGAGCAACTTTCATGACAGGCTTGTCAGAGGCATCCCGCTACCGTGAGGCGAGAGCGTCCCGGCTCGGCGACAGCGAGGTGAGATGCCAGGACCGGTAGTCGAGACCCGATACGGCCGCATCCGTGGCACGGTGGAGGGCGATCTCGCCGTGTTCCGCGGAGTCCCTTATGCCGCCCCACCGATCGGTTCGCTGCGCTTTGCCGCACCGCAGCCCCACGACGCCTGGACAGGAGTCCTCGAGGCAACTTCGTTCGGCCCGATGTGCCCGCAACCGCCGCCGTCACTGCTCGAGTCGGTCCCGGGCGACCCGGTGGAGCAGTCGGAGGACTGTCTCACTCTCAACATCTGGACGCCAGGGTTCGACGAGGGCCGTAGGCCGGTGATGGTCTTTTTCCACGGAGGGGGTTTCGTCGGGGGCT
>JAKACA010000115.1 GCA_021796455.1 Actinomycetes bacterium
AGCTACTACGGTCTGGATGCCTACGCCGTAGTCCGCGCGGTGTCGGAGGGCGCCGGGCGGCCAATCGTTGCAAGCGAGGCCGAGCTTCGCGGCGAGCTGGACGCGCTCAGTGCCGATCTCGACGGAGCGCCCGGTGAGAATGCCCCGACCGGGCCTGGCGAGCCGACCGGGCCTGGCGGGCCGACCGGGCCGGTCGGGCCGGTGCAAGCCAATGTGGAGGCTCTGTAGTGGCGAGTCGGGCGCCATCGTGAACGCTGCCCTGGTGGTGGTTATCAGCCCTTTAGGAGCTGGCGAGCGGTGACCGAGAGCTCACGGGCGACTTCGGTCTCGTCAGCCCCGGTGACGGCGCCGTCCTCGACGACGAGGCGACCGTCGACGAGAACATGGCGGACATCGGACTTACCGAGAGAGTAGAGAAGCGACGAGTAGGGCGAATGGAGCGGCGCGGCTGATACGCCCGAGGCGCTCATGATGACGATGTCTGCTCTCTTCCCGACCTCGATCGAGCCGAGCAGGTGGTCGAGGCCGAGGCTACGGGCTCCTTCTATGGTTGCCATGGCGATGGCGTCGCGCGCGGGCATCGCCTGGGCATCGCCGAGGCGGTGCTTTTGCAGCAGCGCCGCGAGGCGGGCGGCTGGGAGCACCCCGAGGTCGTTGGAGGACGCCGGCCCGTCGGTGCCGATGCCGACGGGCACGCCCCTTGCCCGCAGCTCGGACACCGGAGCGATGCCACTTGCCAGCTTTAGGTTGGACGTCGGGCAGTGCGCCACGGCCGTTCCTCTCGCGGCCAGCATCTCCTGCTCGCGTTGCTCGAGTACCACGGCGTGCGCGACGACGGTGTCGGCGCCGAGGGCCGAGGCAGACTCGAGCACCTCGAGCGGCCGCGCTCCGCGCTCGCGAAGGACGAGCTCGACTTCTGCAGCGCTCTCGGCCGCGTGGACGTGCACGACAGCGCCGTGGTCCCGCGCCAGCTCGGAGATGGCCGCGATCTGGTCCTCGTGGAGG
Source organism: Actinomycetes bacterium (assembly GCA_021796455.1). Classification (GTDB taxonomy): domain Bacteria; phylum Actinomycetota; class Acidimicrobiia; order Acidimicrobiales; family Bog-793; genus JAKACA01. The sequence continues at coordinate 1,006 of JAKACA010000115.1, forward strand.
ACGTAGGTGGAGTGCGGCCCGACACTGCGGCGAAGTCCGAGACCGGCGTCTGCGTGTGAGTCCAACCAGCTCGAGGCGCGAGCGAGCTCTTCCTCGAAGCTGTGGGATCTGGTGAAGGCAGCACCGTTGGCTCCGACGAAGACCGGCCCGGTCACGAGGCGAAACCCGAGCCTCTCGGCTACATGGATCGCCTCCTCGGGATAGAAGTACATGTCGAGCGCGGTCGTCACCCCGGAGAGCAGGCTCTCGACGATGCCCGCCGTCGCTCCGGCACGGACTGATTGGGCACTGAGGCGTTGCTCCAGTGGCCACAGCGCGGCGAGGAAGCCCTCGAGGTGGAGGTCGTCGGCGACCCCTCGAAACACCGTCATCGCAAGGTGCGTGTGCAAATTGACCATCCCGGGAATGACGATTCCCGACTCCGCGTCGAGGGTTCGCCCCGTCACGAAGCGAGCTTCGAGCTCGCCCGAGGTGTCGACTGCCACTATCTCCCCGCTCGACACTGCGATGGCACCGTCTTCGATGATCGTGCGGGCTTCGTCCATGACGACGACGCGGCCGTGCACTACGAGGAGGTCACATGGTGATGGCATCTAGGGCCGCCTCGAGCACGAGCCCGGATACAGAGGCCACAAGGGCAGCGTCGGGCCGGTAGGGCGCAGCGTCAGCCGATGGGCCATCGAGCACGAACACACCGGCGGCCCGGGCGCCGCGCGCCGACGCGAGGACGAGGAGGGAGGAGAGCTCCATCTCGATCGCGACGACGCCGGCAGCGCGGTAGGTCTCGATCGGAAGCGGCACAAAGGCCGGGCGCAGCAAGGCACGCGTCCAGATGATGCCGCGAGTCGGGGTCAGCGACCGGGCAAGGAGCTGGGTCTGGAGGGCGAGCACGAGCTCGGGGCAGCATGTCGCCGGGTAGCTCGCCGGAAGGTACTGATCGGTTACGCCGTCGTCGCGCACCGCGGCTTCGGCGAGCACGACGGCGCCGGCACCGAGATCACCTCGCATGCTCCCGGCCGTCCCGACGCGAACGACTTCGTGCACTCCTGCGTCGAGGAGCTCCTCGAAGGCTACGAGGGCCCCAGGAGCACCAACCCCGTGTGATGCGATGACGACCTGTGAGCCTTTCCAACTGCCGGCAAACGTCAGGTACTCCCGGTTGGAGGCCACCTCCGTGGCTCCCGCGAGAAGCTGTGCGGCCCGAGAGGCACGCGCGGGGTCGCCGACCACTATGGCGCGTTCGGGCAGCCCCCCGGCCGGGAGCCCGAGCACAGCCGATCGCGAACCGGTGCCGCTCAATTGAGCGCCTGGAGCACGTCTTGGATCACGTCGTTTGCGTCCTCGATCCCGACCGAGACGCGAAGCAGGTTCTCCGGCACGAAGCTTGCTTCGCGCGGGACGTACTCGCGGCCCCGCCATCCTGCGGCCGGGTGCATGACGAGCGTGTGGACATCTCCGAGGCTCGCGGCATAGGTACAGAGCTTTAGCCGGCTCACGAACGCGGCTGCCTCCGCGAAGCCACCTTTCGCCTCGAATGACAAGAGCCCACCGTAACCCGACATCTGACGCGCGGCCACCTCGTGACCGGGATGGGTCGCGAGTCCTGGGTAGAACACCCTCTCGACTCGCGGGTGCGCGGCCAGCCGCTCAGCGAGAGCAAGCGCCGTCGCGTTTTGCTGCCTGACCCGCAGGGCGATTGTTCGTATCCCCCGTTGCAGGATCCAGGCATCGAGTGGGCCGAGGACGCAGCCGACCAGGACTTGGGGCCACCAGACGCGCTCCAGCAGCTCCAAGCGGCCCGATACCGCCCCGGCGATCACGTCGGAGTGCCCTCCCATGAACTTGGTGCCCGACTCGACGACGAGGTCGATGCCGGCCGAGATCGGCCGGGAGTTGACGCAGCTCGCAACCGTATTGTCGGCTACCGACACGATGCCACGGTGGCGGCAGACCTGCGCGACGCCTGCGAGATCTGTCACCGTCATGAGCGGGTTGCTCGGAGTTTCCACGTACACGAGCTTGGTGCGCGCAGTGATCGCCTCATCGACCGCGGAGGGGCTCATCTTGTCGAGGTAGGTCACCTCTATGCCGAAACGTTCCAGCTCGCTCAGCAGCTCGAGGGTCTCTCCGTAGCACTCGGTGCCCACTACGAGGTGGTCCCCTGCGCTCGTCAGGGCAAAGATGGTCGTGAAGATGGCCGCCATGCCGGAGCTGGTCAGGAGTGTCGCCTCGGAGCCCGCGAGCCCCGAGACGAGCTTCGCGACGCGATCGACGGTCGGATTGCCGTAACGACCGTAGAACTTGACTGGACGGGGAGTCCCGGCCAGCTCGTGGAAGAGTGCCTGGCTGGATCGGGTGAAGGTGACCGACATGTCGATCGCCGGCGCGACGCCGAGCTCGTCTCCATAGCCGCTGTCGGCGTGCACGGCCACGGTCGCCGCATCCGGCCGGTTGTCTTGTGGCTGGTCATTCATCGTGGTGCTCCATTCGACCATTTGGCCATTCGACCATCCGGTCGCTTGGCTCGTGCCGCCGGACAGCGCCGGCCGGCTGCACTATGGTCCATACGTGAACATTTGTACCGTAGTCGACTGCCCGAAGGGTTGACTCAGGTGACCACGATCACGGCGTTTGCCGATCTCACGCCCTGTTGGGCGGAGCACAGACATGGCTGAGCAGCTTCCCGTCTTCGAGCTCGAGGAGTGGTTTCGCAGGTTCGCCTTCGTACCGGGGATGACGAACCTGTCCCCGAGCAACCCTTCGTCACCGAGCGTCGCGGAGCTGCTGGCCCTCTCCGGCCGGAGAGCTGACGAGATCGGCTCCGTGTCGCTCGACTACGGCGAGACAAAGGGAGCGCCCGCCCTTCGAGAGGCGATAGCGGGCCTCTATGAGACCGTCAGCCCGGACGAGGTCATGGTGACCTCCGGGGCCGTCGAGGCGATCACGGTCTGCCTCGTGGCACTCGTCGGACGCGGCACGCGTGTGGTCCTCGAGACACCGATCTACGGCTCCTACGAACCCCTCCTGCGCCGGCTCGGGGCCGAGGTCGCTACCTACGAGCTCTCCCGAGCTGACAGCTACGAGTACGACACGGGTCGCCTCGCCGACCTCTTGGAGGAGACCCGAGCCGAGCTGCTCGTGGTCAATCCTTTCAACAACCCGACCGGACGGGGGATCGACTCGGCGGCGGCGTTTCGAGAGGTCGTCGCCCTCGCCGCTGATCTCGGCACCAAGGTGCTCTCAGACGAGGTGTTCCGTCAGATAGGTCTCGTGGGTCCGCCGCTCCCCTCGGTGATGGACCTCGGCGAAGGCGGAGTGGCCGTCGGTGACATGACCAAGCCGTGGGGTCTCGGCGGTCTGCGGATCGGCTGGCTCGCGACCCGGGACAGGGAGCTGCTAGAGCACGCGTTGAACGTGCGGGACTACACGACGAACAGCAACTCGTCGGTGAGCGAGTATCTGGCCGGCGTGGCTCTCGAGGCGCGCGAAGTGCTGCTCGAGCGCGCTCTTGCAGTCGCGCGTGGATCATTCGCCGAGGTGGACGCGCTCGTGTCAGCCAGCGGTGGCGCTCTCAGCTGGATTGGTCCCGCCGGCGGATACTGCGGCTGGGTCGAGGTGAGCACCGAGAGGGAGTCATCGGTGCCCGAGCTCTGTGCAGCGCTCGCCCTTGACACCCATCAGCTCTTTCTGCCCGGCGCGGTGTTCGGTCAGCAGTGGTCTCGCCATGTCCGCATCGGGCTTACCGCAGGTGCTGCGCCGCTTCGTGCCGGCCTAGAGGCGCTTGTTCAGCTGCTCTGAGCTCCGAGACGACGAGGCCGGGCTGGGCGCTCTTGCGATGGACGCTCCGGTCCGGGATTCAGCCTCCCGCCATGGCTCCGAGGATCACGAACGGCTCGGTGCCGGCGAGCACCGGCGCTGGCAGGTCGCTGTCGGGCGGCTCGTGGGAGAGGTCCTCCTCACAGGCAAAGAAACGTATGAATGGTCTCCGCACCCTCGTTCGTGGGTCGCGGATGGTTCCTATGAGAACCGGGTAGCGGGTTTCGAGGGCATCGAGGAGAGACGACTGGGTGCCGGGCGAGTCGAGCTCAAGTGTCACCTCGCTCCCGGTGCCGTGCCCAGGGCCGCTCGCGGTGCCGTGCCCAGGGCCGCGCTCGGTCTCCTTTTCGAGTTGCACAAGGGTTCGAAGGTGCGCCGGCAGCCTGACTCGCACCACGATCAGATGCTGGCGCGGCGCGGCTGCAGGCGCCGGCCCGGCAAACGGCCCGGGGGGCAGACCTGGGGCCGGTCGTGGCTCGGGAGCGGGCGCCTCCTCCGTCACGGCAGGGTCTGCACCTCGACGGAGAGCACGGCCGGGAGATCGCGGACTATGGGAGCCCAGCTGTCCCCGGCGTTGGCTGAGGCATACACCTGCCCGCCTGTCGTGCCGAAGTAGATGCCACACGGGTCGAGGGAGTCGACGGCCATGGCATCGCGTAGCACGTTGACGTAGCAGTCGCGCTGGGGCAACCCGTCGGAGAGCGCCTCCCACTCGTCTCCGCCCGTCCTGCTCCGGTAGACGCGGAGCCTGCCATCGGGCGGGTAGTGCTCCGAGTCGCTCTTGATCGGCACGACGTAGATCGTCTCGGGCTCGTGGGCGTGTACGTCGATGGTGAAGCCGAAGTCGCTCGGGAGGTCTCCGCTCACCTCCCGCCACGACTCGCCGCAATCGTCGGTGCGCATGACGTCCCAGTGCTTTTGCATGAAGAGCACGTCGGGGCGGGACGGGTGCATCGCAATGCGGTGCACGCAGTGTCCGACCTCGGCTTCGGGGGCCGGGATGCTCTCGGAGCTGAGGCCGCGATTGACCGGCTTCCAGGTGGTGCCGGCATCGTCGCTACGAAACACGCCCGCGGCCGAGATGGCGGTGTAGATCCGCTCTGGGTCCACAGGGTCGAGGACGATGGTGTGAAGGCACATGCCACCCGCGCCGGGCTGCCACGAAGACCCCGAGTCGTGCCGCCGAAGTCCCGAGACCTCTTCCCAGGTGGTGCCGGCATCGCTCGAGCGGAACAGGGCGGCATCCTCGACGCCCGCGTAGACGGTATCGGGGTCGCTGAGCGAGGGCTCGAGATGCCAGACGCGGGCGAACTCCCAAGGATGAGGAGTCCCGTCGTACCACTGGTGCGTCCCCGGTACGCCGGCGTAAGGAAACTGATTGCCGACCGGCTGCCAGGTGGTCCCGCCATCGTCGGACCTCTGGACCAGCTGGCCGAACCAGCCGTTGGACTGCGACGCGTAGAGCCGGGACGGATCGACTGGCGACGCGTTCACGTGGTAGATCTCCCATCCGCCAAAGAACGGCCCGTTCACCTCCCAGCTCTTGCGACTTGCGTCTGCGTTGAGGATAAAGGCCCCCTTCCGGGTGCCGACGAGGACTCGTATGGTGCTCATCGCGACTCCTTTTGGTCCGCTGGTTGCCCGAGCATAAGCAGTGGGCTCAGCGGCGGCTTCTCCAATCTTGCGCAGTTGGGCAGGCGAGCATGGGGAGGGCGACGAGCACCGGAGCTGCCCAGTCGGGAGTCGTGTCGACATAGACGTCGCGCCGGTGCAGGGTGGCCGTCGCGCTCACCACCACCGGCTGGGCGGCTGCGCCGACCACGCTCAGGGAGGGCAGCAGCTGCTCGTGGAAGTCAGCTCGGCTCGCCAATCCCGACGCGAGCAGGAAGTAGGTGCCGGGCGCGAGATCAGCCAGCCTGAAAGCTCCGGGTCCGGCCAGCAGAGCACCGCTCACCGGGAGGCCACGAGCGGCACGTTGAGGGAACAGGCCAACGTAGATGGACGGGGCGTTTCCCAGGGCCTGGGCCGCCGCGGGGCTGAGCCGTACCGTGCCGTTCAGGACTCCGCCTCCGGGTCTTGGACCCGGGACCAGGACCGGTTGCGGGGGAGATGCCGCGAGGGTGTGAGGCAGGCGGCGAAACTCCGTCGGCGTCGAGCCGACGAACTTGTTGAAGGCCGTAGTGAAGGTCCCGAGCGAGGAGAATCCGGCGGCGAAGCACACGTCGACGACGCGTTCGTCGCCTCTGAGCAGCAGCTCCTTGGCTCGCTGGAACCGGTGGCTGGCGAGGAATCGACCTGGTGGCATGCCGAGGTGGTGGGTGAAGCAGTGCGCCAGGTAGAAGGGGCTGTAACCAACGTGGTCAGCGACGTCACTGAGGTGGACCGGCATGCCGACGTTGGCAACGAGGAAGCTGGCTGCTTCCGCCACCACGGCCCCCGCTTCCGGTGCGGCCCCCGCTGCCGCTTCAGCCACCGCGGCCGGTACGGCCCCCGCTGCCGCTTCAGCTACCGCGGCCCTGACCATGCCCCCCCGAGTCTGGCACGGCCCGAAGTCCTGATGCGTCACCGGAGCGCGAGAGCGGACACCGATTGAGGAACCGGTATGTCGCTTCGTAGATCCGGAGCGGCGATCGGCACCCCGGCACGCTCGACGAGCGGGACGACCCCGGCCCAGGCCGAACCAGCAAGATCGTCCGCCCCGTCTGACGGCCAGCCGTCCGAGATCTTGAGAGACCACTTTTCGATTTGAAGGGCAAGGACCATGGTCTTGCTCAACTCCTTCTTCGACGGCGGGCGGATCTCGTCGCGCCGCCCGGGTATGAGCTTGTCGGTCAGCACATCGAGGGCCCTCGCCTTGGCGTCCCCTTCGAGGCGCTCGAAGCTCCCGAAGATCACCGCGCTGCGGTAGTGAAACGACGACTCGAAGGCGGACCGAGCGACCATGACGCCGTCAAGGGCGGTGACGGCGAGGCAGGCGGGCGCCCCTTTGGCGACAGTTCGCATCCAGCGCGAGCCCGTCGAGCCGTGCACCAGGATGACATCCGCGTCCCGGGCGATCGCTGTCGGTATCACGACTGGATACCCGTCTGGATCCTCGTCGGCCGTGAAGCCGATATGTCCGACTCTCGTCTCGTCGAGGAGCGCATCGAGCGCCGAGCGGTCACAGACCTGGTATTCACGCAGTCGCGTCACGCGAGTTCGAGGCACGGGGCAATTGTTTCCATCTCTTAGGTGGGCAGTCAACGGAGATCACGGCGCGATGTCAGTGCGCGATGTCGCCATGTTGGGCGGGCTGCGCGCGACCCGAGCCGGCGAGCGTTGGGAAGCCTCGCCGAGGTACGCGAGAATCGACACGTGACTGACTCCTTCGCTTCTCGCTTCGCAAAGGTGCGACTCGACCAGGGTCCCCTCGTATGGGGCCTTGACCCGTCGCCGGCCCTGCTCGAGGCATGGGGGCTCGGCGACGATGCCGACGGCCTTGACCGTTTCGTCGACATCGTGCTCGAAGCGGCCATCGGCACTGTGGGAATCGTCAAGCCGCAATCTGCCTTCTTCGAGCGCCACGGCTGGCGGGGCATTCGCACGCTCACCCGGCTCCTGGCCGAAGCGCGCTCTGAGGGTCTGCTCGTCATATTGGACGTGAAACGAGGCGATGTCGGTACGACCAACGATGCCTACGCCGACGCTTTCATCGGAGACGGGGCACCGCTCCAGGCCGATGCCATCACTGTGCATCCATATCTGGGCCTCCGGGCCATGGACGCCTTCGTCGGCCGCGTTGCTCGAGCTGGCAGCTGCCTGCTCGTAGTCACTCGCTCCTCGAACCCTGAGGGTAGGACGATCCAGGCGGCGGTAGGCGAGTCGGGCCGGACCGTCGAGGAGCAGCTGCTCGCCGAGATAGGCGCCTTGAATTCCGCCCTGGCACCAGGGGAGATAGGCCCGATCGGTGCTGTCTTTGCCCCTACGCACCTCGAGCCGGATCTCGACTTGGCGAGTGCCCACGCGCTCTTTCTCGCTCCCGGAATCGGTGCACAGGGAGCGACGGGCCAAGACGTCGCTAGGACCTTTGCGACATGCCCGGAGCGTGTCATGCCGAGCGCGTCACGAGCACTGTTGTCTGTGGGCCCTGATGCAGGAAGGATGAGAGATGCCGCCGCCGCTCTTGGCGCGGAGATGAGGCAGATCCTCAGCCCCTAGCATTGGTCGCTCGCGTCACCTCGTGCGCGCTTGCCGGTCCGCCGGAACCGCTCAGATCGGCGTCGGGTTGAGCGACCAGGCGACCGCGGTGTCTACGAAATAGGACTAGAGCCAGGTCTGTGGCCTCTCGGGCGCGCCGGACTACCGTTGTAGCTCAGGCTCGCCTAAGATTTAATCTATGGAGGGCCGCGCCAAGATGGTGGTCAATCCGCCACTGCGCCAGGCACGGACTGA
>JAKACA010000116.1 GCA_021796455.1 Actinomycetes bacterium
ACGACATGGTCACAAGCACCCGCCGTCCGTTGTGACCCTCGGGCGGGCGGAAGGTCGCGACGCCGTTCGAGATCGCCTCGAGCCCGGTGAGCGAGGAGCCGCCGTTGGCGAACGAGCGCAGCACGACGAAGATCGACGCTCCGAGCAGCAGGCCGTTCCCCGGGTGCCCGATGGGGACGACGCCCGCGACGTGGACGCTGTGGCGGTGCAGGTCGCCGGCCAGGAAGCGGACCACGCCGACGAGGACGACGAGGCCGATCGAGGTGATGAAGAGGTAGGTCGGCACCGCGAAGGTCCGTCCGGCCTCCCGGATGCCACGGAGGTTGCCGTAGGTGAGCACGGCGACGATCCCAAGGGTGATCCACAGGTTGTAGGGCGCGAGGGCCGGGAAGGCTGAGGTCACCGCGTCCGTGCCGGCAGAGGTCTGCACAGCGACGGTGACGACATAGTCGATGATGAGGGCGACGGCGGCGACCTGCGCGAACTTGACGCCGAAGTTCTCTCGCCCGACGACGTAGGAGCCGCCGGCCTTGGTGTAGACGGTGACCACCTCACGGTAGGAGAGGGTCACGAACAGCAGCACCCCGAGCACGGCGAAGGTGATCGGCAGCAGGAGGGCGAACGCGGCGGCACCGACAGCGGGGACGAGCACCGTCAAGATCTCCTCCGAGCCGTAGGCGGTCGAGGAGATGCAGTCGGAGGAGAGCACGCCCAACGCCGTCGGCTTGCCGAGCCGCTCCTCGGAGAGGCGCTCAGTGATGAGAGGCTCGCCAAGGAGCTTCTTCTTCAGACGGTACGAGAACGACTCAGGGAGCACGTACGCGGCCCTGGTCGGGACAGCTTCTACCTGCGGAGGCGTCGGGCTCACAGGGCTATCTTGGCCCGTCGAGGGGCGCCCGCGTCCACTTTGCAGCTAATAGCTTGTCCGCGGGCACTCGATCCGGAAGGATAGGTGCGGTGCATATCATCATCGTCGGTTGTGGCCGCGTGGGCTCGGGGCTTGCCACAGAGCTCGTGAAGGACGGCCACAGCGTCGTCGTCGTAGACAAGCAGCCGGGGTCTTTCAGGCGTCTGCCGCAGGGCTTCGAGGGGCAGAAGGTCGTCGGTTTCGGCTTCGATCGCGGCCACCTCGAGCTGGCAGGAGCCGATCGAGCAGACGCGCTGGCGGCAGTCACGAGCGGTGACAACTCGAACATCCTCACCGCCAGGATCGCGCGGGAGACCTACGAGATACCCAACGTCGTGGCGCGGATCTACGACCCGCGCCGAGCGGAGATCTTCCAGCGGCTAGGGATACCTACGGTGCCGAGCGCGAGCTGGACTATCGACCAGGTGTTCAGGCGCATCGTGCCGAGCGTCCGCTCATTTGAGTGGAGCGACGGCTCGGGCCATGTCCACCTCGTCGAAAGGGTCCTGCCGCTCCCCTGGGCTGGCCGCAGAATAGTTGGTGCCCTCGAACCAAGTGGCGCCCGGCTGGTTGCCGTGACACGGGCCGGACTGCCGACGATCGAGGTCGCCGAGCTGGTCGGCCAGGAAGGCGACGTGCTCCACCTCATGGTGTACGAAGAGTCAGTCGGGCACCTCGAAGCACTCTTCGCCGACGCCGAGAAGCTTTCAGCGCGATGAGGGTTGCCGTCGCCGGGGCTGGCAAGGTGGGACGATTCCTGGCAGAGGACCTCGCCGCCAGCGGCCACCAGGTGCTGTTGCTGGAGAAGAACCCCGATCTCGTCTCCTCGATCGAGCCCTCCGCGGGCGTGAACTGCATATGTGCCGATGCCTGCGAGGTCGCCTCGCTCCAGGACGCCCACCTCGACGAGGTCGACGTCGTGGTGGCCGTGACCGGAGACGACGAGGACAACCTCGTCATCTCGTTGCTCGCCAAGCAGGAGTTCGCCGTGCCACGAGTGATCGCCCGGGTCAACCACCCGAAGAACCACTGGCTCTTCAACGAGTCCTGGGGTGTCGACGTGGCGGTGTCCACACCGCAGCTGCTCGCCGGTCTCGTAGAAGAGGCCGTGTCGGTAGGGGTACTCGTGCGTCTCTTGCAGTTCGAGGGAGGCAACTCGCGTCTCGTCGAGATGACGCTGGCGGAGAAGTCGCCTGCACGAGGACAGGCACTCGGCGAGATCGGCCTGCCCCGAGGCGCCACGATCGTGGCGCTGGTGCGCGACGGCCATGTTGTCGTGCCACGCGCGGACTCCATCCTCGACACCGGCGACGAGGTGCTGCTGCTGGTGAGCGCGTCCATAGACGACAGCGAGATCCGTGACCTGCTCGCGCAAAGCCAGTGACCGCACAGGCTGGCAAGCAGGCCGCCTTCTTCGACCTCGACAAGACCGTCATCGCCAGGGCCTCGATGGTCGCGTTCGGACGTCCGCTCTACAACGGCGGGCTCATCAACCGCCGTACCGTCCTGCGCGCGCTCTACGGCCAGCTTGTCTACCTTCATCTCGGGGCCAGCGACGAGAAGCTCGAGCGGATCCGCGAGCAGGTGCTGCGCCTCACGCGGGGATGGGAGCAGGCCCGCGTAGCCGAGATAATCGAGGAAGCGCTCGAGCAGGTCGTCGACCCGATCATCTACGCCGAGGCGGCGGACCTGATCGACCTTCACCGGGCCGCCGGCCGGAGCGTCGTCATAGTGTCGGCGTCTCCTGCGGAGATCGTCGTCCCGCTAGGTCGCTATCTCGGCGCCGACGCCACCATCGCGAGTAAGACCCATGTGGACGAGACCGGCCGGTACACGGGCACGATGGAGTTCTACGCGTACGGGGAGTTCAAGGCTGAAGCAATGCGCGCGCTCGCGCAGCGGGAAGGCATCGACCTCGACGAGTCCTACGCTTACAGCGACTCCTACACAGACCTGCCGATGCTGGAGGCCGTTGGTCACCCAGTAGCGGTGAACCCTGACCGAGTGCTTGCCCGTTATGCACGCGAGCACGGATACGAGATCGCTCGGTTCGTCCAGCCGGTACGGCTGCGCGACCGTGTGCGAGACGTGAGGCAACGAATCTCGTCGGTGTCCGTGCCGCCACGGCCCGCTTTGACTGCCTCGGCCGTCGTCATGGGCGTGGGAGCGTCAGCTTTCGGCATCGGCTGGTGGCTGGGCCGCAAGAGATAGTCGCCCGACTCGCGGCCGAAGGAGGCTAGTTACCTCGCAGGCGCTTTGCTGCAACAGCCCCAAGGGCGACGAGAACGGCCAAGATGAGCACCTTCTTGATCATGTGTCGCATCATAGGCCAACTCCCGGCTTCCCCGCTCGTCCACTCAGGCTGGCTGGCTGGCTGCCTGGGGCTCTACACCGAGAGCAGGTCCCTCGCGCCCGTGTCGCTCGAGGGGTGGCGCAGCTTCGACATCGCTCTCGCCTCTATCTGGCGGATCCGCTCACGCGTCAAGTTGAAGTGCTCGCCGACCTCCTCGAGGGTCCGCGGTTCGCCTCTGTCGAGTCCAAATCTGAGCCGCAGGATCTCCCGTTCACGCTCGTCAAGGGGAGCGAGCAGCCTGTTGATCTCGACTGGAAGCAGCGCCGTGGCAGCCATCTCGAAGGGTGACTCGGCCGAGCGGTCCTCGACGACGTCACCGAGCTCGGCATCGCCGTCCTCACGCAACGGCTCGGACAGCGACAGGGGCTCCGCCCGGAAACGTAGTGCCTCGATGAGCTTGTCCTCGGGCAGCTCCACCTCTGCACCAAGCTCGGAAAGCGTGGCGGGACGGCCGAGCTTGAGCTCGAGACGGGCTTGGGCTTTCTGCACCCTCGCGAGCGTGTCTCCGGCGTGCACCGGCAAGCGGATCGTACGGCCTGTGTTGGCGATGGCGCGGGTGATCGCTTGGCGAATCCACCAGGTGGCATAGGTCGAGAATTTGAAACCCTTGCGCCAGTCGAACTTCTCTACCGCGTGCATGAGCCCGAGGTTGCCCTCCTGGATCAGATCCAGCAGGGGCAGGCCTGATGCCTGGTACTTCTTGGCAATCGACACCACCAGCCGGAGATTCGACTGTACGAAGGTTCGTTGCGCCTTCTCACCGTCGCGCACGGCGCGGTTCAGCTCCCGGCGGCGGGTCGGAGTGATCCCCTTGCGAGACTTGAGCTCCTCTTCCGCCTCCCACCTGGACTCGATCGCCTGGGCAAGACGGACCTCGTCGTCCTTGGTGAGCAACGGGTACTGACCGATATCGGTCAGATATAGGCGGACGAGGTCCTCCTCGTCTCGCTCGACTCGCTCCTTCGCCAAAGCGGAAGCCTCCATGTATCGCAGATCGGGGGTCGAGCGCGGAGCAAGGGTGCCGTCGTTCGTGGGGGTAGGGGCTCTAGCCGCGTGAAGCGGCCGACAGCTCCGTCACGCACGTCCGCCGGGATCAGCCCTCGAACCTGCACTGCCGTATGTCCGGGACTTAGTGTAACGGCAGAGTCAAGCGCTCCTACCAGGTCGTTTCCGAAGTGTCTCTACCGTGGCCCTTTCGGACTCGAGGTCGGAGATCACCCTTTGCACAACTCGCCCGAGCTGCCCGTCAGCAGCCGGCGACAGGTGATCGAGCCGGAAGCGGTATGACGCCTCGAGCACCTCGTACCAGGCTGCAGCGACGTCGAGGACCCTGCCCTGGCCAAAGTCCATCTCTGGCCCGCCGCTCTCGAGCTTCTCGCATGCAAGTCCGTCGGACACAGGGAGAAGCGTCTCCAGCTGAGCTGCCCTCCAACCAGCACGCAGGCTCGCACTGCAAGCCCAGACGACCTCCTCGGGAGATCCACACGAGCGCGCCGCCCGGCCGAGCCAGGAGAACAGCGACAGCTCGACCCTCAGAAGTCCCCTCAAGACACCGGCCATCTGGATCATCGCGAGCGGTCCGTCCGGGCCGCGAAGTCCTGCCACCACATCGTCACCGATGTGAACTTGGCTCGCCACGCCCATCAGTTGACGTAACCGTTGGTGATGGGCATGCGCCTGTCCCTGCCAAAGCCCCGGCTCGTCACCCGAGGACCCGGCGCAGCCTGCCTGCGCTTGTACTCCGCACGGTTGACGAGATCCACCACTGCGTGAACCGTCTCGGAATCGAATCCCTCGTTGACGAGATCACTCGGAGTACGGTCGAGCTCCACGTATCCGTGCAGGATCCGGTCAAGTACGTCGTATGGAGGCAGGTTGTCGTCGTCGCGCTGACCGGGTCTGAGCTCCGCCGAGGGCGGTTTGTCCAGGACCGCGCTCGGGATGACAGAGCCTCCGGGACAACCATTGCGGAACCGGGAGAGCTCGTAGACGAGAGTCTTGGGTACATCCCGTATCACGGCGAAGCCACCGTTCATATCGCCGTACAACGTGGCATAGCCGACGGCCATCTCGCTCTTGTTGCCCGTAGTCAGAACTAGCCAACCGTACCGGTTTGACAGTGCCATGACCACAGTTCCGCGTATTCGCGCTTGGAGGTTCTCCTCTGTCAAAGTGGACGTGACGGACTCGATGTCAGTGGCCAACATGGCTAGCATCGCCTCGTGGGCGGGCTCGATCTCGATCGTACGCGTATCAATTCCGAGGTTGGCAGCGAGCTCGAGCGCGTCTTCGAGCGAGCCCGGCGATGAGAACCTTGATGGCAACATGACGCCGTGAACGCGGGCCGCGCCTATGGCATCGACCGCGACGGCGGCGACGAGCGAGGAGTCGATCCCCCCCGACAGCGCCACGAGCACGTCGGAGAAGCGATTCTTCTCGACATAGTCGCGAGTCGCCATGACGAGCGCCTTGTAGACGGCCTCGCTCTCGCCCAGCTCCGGCGCTATAGCTGCTGCGCGCGACACACCGCCACCGGCGGGATCGAACTCGCTGACGACGCGAGCAGCCATAGGCACTCTCTCCTCGCGGCCGCGGGGGTCGAGGAGACGTTTCCGGTAGGCGGGGCGTATCTCGACATCTGCGACGAGCACAGTCTCGGTAAACTGAGGGGCGGCCGCCAGGAGCGCACCGTCGTGGTCGAAAATCATCGACCCTCCGTCGAACACCAGGTCATCTTGCCCGCCTACAAGGTTCACGTAGGCGAGCACAGTCGATGCGTCAGCGGCCCGCGTGGCCAGCATCGCGCGCCGCTCGGCAACGACGCCCGTGCGGAAAGGCGACCCGTTCAGCACGGCCACGAGCTCGGCACCGCCTGCACCAAGTCGTGCCAGGGGACCCGTCGGGCTCCACGCGTCCTCGCAGACGACTACCCCGATGCGCACGCCATTCACGAGATAGAGGCGATCACTCGTCATCGAAGGCGTGCCCGGCCTGAACCAACGCCGCTCGTCGAACACTCCGTAGTTCGGAAGGATCTCCTTGTGCCAGACCCCCTGCACCTCCCCGAGGGCACAAACTGCCGCGGCGTTGTAGAGATCGCCATCCGCGTCCACGTAGCCGACCACGGCGGCGCACCGTCCTGTGCGCTCGGCAACCTGCTCGAGCGCGCGCCGGTTACCCTCGACAAATGCCGGGTTCACGAGCAGGTCCTCAGGCGGATAGCCCGTGATCACCAACTCGGGGAACACGGCAATATCGGCCCCTGCACCCTCAGCTTCCGCGAGAGCGGCAAGCACTCTGGCGACGTTGCCGTCGAGGTCGCCCACCACCGCATCGAGCTGGCACAGGGCCACTCGCAGGCGACCCACAGCTAGAGCCTACCTGTCTCCGACAGATGACTCATAACCGCCCTCTGGAGATGCGACTCCAGTCGGCTAGGTCCTCGCGGCCCCATATCCTCGCTTCGAGGCAGTGAGGTGAGGATGCCAGCTGAGCTCGAGGCTGTCGCGGCGGCGTCCCCGGCGCCCGCCGTGGTTCGGCTCGGATTCGAGCGACTGCTGGAGGATGACCCGGGCCGGGCCGAACGACTCTGCGCCGACAGCCAGCTCGCCTTCGTCGTAGCCAGTGTCATGGCTGCGAGCAGATCGCTCGGACGACTCATACTCGCCGACGCAACCGCCTTCGAGGTGCTTGCTGGCGTGCCGTGGAGTGACCTGCACCTCGCGGCAGGTCCCGCGCAGTCCGTGGACCCGACATTTGCCGCAGATCCGGCTGACCTCGTCCGGCGCAAACGACTCGGGCTCTTGGCCATTGCTGCCGCGGACCTTACCGGACGCGCCGCGCTCGAGGAGGTCGGGGAGGCGCTCTCCCGTCTCGCTGACGGCGTGTTGCAGGCCGCGTGCTCCCTCGCCGGGGAGTGCACCGGGCTCTCGGTGATCGCCATGGGCAAGCACGGTGCGCTGGAGCTCAACTACGCGAGCGACGTGGACGTCATGTTCGTGGGAGCCGATGCCGAGGGCCTTGCCCGGAGAGTCCTCGCCATTGCAAGTGGGGCCTTTCGCGTCGACACCGACCTGCGCCCGGAGGGCCGCAACGGTGCCCTTGTCAGGTCGCTCGACTCCTTCGAGAGCTACTGGGCGCGCTGGGCCCGTCCCTGGGAGTTCCAAGCCCTCCTCAAGGCACGGTTCGCCGCCGGTGACGCTGAGATCGGAGCCGCCTTCGAGGAGGCCGCCAGGAGCGCGATATGGGGTAGGCGACTCGACGCGGACGACCTCTCCGAGCTCCGCTCGATGAAGGGTCGCTCGGAGCAAATCGTCTCGCGCAAGGGCCTCTCTGACCGCGAGATCAAGCACGGCCGTGGCGGTATACGCGACATCGAGTTCTCGGTGCAGCTCCTCCAACTCGTTCATGGCGCCGCCGACCCGCTCATACGCCAACCATCGACTCTCAAAGCCCTCGACGAGCTTGCCGGTGCCGGCTATGTGGACCGGGGCGATGCCTGTGCCCTCGCTCTCGCCTACCGTTTCTTCAGAACTGTCGAGCACCGGCTCCAGCTCGTGGAGGAAGCTCAGGTCCATGCACTGCCCGTCGGTAGCGACGCACGCGATGGGCTCGCCACGGTCTTGGGTTTCTCGGCGCTCCGCAGCGGCGAGGGGATACCAGCACGGGGCGCCGCCAGCAGCGCTGAGCGAATGGACATAGTGGTCGGCCGCTACCAGGCCTCGGCGCGGGCGATCCATGAACGCCTGTTCTTCAGACCGCTTCTGGAAGTCTTCTCTCGAGAAGCTGGTGCGAGCGGAGACGGTCGCTGGAGCATCGCGGCTGCCGAGAGCCGGCTCGAGGCGCTCGGCTTCAGGCAGACCGACCGCACTCGCCAGGCCCTCGCGGAGCTCACGAGGGGTCTCACGCGGTCCTCGCGTCTCATGCAGCAGCTCCTTCCAGTGCTCCTTGGGTGGCTCTCCGACACTCCCGACCCCGACCAGGGGCTGTTGAGCCTGAGGTCGCTCGTGTCGGCCGGGCACCGACGGGATCTTCTCGTGGCCTCCTGGCGCGAGTCACCCGAGCTGGCCCGACGGCTCTCCATCCTTCTTGGCACCGGCAGGCAGATTGGTCAGCTCGTGGCACGCAACCCCGAGATGGCTACCCGGCTCGACGACGACGCTGAGCTCGATCACCCCCCAGCCGACGAGTTGCGAGAGCGCGCTCTGCTGGCAGTTGACCAGGGCCCCGTGCGCGGCCCGCGGGCGCTCCGCCGGTTGGTCGAGTCGACAACGTTGCGCATAATCGCGGGGGACTTGCTTCTCGGCCGGCCTGCTACCGCCGTTTCCCAAGCCATGGCGGCTATCGGTGACGCCACCCTGGCTGCCGCACTTCACGCTGCCGCGCCTCAGTTGCCGCTGGCATTGGTGGCCATGGGCCGCCTTGGAGGGGAGGAGCTCGCTTATGGAAGCGACCTCGATGTTCTCGTCGTCTACGAAGGATCGGGCGGTACGGATGCGGCTTTGGCCGCCAAAGCCTCTGCTCAAATTTTCCGGCTGCTGAACGGAGCGACGCCGGCGGAGCGCATCTTGACGGTCGACGCGTCTCTGCGGCCAGAAGGCCGCCATGGAGCTCTCGCTCGCAGCCTCGACGCTTACGCCGAGTACAACAGGCGGCGGATAGACACCTGGGAACGACAAGCGCTCCTTCGGGCCCGACCCGTGGCCGGGGACCCCGATGTGCTGCAAGCTTTCATGGCTCTTGCCCACGACGCGACATTCTCCGGCTCCTTTGGCGCCGAGGAGATACGGGCGATCAGATCCATGAAGGCACGCATCGAGAGGGAGAGGATCCCGGCCGGCGAGGATCCGCAGTTCCATTTGAAGCTCGGCAAAGGCTCCCTGTCGGATGTCGAGTGGACGGTGCAACTACTCCAGCTCGAGCACCGGATCGCCGCGACAAGCACTGTCGCGGCAATCAGGCTCCTCGTCGATTGCGG
>JAKACA010000117.1 GCA_021796455.1 Actinomycetes bacterium
TTGAACCTGCTGTCACTCGAGGCGCTTGCGGCAGCGGAACGACGTTGCTGCGAGCTGTGCCTCGCCGCAGCGGACGAGAACCCCCAGCTTCTCGCTGCCGCCGCCGCCCGCGGCGTGCCCGCTCGGCTGGTCGGCTGAGCGGCTGGAGGGACGATCGGCTAGGCGGCTAGCGGCGGTGTCCACGGAGCACGTCTCACACGACCGCGGTGCTCATCATCCCGGCGTTCTCGATCGGGCTCTGCAGGGGGAAGTGGCAGGCGGCAAAGTGCCCCGATCCGAACAGCCGCAGCGGCGGCTCGGTCTCGGCACAGACGTCCTGGACATATGGGCAGCGAGTCCGGAAGCGACAGCCCGAAGGTGGCTGGATGGCGGAGGGGAGCTCGCCGACTATGAGCTGGCCCCGCTTGGCCTTGGCAAGCGTCGGCTCGGCGACCGGGATGGTGTCGATCAGACCTCTCGTATAGGGGTGCGCCGGCAGCTCGTAGATCGACTGGGCCGGCCCGACCTCGACGAGCTTGCCCAGGTACATGACGCCGATCCGGTCGGCTAGGTACTTGACGACGGCAAGGTCGTGCGAGATGACGATGTAGGACAGCTTGTGGTGCTCCTGGAGCGCCTTCATGAGGTTCAGGATCTGGGCCTGGATCGAGACGTCGAGTGCCGAGACAGGCTCGTCGGCGACGATCAGCTTCGGGTTCAACGTGAGAGCGCGTGCGAAGCCGATCCTCTGGCGCTGGCCTCCGGAGAACTCGTGGGGGTACAGGTCGAAAGCCTTCGGCGACAACCCGACCTCGCTCAGCAGGGATCTCACTCGTTCGACCTGCTCGGCACGCGAGCCGATGCTCTGCACGACGAGTGGCTCGCGCAGGATCGAGCCGACGCGCATCCTCGGGTCGAGGGAGGCATAGGGATCCTGGAACATGAGCTGCATGTCTCGGCGCTGGTGGCGTAGCTCCGAGCCGTGGAGCTTGGTGACGTCTCGCCCCTCGAAACGGATCTCGCCGCTGTTGGGGCGCTCGAGTCCCACTATCAGCCGGCCGATGGTCGTCTTGCCGCAGCCGGACTCCCCGACGAGGCCGAAGGTCTCTCCCTGCCTGATCGAGAATGTCACGTCCGACACTGCCTTCACGGTGCCGACCTTGCGCTGCACGATGGCGCCGGAGGTGACGGGGAACTCCTTCACGAGGTGGTCGATCTCGAGAATTGGCGGCCTCCCGGCCAGATCCGCCATCCGCGTCTCGGCGCGAGCGAGGGCCTCTGCTCGCTCGGTCTCCGAGATCACGAGCACCGGGCGGTCGCCCTCGGTGCCGACTGGGTGGTAGCAGGCAAACAGGTGATCATGGTTCGCCTCGAGCGGGGAGAGCTGCGGCTCCTCGTTGAGGCAGCGCTCTGTCGCGTAAGGGCATCGCGGGCTGAACCGGCAGTTCGTGAGCTGCCCGGAGAGGTCGGGCGGGAGGCCGGGGATCGTGTAGAGCCGCTGGGTGCTGTCCTGCTCGAGCTTGGGGATCGACTGCAGCAGGGCCGAGGAATAGGGGTGCTGCATGTGGGCGAACAGCTCTTCTGTCCGGGCCGCTTCGGCGATCTTGCCGGCGTACATGACGATCACGCGATCTGTCCTGCCCGCTATCACCCCCATGTCGTGGGTGATGAGGATGATCGCCATGTGAAGGCGGGAGCGCAGGTCGTCGAGGAGGTTGAGGATCTGCGCCTGGATGGTGACATCGAGCGCGGTGGTCGGCTCGTCCGCGATGAGCAGCTTCGGCTCGTTCGCGAGCGCGAGGGCGATCATCACTCGCTGGCGGAGCCCGCCCGAGAGCTGGTGCGGGTAGTAGTCCAGCCGCTCGGCTGGGCGCGGCATGCCGACGAGGGTGAGCACCTCGAGTGCCCGGTCTCGCGCCTGGGCCCTCGTCACGCTGCGGTGGAGTCGCACTCCTTCGGCGATTTGCTTGCCGATGGTCATCGTCGGGTTGAGCGATGTCATCGGATCCTGGAAGATCATCGCGACCTCGTTGCCCCGCAGGTTCCGCATCTGCCGCTCGTTCATAGGGACTATGTCCGAGCCGTTCACCAGGATCGAGCCCCGTACGATGTGGCCGACTCCCGGAAGGAGCTTCATCACCGAGAGGCCGAGCGTGCTCTTGCCGCATCCGGACTCGCCGACGATGCCGACGCACTCGCCTTCTGCCACGCTGAAACTGACGCCGTCGACGGCACCCACGTTGGCGGACCGCAAGTGGAATTCGGTCCGCAGGTCCTCCACTTCGAGAACGTTTGTCACCTGGCAACCCTTCGTGCTCGGCCGGCTGTGGCATCGATCGTGCGCCGGCCCTGGTCGCCCGGCGTGCTCCGCGCTATCGTAGCCCCCCATGCCACAACCACCCAGTCTCAGCCCGGAACAGCGCCAAGCAGCGCTCGAGAAGGCAGCGGCCGTACGACGCGAGCGGGCCGAGATCAAAGACCACCTGAAGAGCGGTCGGATCACACTGCAGGAGCTGCTCGAAAGAGCAGGGTCAGAGGAGACGATCGGGAAGATGAAGGTGTTGGCGGCGCTCGAGGCGCTGCCCGGCACCGGCAAGGTCAAAGCTCGACGGCTCATGGACACAATCGGGATCAGCGACGGCCGGCGCCTCCAGGGGCTCGGGGCCAAGCAGCGCGAGAGTTTGCTCGAAGCTGCAGAGCGTCCCTGACCTTCGGGTCCTTCGAGCGAGAGCCCACTTCCCTGATCATCGTCATATTCGGGCCAGGGGGCGTGGGTAAGGGCACCTTGATCAAGCGGGTGCTGGATCGGGACGACCGGCTCTACCTCAGTCGCTCTTGGACAACCCGGGCGCGTCGCCCAGGTGAGCCGCTCGACGCCTACCATTTCGTCGACCGGGAGGTCTTCGAGTCCAACGTCGCTGCCGGCGGGTTCCTCGAGTGGGCCAGAGTCCTCGACGACCTGTACGGCACGCCCATGCCGGAGGTCGCCGAGGATCGGGACATCGTGCTCGAGATCGACGTCCAGGGCGCCCGGCAGGTCCTGGCTGCCAGGCCCGACGCGTTGGCGGTGCTCGTCCTCGCGCCGTCGATCTCGACCCAGATCGAGCGCTTGCGGGCGCGGGGAGATCCGGAGGACCACGTCCAGCGCCGGGTCGAGCTGGGCCGCTTCGAGGAGGAAGAGGGCCGGCAGCTAGCCAAGCATGTGATCATCAACGACGACCTCGGGCAGAGTGTCGACCAACTTCTCGCTATCATTGACGACGCACGTCGTGGTGATGGTTCGCGCCCGGGAGCTGGATGAGCCCGGATGTGAAGCGCGGCGGCTCACCGCGAGGTAGCAACCGACACGGCGGGTCGTAAGCGACACCGCCAGGTCGCCACGACAACCAGCCTGTAACCGACAACCAGCTTTCAAGGAGCCCGATGGCCGAGCCGCGCAGCACGATGATCGATCCACCGATCGAGACGCTTCTCGACGCTGTCGACTCGAAATTCACCCTTGTCACGCTCGCCGCCAAGAGGGGCAGGCAGGTGAACGCGTACTTCAGCCAGCTTGGCGAGGGTCTCGGTGCGATCGTGCCTCCCCAGGTCGCCTCGGTAGCCAGGAAGCCCCTCTCGATCGCCCTCGAGGAGATAGCCGCGGGCAAGGTCCTCGCCGTGTTCCCGGAAAATCGGGACGAGGAGCCGGGCACCGAAGGCGAGCACGGCGAGGCGGTTGCCACGGTCTCTGAGCTTGGTGACGTCTCTGGCGACGGTGACATCGCCGGTTGAGCCCGCAGTTCCAGGGCGCCGGGAGGATCCGGTGGGTCCGGGGGATGGCCCGGACCGCCTGGAGGGGCGGTCGCTGTCCGGTGCCCGAGTGGTGCTCGGGGTAAGCGGCGGGATTGCTGCATACAAGGCGGTCGAGGTCTGCCGGCGCCTTGTCGAGCTTGGAGCACACGTCGTACCGGTGCTCACGGAGGGAGCGCTTCACTTCGTCGGCGAGGCGACGTTCTCGGCTCTTGGGTCCGAGCCGGCGCGCACCGCGCTCTACGGCGACGCGGACCCGATACCCCATACCCACCTCGGCCGGCAGGCCGACCTCGTCGTGGTCGCTCCTGCTACTGCAAGGGTAATAGGGTCCTACGCTGCCGGGATATCTGCTGACCTTCTCGTCGCCACCCTGCTCGCCACGCGCTCTCCCGTCCTCATCTGCCCGGCGATGCATGCCGAGATGTGGGATCACCCGGCCGTGAGGGAGAACCTCGCGCTGCTCAAACGGCGTGGGACACACGTGGTCGAGCCGGCCGTGGGGCCGCTCGCTGCCGGCGACGTCGGTCCCGGGCGGCTGGCCGACCCTGGCGAGATCGTGGCGGCGGCGCAAGCTCTCCTGAGAGCGGCCGGCTTCGGCGGGGACCGCACGTCGACAGCATCTCCGACGCCTCGTCGTGACCTTGCCGGCCGCAAGGTGCTCGTCACCGCCGGCGGGACTCGCGAGGCAATTGACGCGGTCCGCTACATCGCCAACCGCTCGTCGGGAAAGCAGGGACACGCGCTCGCCGAGGCTGCAGCAGCGCGAGGTGCGCGGGTAGTTCTCGTGACCACGACCGATCTCCCGGTTGCCCCCGGGGTCGAGGTGGTCAAGGTGGAATCTGCGGCCGAGATGGCAGAGGCGGTGCTCGAGCGCGCAGCCGACCAGGATCTGGTCGTCATGGCCGCAGCGGTCGCCGATTTCCGACCCGGGGCTCCGGCGCCCTCCAAGCTGCACAAGGCCGATGGCATTCCCCATCTCGTGCTCGAAGAGACGCTCGACATCCTCGCCGAGCTTGGCCGGCGCAGGCGGAGCGGCCAGGTGCTAGTGGGCTTTGCCGCCGAAACGGACTCGATCGTCGAGCGAGCGACGCGCAAGCTGCTCTCTAAGGGCGTCGATCTCCTCGTCGCGAACGACGTCGGAAAAAAGGGGGTGGGTTTCTCTTACGACACCAACGCCGTCTCGATCGTGTCGGCCGACAGCGTCGTCGACGTGCCCCTCAGTTCTAAACGAGCCGTCGCCGATGCCGTCCTTGATGCTGCGAGCGATCTTCTGAGGAAGGCAGCCCTCTCGTGAGGGTCCCCACAAGCGCTCTTCAGCCAGCTAGCGCCGTGCCAACACCCGACTGAGCCAGGGAGCAAGCAAGTGAACCAGCATCACTTCACTTCGGAGTCGGTGACCGAGGGTCATCCTGACAAGATGGCCGACCAGATATCGGACGCCGTCCTCGACGCGATACTGGTCGAGGATCCCGCCGGTCGCGTCGCGTGCGAGACCCTCCTCACGACTGGTCTCGTGGTCGTGGCGGGCGAGATCTCGACGACCGCCTACGTCGACGTCTCCCACATCGTGCGCCGGACGATCCTCGAGATCGGCTACGACCGCGACGAGCTCTGCTTCGACGGGAACTCCTGCGGCGTTCTCGTCTCCATCGACGAGCAGTCTCCCGACATCAGCCAGGGCGTGTCCACGGCCCTCGAGCGGCGTCTCGGGACCGACGGGGAGGACGTCTTGAGCGCGCAGGGCGCCGGCGACCAGGGGATGATGTTCGGATTTGCGTGTGACGAGACTCCCGACCTCATGCCGCTGCCGATCTGGCTCGCACACCGCTTCGCGCGGCGCCTCGCTGAGGTCCGCAAAGATGCGACGCTCTCCTATCTCGGCCCCGACGGAAAGACGCAGGTGTCGGTCCTCTACGAGGGGGACGTCCCTGTCAGGCTGACGAACGTTCTCATCTCGACCCAGCACACCCATGGCGTGGATCTCGACGAGGAGCTGCCGCGCGACCTGCGCAAGCATGTCATCGAGCCGGTGCTCCCGGCCTCGCTGGACACCGAGGGCTTTACGCTGCTCGCCAATCCCACGGGACGCTTCGAGCTCGGCGGCCCGATGGCAGACACCGGCCTCACGGGCCGGAAGATCATCGTCGATACCTACGGCGGCGCGGCCCACCACGGCGGTGGGGCTTTCTCGGGCAAGGATCCGTCAAAGGTGGACCGCTCGGGTGCGTATGCCGCGCGCTGGCTCGCGAAGCATGTCGTCGCGGCCGGGGCGGCGCGCAGGTGCGAGATCCAGGTTGCCTACGCGATCGGCGTCGCTCGCCCCCTGTCGGTGATGGTCGAGACGTTCGGCACCGAGACCGTTGCTCCGGACCGCATTGCCGCGACGCTGGACGAGCTGTTCGATCTCCGGCCGGCGGCGATCATCAGAGACCTCGACCTGAGGCGCCCGATCTACCGCCAGACGGCTGCCTACGGGCATTTTGGTCGCGCAGATGCCGGACCCTGGGAGGCCACGCCGCGTGTTGGCGATCTCCGGCAGGCGCTCGGGCTCTAAAGCGACGGGCACCTTGGGGGCCGTCGCGCCGAGGCCCAGAGACAGTGATGATCGAGCCTGAGGGTCGCGTCGAGGTCGACGTGCTCCCAGATGTGAGCGGGATAGACAGGACGTTTCACTACGCGGTGCCGGCGGCCCTTGTCCCCGGGGTCGGCTTGGGCAGCATCGTGCGCGTCCCGCTGCACGGCCGCCGGGTGCGCGGCTTCGTGGTCGCGTTCGGCACGCCGGCGCCGCCAGGCGTCGTGCCACAGGAGATAGTTCAGGTGGTGTCGCTCGGTCCGCCGGCCTCCATGATCGAGCTCTGCAGGTGGGCGGCATGGCGCTACGCAGGTCGCCTCAGGGCATTCCTCACTGCCGCGTCGCCCCCCACGGTCGTGAGGAGGTTGCCCGAGCGTGGGAGGCTGCCCGAGCGCGGGAGCGTGCCCGAGCGCGGGAGCGTGCCCGAGCAAGTTGGGGGGCGCCGATCGTCGCCGTCGGGCGGCCCGCATCCTGCATCCGCGCCAGCCTGGCTCGGTGACGCCGTAAGAGAGGCGGTCGGATCTCGCGACGCAGTTCTCCGCCTCCCCCCCGCTCACGCCCGGCTCCCGGTCGTGCTCGCAGCACTTGACGAAGCACGCGGGCGACCGGGTGACGCGATGATCCTCGTCGAATCTCACGCCGACGCGCGCACCCTCTCACGCCGCCTCGAAGCGCTCGGCTTCGGCGTCTGCCAGTACCCCGACCAGTGGGCCGAAGCCGCCCTCGGGGGCCGAGTCGTCATCGGGACGCGCAGCGTCGCGCTTGCTCCCGGCAAGCCTTCTTTGATCCTCGTGCTCGATGCGCACAGTGAGTCGTACCGCTCGTCGCGGGCACCGACTTTTGATGCTCGGGTGCTCGTGGCCGAGCGGGCGCGCGCCGAGGGCTCGCCGGTGGTGTTCGTCAGTCCCTGCCCCAGCCTGGAGCTGCTCGACGGCCGGGCGCTTGTCACCATCGAGCGCTCGGCCGAGCGGCGTGGTTGGCCCCTTGCGACGGTCCTGGACGTGCGGGAGGAGGATCCGCGAGAAGGCGGCTACCCCTCCCGGCTCGTGTCGCTCGTGCGCGAGGCCTTGCAAAGTGGCGGCGAGCTGCGAAACCCGGTCGTGCTCGTGCTCAACCGGAAGGGCCGCGCCCGGCTCCTGTCGTGCTCGCACTGCCGCAGCGTGCAGCGGTGCCCAAGCTGTGGGGCGGCCCTCGTTCAAGAGCAGCGCCCGCCGAAGGACGAGATCGGCGTTCTCTCCTGCCCGAGTTGCGGCCGCGATTGCCCCCCGATCTGTCCCGCCTGCGGCTCGGCGCGCCTGAGGATCCTGCGTCCGGGCGTGGGCCTGGCTCGCGAGCAGCTTCAGGCACTGCTCGGGGTCGAGGTCGCCGAGATGGGGTCACCTGGCAGCGAGGTGCCGAAGGCTCCAGTGGTGATCGGCACCGAGTCGGTGCTGCACGCGGCGTTGCGCGCGAGGATGGTCGGGTTTCTCGATTTCGACCACGAGCTGCTGGCGCCTCGTTTCCGTGCGGCTGAGCAGGCACTTGTCCTCCTGGCTCGCGCTGCCCGCCTCCTCGGCGCCAGGGATGGTCCCGGTGGTGGCGAGGCTCCCGGTGGCCGCGAGGCTCCCGGTGGCCGGAGCGGCGGCGGGCGACTCGTGGTGAGGACATCTATGCCGGATCACCACGTCGTGCGCTCGGCGCAGGCCGGGAGTCCTGATCTCGTCGCCGCGGCGGAGCTGGAGCGGAGACGGCTGTTGCGGCTCCCGCCTGTCACCGCGCTCGGCGAGGTCACGGGCGCTGGTGCCGCGGCCCTGGTCGAGCGCCTCGAGGGGGTGGAGGTGGCGCCTGTGCAGAACGAGCGGTACCTCGTGCGAGCCGAGAGCTCGACGGCACTCGCCGACGCGTTCGCTCGTCTTGTAGCCGGAGACCAGGGAGGCTGGGCAGCTATTGACGCCCGCATCGAGATCGACCCGTTGGCGCTCTGAGCCAGGTCGGCACCCGCTTGGGCGAACTGTGTGCCTGAAATGACCCTCGGGGGCCTCTCGGGTTACGTTGCGCACACAGTTGGCCGGGCGCCGCCCGCGCGACCGGGCTCACGGCACCCGCTTGGGCGAGCCGTGTGCCTGAGATGACCCACGGGGGCCTCTCGGGTTACGTTGCGCACACAGTTGGCCGGGCGCCGCCCTAAAGTCGCTATCGCGACCTCGAAACCCCCCCCGCTTACTCGGAAGGAGACGATGATCAGGTACCTGTCGCTCGCGCTGAAGCCGGACCGAGCAGCCCAAGTCACTCTGGCGCTGGCCGGAGCTCGGGCCGTGATCGGTGCCGTCGCGTGGGTAGCGCCCAAAGCCGCGCTCAAGGCTTGGGTCGGAAGTGAAGTCTCTTCACAGTCCGGTGGTCGTCTGCTTGGCCGGGCTCTTGGGGCTAGAGACCTCGCGCTGGGGGCCGGGGCGATCCTCGCCTACCGGCGGGGGCGTCCGGTTCGCGGTTGGGTCGAGGCCGGCGTGCTCGCCGATGCCGGAGATGCCGTCGCGACCCTGGTCGGCTTCCGCCAGCTCCCGAAGCGGACGCGCTGGGCCGTGCTCGCCTCGACGGTAGGTGCGACGGGATTGGGCTACCTCGTAGCGCAGCGAGTCGACAAGGGCTAGAGCCGCGCCCGCCACCGCCGCCCGCCCCTGCCCCTGCCGGCCGCGGCTCGCCACCGCCGCCCGCCCCTGCCCGTCGCCCGCCCCTGCCCGCCGCCGCGAAGCGCGTGGGGAGGTCTCGGCTCTTCCTGCCTGCTAGGATAAGAAACGCCGACCAAAGTCGGTAGTAGTTGGCGGTGCCTCGATCAGGGTCGAAGACCCGAACGAGCGGTGC
>JAKACA010000009.1 GCA_021796455.1 Actinomycetes bacterium
TGCGCCCCGGGCGCTCGCAGCACCTTCTCCTCCCAGCTCTCACAGCTCACCCATGCCCACCGCTCCGTCGCACTGGAAGCGAAGGTAGCGCCGCAGCTCGGCCTCGGTCGTATCGGTCTCACAGGTCACCATCGAAAAGCAGCCGTCCGAGGCGGCGTGATGCAGCCTCGGGGCTCGCCATTCGCGCCGGCATAGGCGCCGTAGAGCACGAGCGGAGCAGAGCCGTCGTGCAGCTCGTCGAGCGCGATGCCGTATGCGGCGATCGTCGACAGGCTGTGCACTGATTCGGCATTTGTGACCGCGGCAGCATCTTCTGCTCGACTCGCGTTAGGGAGCATGACGGGGCGTGGCGGCTCCCGACCTCGGCGCTCCGAGCCTGTCCTGGTGGGTCTCCGCCTGTTCTTGCTCCGGTCCGGGGGTGTCAATCAGGAGTTGGCGGAGCGCGACGACACTTTCGGGGCTGCTGAGGGCGCTGACGACGTCTCCCTCGGCGAGGGTCGTCGCCCCCGTGGCAAAGAGCAGATCGTTGCCGTGCTTGACGGTGATAATGACGCATCCGGCGGGAAGCCCGGCGGCGCGGATGGGGTGCCCGATGAGCTTGGAGCGCGGGCCGACTCGTTCCTCGACCGCTGCCAAGCGGGCAGTGACTTGGGCGATCTTGCCGACGTTGGTGTCGAGGGCTCGGCGGTAGCCGCGGACGGGGTCACCGATCGCGAGTATGCCGAGGTAGGTCCCGTGAGCATCGACGACCGGTGCCCCAGGAACACCTGTGTCGCGCAGCGACTGCAGCGCCTCGGAAACGGTGGTGTGGTCGTGCAACAAGACGGTCGGATCGTTGACCACACTCTCGACGCTCAGGGTTGCGAGCAGCGGAGGTCCGAACTGCAGCCGGCTGGCCGCCGAGTCGGCCCTGGTCCGCAGCTGGGCGTGGTAGATGGTCTCGTCGGAGTGGCCGACGATGAACCAGGCGATGGCGACAGCGATCATGGCTGGGCCGAGCAGGGCGATGCTGCCGGTCATCTGCGCGACCATCAACATGACCGCGATCGGCGCTCTCGAAATCCCCCCGAAGACCGCCATCATCCCGACGATGACGAACGGGGCCGGGTCGTGTCCGACGCCCGGCGCGAATGGTTCCAGTACCCGCCAGACGGCCAGACCGGTGAACGCGCCGATCACCATGCCCGGCCCGAACACCCCACCAGAGCCTCCCGTGCCGATCGACAGGCCGGTGGCGAGGATCCGGGCCAAGGGTAGGGCGAGGATGATCAACAATGGGGTGTGGAGCATCTCGGTACCGAATCCTTTTTGCACCCACCCGTAGCCGGTACCGAGCACCTCGGGCAGTCCGAGGGCCATGAGTCCGACCAGCAACCCACCGAGGGCCGGCCGCAGCTTCTTGGAGAACGGAAGTCGGTTGGAGAGGCGGATGATCCCGTAGAAGGACTTGGAGTACAACAGTCCGAGGCCTCCGCCCAGCAGGCCGATCACGGCGAACCAGACCAGCTGGATCGGCTGGTGGAAGTGGTAGCCGCCGGGGATGGCGAACAGGGACTGGTAGCCGAAGACCGCGCCGAACACCGCGTAGGCGATGATCGAGGCGAACACGCCCGGCAGCAGCGCCTCGAACTCGAAGTCGTCGCGGTAGACGATGTCAGCGGCGAGGACCGCCCCGCCGAGAGGGGCGCTGAAGATCGCTCCGATCCCCGAGCCGATCCCGACCGACACCGCTATCCGGCCGTCCTCGGGCGACAGGTCGAGCACCCGGGCAAGTAGCGAGCCGAACCCGGCGCTGATCTGAGCGGTGGGCCCCTCCCGGCCGCCGGAGCCGCCTGATCCGATCGTGAGGGCTGAGGCGACGATCTTCACGACAACGGTGCGCAGGCGGATGCCCCGGGGGTTGTGGTGCACCGCGTCGATAGCCGCGTCGGTACCGTGTCCCTCAGCCTCTGGAGCCCAGGTGAACACGAGGAACCCCGAGGCCAGCGCGCCCAACACGACGACGAGCGGTATCGCCCACGCCCTCGCGAAGTGCGCGGAGCCAGCGGCGTTGCCTTCTC
The DNA here is from genome assembly GCA_021796455.1 of Actinomycetes bacterium. GTDB lineage: Bacteria > Actinomycetota > Acidimicrobiia > Acidimicrobiales > Bog-793 > JAKACA01. Next base: position 2,061 of record JAKACA010000009.1, read on the forward strand.
CGGCAGGGGTCGGAACGTGGTAGCCGGCGAGGACCCCGAGGAAGAGATGCGTCGAGATGCTGAGCGCCTCATAGAACACCACCGCCCCCAACCCGGCGATGACACCGATCACCGAGGCGAGGATCAGCCATTTCGGCAGGTACGACATGGAGTGGATCCGGGCACCGAGTGCTCCGGCGACCCGGCGCCACGTCGCCTTGGTAACCGCGGACCGAGTTCGCCGGTGCCCCTGCAGACCTCCTACAGACGGGGACACGTCAACGCTCCTGCACCGGCGGACGCGGACGCCATCTCGACTTGGGCGGTGACGGGGGCCATGCTGAGGCCGAGTCCACCGGGCCACCGGCGGGGCGCCGGTCGGGGCGGTTCGCAGGGCGGCCCGAGCGGATCGGGGCAGTCGGTCATCGGGAGGGCTCCGTTGTGTCGGCGGTGGTACGCAAACCCCGATCGGAGTCGACGCTGGCAGAACCGGAGACACCTTCGAGCAGGTAGCCCAGGCCATCCGCGAACTGCTGGGGCGTGGTGTAGGCGGCCAACTGACGGGCCAGATCGTCCGCTTCGTGCGCATCGTGCGCATCGTGCGCGTCACTTGTCCCGCGGGCTCCGCGGGCCCGGGATGCCTCCAACGCGGCGAACCCGATGGTGTAGGTGTGGATGGCACCATACGCCCGTCGAGCAGCGGCTTCGCTCAGGCCGGCATCCCTCAGGACTCGCATCATCGCCTCCATGCGGGCGAGCGCCGACGCCGAGACGACCGGATGACCGAGATAGACGTGCAAGGCAGCCGGTTGGCTCACGAGGAACCCGCGGAGCTTGTCCGCGGCCTCTGCGATCCACGCCCGCCACTCGCCCTCCCGGGCTCGAGGGCGCCACACCTCGCTCAACAGCGTGTCGACCACCTCGTCGAGAAGGTCGTCCTTGTCCCGCACATGGCCGTACAGCGACATCGGGGACACTCCGAGCTCGCCCGCCAGGCTGCGGATCGTCATCTGTTCGTAACCGCCGGCTCGCACCAGCCTCGTAGCGGCATCGACGACCTGCTGGCGCGAGATCGTCCCCCACCGGGCCCGCCGCGTTGATGTCTTCCCGGTCGTCTTTGGTCGAAGTCGTCCCGGCCGCTCCTCCGAAGCGCTCATCCGGGAAGCTTACACGTACATGTACGTGACTACGCTTGCGTGCGTCCTATCCGGGGCCGCACCGTGCCGAGACGCCGCGGCGCCTCCTCGACGTTGCGTCCTTCCTGACCGACCGAGACCTACAGATCCTTCGCCTCCTTCGCTGGCATCGGACGATCACCACCAGCCAGGTGCATGCCATTTTCTTCGGTGACCGCAATACCGCTCGGCACCGGATGGCCCGCCTCTACGCGCGGGTCGTGGACGCGGGAGGGGTTCCTAGCTGCTCCGCAACCTGTCAGTGGCGCTCATCGAACGTCTGTGTTCGTATGTAGGAGCGAGGGTCGCCAGGGGCGCATTCCACGCTCCAGACGTGTCGTTCTGCGCCGCGACCCCGAGGGTGGCGGCCGTCGTTCTGGCGCGTTGTTCTGTGCTGGCGCGAGTGGGAACCGTCTCGTCCGCCCTGTCACCCAGTGGAGCCCAAAGGTCGGACGCAAGACCGTGAGCCACACTCTCAGCCCCGAGCAGGTTGCCGACTATCAGTCGTGGTTCGACAACAAGCGGCGCCTGCGCGCCCTCGTGCACGAACTCGGGGAACTCGGCCTCTCGATCGTCGAAGCCGACCCCCGCACTCCTCGGCGGCGCTAACCCACTCCGAGTGTGGGTCGCGGCCGCTTAGCGTGTGAGTAGCCTCCCGATCAGGTCGTAACGTTCCTGGTAGAGCCGACACGTGAACACCTGCCTGGAGCGGACGACGGGATTCGAACCCGCGACCCTCACCTTGGCAAGGTCCTATTTACCGTCCAGCAGTGACACTTTAGGTTGTTGACCTGGTGTTTTTTCCAGGAGATCATCCACTGGATCCACCCTATAACGGCCTGTTGTAGACCGGTCTACCACTGGATTATTGCTCTATGTGTTGGCAGCAGCGCCGGGCTGGGTGACGACGCAGCTTCACCTCGTGCCGGGCCGCCGGCTTGGTCTCTGGCACGGCATCACCTTCGGCCGCATCCGCGGAGACGCGCGTCGCCCGCGGAGCGCCTCGGCCAGCACAATGTCGGGGTGGGCGAAGGGCGGAGCCGGGGCGTCGGACAGGCCGGCCGGAACCCGCCGTTCCCGCACGGTGAGCTCACGACTGACGAGCCGTCGGCGGTGCGCTGAGTGAGCGCCTTGGCGAGGGGGTAGGTGACATTCCGAGCCCCGACAGCAGCACCCGGCACGAGCACTGGTGCGGCTCGATACCGGTCACAAGGAGACGAAAGGTCGTCTCGAGAGGGCCGAAGGCGGCAGTTGACAGATCGGGCAAGGGCGGAATCGCGCCACGCGCCCTCCTCCACCGGCTCGACGATGTCGTCGACAGTTTGTGACGAGTCGCTCGGGGGCGTGTAGAGCTGTGAGCGACCTACCGTCCGCTACCCCGTCAGCGGGCGAGAGACGAGGACCGGTCGTCACTTCTACCTGGAAAGTCGCTGGATCCGCTTCAGGTCATTCGGCCGCTCCCGGGCAAGCACCCGGTTGGCGAGCGCGCCGTTGATCGAGGCGATGGTCCGGGTCCGGTCCTCGAACGACACCTCGGCAGCGGTGGTGCTCTCGAACCACGAGGCGACGTCCGCCCAGTGCCAGAGCGGGCTACGCACGTTGCCGGCGGCGGGAGGAGGGAAGCCTCCCGGTCCGCGCTGGCCAGCGACGAGCATCGACACCGACTGGCGGCTCCGACCCGTCCGCTCGGCGATATCGGCCATGGAAACGAGCTCGTCCTCAACCGCGAGGGGCTCGAAGCCAAGGGCGATGACCTCTTTGATGGCGTCGAGCACGGCGTCGAGGAACGAAGGGGCCTCGCGCTCGAAGCCCACGAAATGCCCCTTCGGCCCCTCCTCGACGGTCACCTCCTCGTCGAAGGCCTCGTAGAGGCGGTCGGCGTCTTCGTCGGTGAGGGGGTCGTGAAGCCGGATGCGGAATGCGCAGCTCGTCATGCCATTTCTCCCTGTTGCTGAGCGCGAACCGGCGGATCATTCGTGCGGCCATGTCCGCGTCCTTTGGCGTACTCCAGACCCTGAACCGCTGGCCGTCCGGCGCCACCACGTGTCCCCATGTATGGCCGGAGTGCCTCACCTCGACAGTGCACCCTGCGGCCTCGGCGAAACCCAGCGCCGCCTCCACCTACTTCCGCCGGTGGCGGTCCCTGGCCATGTGAACAATGGTAACAGCTTGCCGTGTTGCCGTGGACATTGTCCCCGGTGATCGTAGGCGCGAAGGCTGACGGCGGCGGCTACCACGAGTTGGGGGCGCTGGGATGCCGGCCCAACAGATCCCTAGCCACCGAACTTCACCTCAATGTCTTCCCCTCGGCGGTGCTGCGAGGTGCTCGGCCTCTCGGCCTCAGGCTCCGTGGCTTCAAACCCGACCAGCGGTGGCCGTTTCGTCGCCGACGGACGACTCCCGTTGCGAGACCTCGTAGACGAGGAGCTATACCAAGACCGCCTGTGGCCTGAGCCACTTGTTCCGATGAACCCCGCGTTTGAGCCTGGCGAATACAGCCCTCTGTCCGTGGCCATGAAAAAGTCTCCGTTAGTGGCCATGTGGGGTCCCCGCCGGTGGCCAGGAGAAGTCCCCGCCCCTCACTGAACCATGCACCCGCGGCGCCCCCTCCGGTCGGCACGGTGGTGATGCCAATCAGCACCCCCAACCGAAGGGGACGCACCAATGCTGACAGTGAGGAAGAAGATGGAGATACGAGAGGCCTACCAAGAGGTGGGCACGTACCGGCGGGCCGCCGAGAGCCGCGCTACGACGCCAAAGACTGTCAAGCGACTCGTAGAGGGGGCCAAGTCAGGCCAGCGTTCCTGCTCTCTTGTCGCCCGCGGCCTAAGTGGTGTCGAGCTCGTCATCTCCGTTGCCCACGGCGGCATCGAGGCAGCCATCGCCACGGTGCTCGCCTATGCGAGCTGGCAGAGATGCGGGACACAGTTCATGGCGAACCTCGCCTCGCGCGTGCAGCGGGGCAACTGGCCGATGATCGCCGCCCTGGTGCGGTCGATCTTCGAGCAGAGCGACGAAGAGGCCACCTGGTCCAAGCTCGGCGAAGTCATCGACAAGGTCACCACCGCGGGCTTCAACGACGTGGCCGTCTATCTCATCGACGCCGCTGACGACATCTTGGCCTTCGGCTCATTTGCAACAGAGCATTGGCCGAAAATCAGGTCGAACAACCCACAGGAGCGGCTGAACAAGGAGATTTGCCGGAGAACTGACGTCGTCGGCATCTTCCCCAACCGCCAAGCCGTCATCCGCCTCGGCGGCGCCATCCTCGCCGAGCAGACCGATGAGTGGGCCATCGCCAAGCGCTACATGAGCGCCGAGTGGCTCGAAGCGGGTCGCATCCACGATCTGCCGGTCTGTGACCCGAAGCCGGCCATGGAGGCTGCCGCTGGCTGACGACACCTGAGCCGCAATCGAAAACCTAGCTCACCGAAGCACAGCCCCAGCATAGCCACGCGCTCTAACCGCCAGTTATTCACACAAGGAAGGTCTTGCTATCGATACTCTTTAATGATATGCTCGCACGAACGCTTATCGGCCATTCCGATATCAGCTCAGGTCGATGCGTTGACCGATCCAGCTGATGGCTCGTACATCACTTCCCGAGACTTGACCGACAGGGATCCTCTCGTGTCGTATGGCTCCATCTTCCTTTCAAAGGTGAGCAGCCTCCAACAGACCCAGGATGCTTCATTGCCTTGCCGGTGCCAGGTGTTGCTGTCCCGCGAAGGGATGTAGAGCGGGGAACACAGAGGCGCTCTCGGCGGCTAGTGCGCTAGATTCGAGTCCACCGGCTCGGCGTAAACCCACAGGTCACCGGGGTAATCACGCAACGATGCAACCGTGAAGACGGTCGTGTCGCTCCAAGTCCCGACTGCACCCGGCCCCGCCAACTTGATGTTGGTGTCAGGCGCCGGAGGTGAGCAAGCAGGCGAGGTAGCAAGTGATCGCTGTCTGTCCTGCGGCCCGCGAGCTGGAGCGGATAACTGAGTGTTGTATGGAGGTATGTCCCACTCGCCCATGAGGGGGTCTCAGTGGGGCGCGGTGGCATTCAAGACTGCTGGGGTCAGCGGCCCGCTTGCCGTCGCCGCTTGCACTGTGAGGCTCAGGTACCTGGCGGACGGCAGGGCGGGGTGCCAAGACGGCACCTTCATAAGAGGCACCGTCGGCATCCGCTCTGCAACAGTCGAGGAGCGAACGGCGCGCCTCTTCGCCGGCGTCGGCATCCTGGCTGACTCCGAGCTGACCGCCGAGCGTCGCAAGAGTCAGCTCAAGCTGCACGCGATGCTGGGAGTCCTCGATCGCCCCCAAAGTCCAGCGGCTTGCCTCCTCTCAAGAGCCGTCCGAAAAGGGACTTCGCCAATCCGACCATGGGTGCCGAAGGCGCCTGGCTCAGAGCTCGATGACGACCTTGCCCCTCACTCCCACCGGCTGACGCAGCGCCTCTACGGCGGCCTGCCACTCCTCGAGAGCGAAGCGATGCGTCACGAGGAATGAGGGCTCGATGGCGCCGGCGCTCAACAAGCCGGCCACCCTTGCGAAGGCGCTCGAGGTGTAGCTGAAGCTGGCGTGCACCGCCAGATCGCGGTTCACGACGTCGTCGATCGCCACCGGGGTCGTCTCGCCGTGCGGAGGGAGCCCCAGCAAGACGACGACGCCACCCCGGCGGGCCGAGTCGAGCGCCATGGCGGCGGCCTTGGGGCTCCCGGCCGCCTCGATGACCAGGTCGTAGTCTCCTCTTAAACCCGCCTCCGGGGCGCAGAAGGAATCCGCCCCGGCTTCGAGGGCGAGAGCCTCCTGGGCGCTGCGAGCCCCGATTAGGTCCACGACAGAGGGCGAGTAGAGGCGAACTAGCAAGGCCGAGAGGAGCCCGACCGTGCCATCGCCGATCACGAGCACCCGCCAGCCCGGCTTCGGGCGGGCTCGCTCGAATCCCTGGTAGACGACGGCCATCGGCTCGACGAGGGCGGCGGCCGATCGGTCGACCGCCTCGTCGAGGACATGTATCACCTGGCGAGGCACGACCACCTCGTCGGCGACGGCGCCGTCCCGGGTGAAGCCGACCTCTTCGTAGGTCTCACAGAGGTTGGTGCGGCCCTGCCGGCAGCGTTCGCAGTGCCCGCAGGGCACGACCCCTTCTGCCACCACCACCCGCTTGCCGTCGGGCTCGTCGAGGACGCCGCACCACTCATGGCCGAGCGTCAGCGGGTACCTCACGTAAGCCGGGTCGATCTTCCCGTCGATGATCTCCAAGTCGGTGCCGCAAAGGCCGACGATCGAAGGAGAGACGATCACCTCACCCGGGCGCGCCGAGGCCGGGAGGCGCTCTTCGAGCGAGACCGAACCCGGTGCAGCCACCACGAGAGCCCTCTTGGCTGGCTTCGTCACTCGACTTCCGCTCTCCTCAAACGGGCGTCGAGCGAAGGCGAGGGCCACTCGGCGCTTCTCCCGCCCATCTCCCGCGTCAGGCGGTCGGCCTGCCGGCGCACCAGCTCTCCGATGTGGAGCACCCGCCAGGCCGGCACCTCGGCACGTATGCCCGTGACACTTATGGCGCCGAGGCAGCGGCTCTGGTGGTCCATGAAGGCCGCTCCGATGCAGAAGACGCCCTCTGCCTCCTCTTCGTCGTCGATGGCGAACCCGCGGGTTCTCGTCTGCTCGAGGTCGACGAGGAGCGACTCAACGTCGGTGATGGTCGAGCGGGTGTGGGGGACGAGTCCCTCGGCCTCGCAGATTTCGCGCACCCGCTCCTCGTCGTAGGTGGCGAGGATGGCCTTTCCGGCCGCGCTCGCGTGCGGCGCCTCCCGGCAGCCGAGGGCGGTGTGGAAGCGGACCATGCCTGGACCGTCGACCCGTTCCAAGAAGACAGGACATCCATCGTCCACCACCGCCACCCTCGATGTGAGGCCGGTGGCGTCGGTCAGCTCGCGAAGAAGGGGCCGGGCTATCTCTCCGACCGGCAGCTGCTGGCCTACGAGGTCGCCAAGGCGCATGAGGCTCATGCCCAAGAAGTAGCGGGGTCCGGGCCGTTCCTCTCGCAGGAAGCCGTGAGCTACGAGGGTCTTCAAGAGGTTGAAGGCCGTGCTCTTGGCGACTCCAAGCGCTTCAGCCGCCTGGTTGAGGCTGAGCCCGTCGGGAGCCGCCCCGGCCGCCTTGTCGACGAGCTGCAAGGCCCGGTCGACGCTTTGCACCCCGGCTGTTCTCGTCCCAGCCTGACCTATTCGCCACTGTTGCATTGCGTTCAACTATAGCGAACGCCGATTACTGAGAGGACTTGCGCCTACGCCCCGAGGAAGCCCATTTCGGGCTAGCTAGGACTTGCCGGATCGGTCTTGACGCTGCCGAGCCGCCGGTTCTAGGATTCGTGTCTCACGAATACAGTTCAGTATTACAGAACAAGTGGAGATTGGCAAATGTTCGGTGACGACTTCCTTGCAGCCGAGGGCTACTCAACCGAGGGAGTCCCGACCGCCAGTGAGCGTCGCTTCCCCGACGGAGCCGAGTTCCGCGTCGAGATCCCGAGTGTGGAGGGCCCCCGGGTGCTCGCCGAAGTGGTCGAGTCGGCCCAGCGCTTCGGCGTCACCGTCAACCGCGTCTCCCAGGGAAGCGGGGCGATGCTCCTCAGCTCGGCCGAGCTGCACGAGATGGCCGAGATCGGAGAGGAGCAAGGCCTCGAGGTCTCGCTGTTCATCGGGCCCCGCCAGGAGTACGACATCGGCAACCACTCGAGGGCCCTCGACGGCGCCTCCCTCGCCGGTCAGCAGCGCTCGGTGCGCCAGCTCCGCTACGCCCTCGAGGACGTCGCTCGGGCCGTCGAGCTCGGGATCAGGAGCTTTCTCATCGCCGACATCGGCCTTCTGAGTGTCCTCCACGACCTGCAGCTCAAGGGCGAGCTGCCCGACGACATCGTCTGGAAGGTCTCGGTCATGCAGGCGCCCTCGAACCCGGCCTCGCTCCGGGTGATCGCCGGCCTCGGTGCCTCGACGGCCAACATCCCCTCGGACACCTCGCTCGGTGAGCTGGCCGAGTTCCGGGCGGCCTCTTCGATCCCGCTCGATCTCTACGTGGAGTCGCCCGACGCCATGGCCGGCGTCGTCCGGGGTCAGGAGATGCCTGACCTCATCCGGGTGGGCGCTCCTCTCTACGTGAAGTTCGGCCTCAGGAATTCGAGGCCCCTCTACCCCTCTGGAGAGCACCTCGTCGAGGAGGCCTCCGCCATCGCCCGCGAGAAGGTCCATCGGGCGGCCGTTGCCCTCGAGTGGGTCCAGCGGCTCGCTCCCGAACTCGTGCAGTCTAAGCCGGGCGCGGTCGGCCTCGGACTGCCGACGAGCCGCTCGGAGTGGTCGGCCGATGCCGGCTGAGCGACTTCGAAGCGCCCGCTGGTTCGAGGGCGACGACGAGGTGGCGCTCCTTCACCGGGTGGCAATGCGCTCGGCCGGCGCCGAAATCGACCCGTCGGCCAGCCGGCCGGTCATCGGCATCGCCCACAGCGCCAGCGAACTCAACCCCTGCAACATGCCGCTCAAGGACCTCGCCGAGGCTGCCCGGGCGGGCGTGCGGGAGGCGGGCGGGATCCCGGTTGTCTTCCCGACCTTCTCGCTCGGCGAGGACCTCATGAAGCCGACCGCCATGCTCTACCGCAACCTGCTTGCCATGGAGCTGGAGGAGACGCTTCGCTCCTATCCCCTCGACGGCGCCGTGCTCCTCGCCAACTGCGACAAGACCGTGCCAGCCTCGGTCATGGCGGCCGTGAGCGTCGACCTCCCGAGCGTCGTCCTCACCGGCGGCACTCGCCAGCCCGCCCACTTCAAGGGGCGGCGCATCGGGACCGGGACGGACCTCTGGCGGGTCTGGGAGGAGAGAAGAGCCGGACTGGTCGACGACGAGTCCTGGCGGGAGCTCGAGCGCAGCCTCGCCTGCGGCCTCGGGGCCTGCAACACGATGGGGACTGCCGCTACCATGGCCATCCTGACGGAGGCCCTCGGCCTCAGCCCGGCAGGGACGAGCACCGCCCCGGCCGGCAGCCCCGAGCGCTTCGAGGCCGCCCGGAAGGCCGGCACCCGCGCCGTCGAGATGGTGGGAGAAGGTCTTCGGCCGAGCGCTTTGTTGACGAGGGCCTCCTTCTCGAACGCCATCCGAGTGCTGAACGCCCTCGGCGGCTCCTCGAATGCCGTCATCCACCTGACTGCCATCGCCGGGCGGGCTGGGATTGTGATCGACATAGAGGACTTCTCCAGCCTTGGGCGAGATGTCCCGGTCGTAGCCGACGTCGAGCCGACCGGCACCGGTCTCATCCCCGACTTGCACGGCTCGGGCGGTCTTCCCGCCGTCCTGGCAGAAATAGCCGAACTGCTTGAGCTCGACGCCAAGACCGTCTCTGGCACACTCGGGGACTCCGTCAAGGTCGCCCCGGTCCGAGGAAGGGCCATCCGCAGCTCGAAGGAGCCGCTCAGGGTAAACGGCGCGTTCGGGGTGCTGAAGGGGAACCTCGCTCCCGACGGGGCGGTCATGCGGACCTCGACGGCCTCGCCGGAGCTCTTCTCGCACGAGGGCCCGGCCGTCGTCTTCGACGGCTACGAGGACATGCGGCAAAGGATCGACCAGCCGAACCCGCATCTCGACGAGAAGAGCGTGCTCGTGCTGCGCGGTTGCGGGCCGGTCGGGGGACCGGGCATGCCGGAGTGGGGGATGATCCCCATCCCGGCCGGCCTTGCAAGAAAGGGTGTGCGGGACATGGTCCGGGTGACCGATGCCCGCATGAGCGGTACGTCGTACGGCACGGTCGTGCTACACGTGGCACCGGAGGCAGCGGTCGGTGGACCGCTCGCTCTCGTGCGCGACGGGGACGCGATCCGGGTCGACGTCGAGAATGGCAGTCTCGAGCTCCTCGTCTGCGACGAAGAGCTCGAACGCCGTCGGGCCGAGTGGGCACCCGCCCCGGTGAGCGACATACGGGGGTGGGTGGCGCTCTACCGAGAGCACGTCACACAGGCACCAAGGGGTTGTGACCTCGACTTCCTCGAGGCCCCGACCCCTGCTCACCGAGTTGTCGTTGAACCCGTAGTTGGCCGGTCCTAGGAGGAGAAATGCAGTCTGACTATGCAAGAACGAAGCGAACCAGGAAAGGCCGCGCAGCGGCCTTCAAGAGAGCCACCAGCTCTGGTGACAAAGGCGAAGGAGGCTCACTTCGACGGAGGCGGCGCCATGGGCGGCTCCGGAGCCTGCTCGTCCTGGCGGCCGGAGGCTCGCTGGCCCTGGCCGCCTGCGGCGGGTCATCTCCAGCCTCCTCCAAGTCGCCCACCCAGACGATCGTGCTCTGGCACAACGGCTCTTTCGCCGCCACGACGACGAAGCTCCTGGCGAACGCCTTTTCGAAGCTTCACCCGGGCGTCAAGTTCGACCTCGTGGCCCAGCCGAGCGGCGACTACTTCGCCGCCCTGCAGGCGGCTCTAATCTCGGGCAATGGACCGGACATCGTCAACCTGTGGCCGGCCCAGTACATGACGCGCTTCGAGAGCCGCCTCGTGAACCTGGACCCGTACATATCGACCTCGTTGCTCAAGAACGTGTCGGGCGAGAGCTACTTCGCGAAGAACGGCAGCCTGTCGAGCGGCACCTACGCGGTCCCCTTCGAGAACCAGTTCTACAACGGCTTTTACAACAAGAGCCTCTTCGCCAAAGCCCACATCGCGACACCGCCTCGCACCTGGTCCGAGATCACCTCCGACTGCGTCAAGCTCAAGTCGGTCGGGGTCATTCCGATCGTATACGGCGCCCAGAGCGGCTCGGGCGAGTTCAACCCGGTCTACGAGTGGAGCTACCTGCTGGCGGGTGTCTACCCGCTCTCGTCGTGGAACGGCCTTTTGCAAGGGCACATCCGCTACTCCTCGAGCGCCATCGTGAACCAGCTCTCCCGCTGGCACGCCCTCGACACAGCCGGCTGCATCAACTCGAACGCCCTCACCGACAAGGTGGCGGCCAACGCTTTCACGAGCGGCAAGGCGGCCATGATCTTCAAGGGCAGCTGGGACGCCGGCTCCTTCTACCAGTCGATGGGCTCGAAGGTCGGCGTGATGTTGCCGCCTTACAGCACCTCGCCCATGTCGGGCATCATCGAGGAGACGGGCGAGGGATATGGCATCCCGGTGACGGCCACCCACAAGGCGATAGCCATCAAGTTCCTCAAGTTCATCTTGAGTGCGAAGGGCGAGAACATCATCACCAAGTCCGGCCAGGCGCCGGTGCTCCCCGGCTACCGAGCCACTAACCCGCTGCAAGAGAGCCTGCTCTCGATGGCGAACTCGCCGAGCTACCACGTCTATCCGATGTTCGACAACCTGATGCAGGCTCCGGTCGAGAGCGTGGCCGCCCGCCTGCTCGACCAGGTTCTCGTCGGACAAGTGAGCCCGAGCCAGGCAGCAAGCGAGATCGCGGGCGCAGAGTCGAACCTGCCCTCAAGCGCTCGGGCAGTGAACTACCACCTTGGCGGTTAACTCGCCTCTCGTAGAGCTCTCCCGGCCCCCCGCGAACAACGGGGGGCCGGCGAGGGCTGCCGTCGACGGAGAGGGAGCGCCCGGGCGCGGGCGCGAACTCGACCGCGGTCGGCGACGGACGGGCATCCTGCTCGCCCTGCCGGCCGCCGTCCTCGTCGGCGGCCTGCTCGTCTTCCCGATCGCCGAGGCCACCTACTACAGTTTCACCTCCTGGAACGGCGAGACCGCCCACTTCGTGGGCTTCAGCTCCTACAGCCAGCTGCTCTTCCACACGACAGCCATCCGTCAGATCTTCCAGAACAACCTGGCCGTCGTCCTCTCGATCCCAGTCGGTCTGCTCTTCGCTCTCATCGCCGCCTTCCTCACCTCGCTTAGGGTGCCGGGCTGGCGGCCCTTTCGCTTCATCGTCTTTCTTCCAGTGGCCCTCTCCTGGGTCGTCATAGGCATCATCTTCAGCAACTTCCTCACGCCCGGACAGGGCATCGACTCTCTTTTGAGCGGCGTCGGTCTGCACAGCATCGCCCTCGACTGGCTCGGCAGCCCCCACACCGCCCTCCCGGCCCTTCTCGCAACCTTCAACTGGGCTCTTTTCGGCATAAACACCGTCATCTTCATGACCGGCCTCGCCTCCATCCCGCCCGAGATCGTCGAGGCGGCGCGGGTCGACGGGGCCGGCTTCTTCACGATCCTTCGCCACATAGTCATGCCGCTCCTCGGGCGTTTCGTGCGTCTCGCCTTCTTGGTCACCATGATCTCGGGCTTCAGCGGCATGTTCGGCCTCATCTACGTGATGACCGCTGGCGGACCGGGCTTTTCCACCACCACGCTCGAGTTCCAGATCTACCAGGCGGCCTTCACCCTCGGGAACTTCGGGCAGGCGGCCGCGCTCGGGATCTTCCTCCTACTGATCATGTTGGCCGTCACGTTCATCATCAACATGATCGGACGGAGAAAGTCGGCTGACCTGTGGTGAGCGCCACTGTTCCAGACGTCCTCTCCCCCGAGACAGCGGCCGAGTCGGAGAAGATGACGGCGACTCGCTCGCCCCGCCATCTGGTCGCCTCGATCACTCTGCTCGTGATCGGCGTCGCTCTCATCTATCCCCTGATAGACGTGATCATCTCCTCGTTCCGCTCCCAGGGAACCGGGCCGTTCACGCTCCAGTACTGGCGGGCGGTATTCCAGCAGATCCCGGTCTGGCGGGAAGTCGGCATGTCGGCGCTCGTGACCGGGGCATCTGTCGCCGGAGTGCTCGTGGTCTCGGTTCCGGCCGGCTACGCCTACGCCAAGCTCTCGTTCCGCGGCGCCCGGGCGATCTTCGGGATCACGGTGGCTTGCATGATGATCCCGGTCGAGTCGATGATCATTCCCGAGTACTCGAACCTCGCCAAGGTCGGCCTCGTCGGCTCGGTCCTCGGCACGGTCCTCGTCTTCGTAGGCCTCGGCATCCCTCTCTCGGTCTTCTTGATGGCGAGCTACTTCAAGAGCCTGCCGGACGCCCTCCTTGAGTCCGGGCTCGTCGACGGCGCCGGGCACCTGCGGATCTTCCTCTCGGTCATGCTGCCGCTAGCCCTCCCGGCCGTCGTCACGATCGGGGTGCTCGAGTTCCTCGCTGTCTGGAACGACCTCCTCATCGCTCTCTTGTTCCTGCCGATCCAGTCGCAGACCATCGCCGTCGGACTGGCGGCGCTGCAGGGAAACCACATCCTCAACACCTACGTGCTAGTGGCCGGCTCCGTCCTGAGCGCCATACCGCCGATGATCGTCTACATGCTGTTCCAGCGCCATCTCGTGGCCGGCCTCACGATGGGCGTACACCGTTGAGCACACCATCCCCGCGGCGCTCCCGGCTCGGAGCGCCGGCCTCCAGGAAGGCCCGCAATCCAGGAAGGAGAAGTAGTGGCTGAGCTTCCACAGCTCTTCATGCGCCTGCCCAGCCTGGCGCTCACCTACCCGGCCGACGACCCGAGCGAGCAGGCGACGCCGGATGACGCCTCGGGAATCGCAGCACTGCTCACCGAGACCTTCGAGGAGCCCTGGGACGTCGAGCGGGTGCGCCGCGAGCTCGGGTCCGCAGACGGGGTCGACGCCACCTACGTGGTGCGAGATAGTGGCCAGATCGTGGCGGTCGCCTCGGCTCGTCACCTGCCCGAGCAGTATCCAAGAGCCGGCTACCTCCACTACGTCGGGGCCTACGGAGCCAAGGCTGGTCGGGGCCTCGGCGGCCTCGTCACCTGGGCGGTGCTCAAGCACTTTCGCGACGAGGGCCTCGAGAGCGCCGTCCTCGAGACCGACGACTTCAGGCTCCCGGCGATAAGGACCTACTTGAAGATCGGCTTCGTGCCCGAGTACCGCCACGAGCAGGACCAGTCCCGCTGGTCGAAGATCATCCCGCTCGTGCTCGGGCGACGACAGAACCCACCTGCCCGCGACGATGGCTGAGTCGCTGCCAGACTTCGCCAGGCTCGCCGCCGGGGCGGTATCTCGCCGCCGCGTGATGGAAGAGACGCACCGCTTTATCTCGGTGCCAAGCCCGACGGGGGAAGAGGCCGCCTTCGCCGCGGTGTTCGCCGAGACCCTCTCAGGTCTCGGCCTCGAGACCTCCCTCGACGAGGAGTTCGCCGGGAGCCCGAGCGTCATCGGGCGCCTCAAGGGAACAGGCGGCGGCCCTACCCTGCAGCTCGACGGCCACACCGACACCGTGCCCGTTCCCCACGACCCGCCCTCGGTCGACTTCGAGCGCGACGTGGTGAGAGGCCGCGGGGCGGCCGACATGAAGGGCGGGCTCGCCGCCATCTGCGAAGCGATAAGAGCGCTCGAAGATGCCGGGGTGCGGCCACGCGGAGACCTGCTCGTGACCGCCCACGGCCTGCACGAAGCGCCCCTCGGTGACCAGCGGACCATCCGCTCGCTTCTTCGTCGCGGCGTGGCGGGCGATGCGGCGGTCATCGCCGAGCTCGGACACGATGACATCGCCACGGCCTCAAGGGGCATGTCGATCTACACCATCGAGGTGAGGAGGAACGGCGGGTCGATGCACGAGGTCGAGTTGAAAAACCGAGCCGCCAACCCGATAAACGCCGTCCGGCTTCTCCTCGATGCCCTGGCGGCCCGGGCAGAAGAGCTGGCCGCCCAGCCGGCAGAGGCCTCCGGGCCCGAGACGCTATTCGTCGGAGAGGTCCGCGCCGGTGACTTCTACAACCGGGTGCCGACCGACGCCGTCATCGTCGGCACCCGCCGCTACCGGGCTCCGATGACGCGAGAAGACGTCGTCGAGGAGCTCGAGGGACTCTGCGCTGAGGTCGCCAGCAAGACCGGCCTCACGGTCGGCGTCGAGCTGCAGGAGGTCGGCCCGGCTTACGCCCTCGCCCACTCCGAGCCGGTGATAGCGGCCGTACAGGCGAGCTACCACGACGTCGTCGGGAGCGAGCTGCCGCTGGCGGCGGCCCGAGCCGTTGGAAATGCCGCCGACTTCGCCTCCTACGGCGTGCCCGCCGTCTACCACGGCGTCAACCAGGAGACGGCCCACTCCGACGACGAACACGTCTCGGGCGCCGACCTCGAGCGAGCCGCCCGGGTGCTCGCCGGGAGCGTCGTCCACTTCTGCGGAGCCGAGTTCGACGAGGGGAAGAGATGACAGCAGCGACCGGGCAACCCGCTAAGGGGGGGTCGCTCGAAGGAAAGGTGATCGGCGTCACCGGCGCTTCGGGCGACCTCGGCCGCTCGATTGTCGCCCGGATCGAACGGGCCGGGGCGATCGCCGTCGGCTGTGACGTGAAGAAGGGCGCCGCCGTCGAGAGCTGCGATGTCACCGACCGGGCGAGCCTCGACGGTTTCGTAAAGCGGATCCTCGAGCGTCACGGCCGCATCGACGCCATGGTGGCGGGGGCCGGCGTCGTCGAGAGGTCGGCCGCCATCGACCTCGACGAGGCCTCTTGGTCCCGGGTGATCCGGATCAACCTGACCGGGGCCTTCCACACCGCCCAGTCGGCCGCTCGGGCGATGGGCGACCGGGGCGGCTCGATCGTATTCATCGGCTCCTGGATCGGGGTGATGCCAGCCCGCTACCTAATGTCGTACTGCGTTTCGAAGGCCGGCATCGACATGCTGGCCCGCTGCCTGGCTCTTGAGCTCGCCCCCCGTGGCATCCGGGTGAACGTCGTGGCCCCCGGGGTAGTCGAAGCGGGCGTCTCGGCCCAGATCTTCAGGGAGGCGCCGGAACGCCGCCAGGAGATGGAACAGGTGATCCCGATCGGGCGCCTCTCACAGCCCGACGACGTCTCTGACTGCGTCGAGTTCTTGCTGAGCGAGCGCTCCTCGTACGTGACCGGCACCACGCTCGTGGTCGACGGCGGCATCCGCCTCGCCCACGCCGGCGGGTGACAGGAATCAAAGCGCCCCCAGACGGTGCGAAAGGAGAAGAGGAGTATTGCCAAAGTTGAAGATTGGGGTAGCGGGTGCACCTCGCGGAGCGAGCTTCCTTGCCGGCATGCACGCATATGAGGACCGGGCCGAGATCGCGGCCGTCTACGAGCCCGACCCGCGGACCCGCGACGAGTTCGCCACCAAGACCGGGGTGCCCGCTCTCGAACGCTACGAAGACTTATTGGAGCGAGTCGACGCCGTCATCGTCGCCTCTCCCCAGCACCACCACGTGCCACAGGCCGTCTCTGCCCTCGACCGAGGCGTACACGTCCTGAGCGAGGTGCCCGCCGCCGTCAGCCTCGAGCAGGGCCACCAGCTCTTAGCGGCGGTCCGCTCGAGCGACGCCGTCTACATGCTGGCCGAGAATTACTGCTACTCCCGGCCCAACCTCATTGTCGGAGCCATGGCGAAGGCCGGCCTCTTCGGCGAGCTCTACTTCGGCCAGGGCGAGTACCTGCACGAGATGAAGGGCTGGCACACCAACTCGGCCAGGGAGCCCACTTGGCGCTACTTCTGGCAGGTGGGCCGCTCCGGGCACAGCTACCCGACTCACAGCCTCGGACCCCTCCTGCAGTGGTTCGACGACCGCGTCGTTGCCGTCAGCTGCGTTGGGAGCGGCCGGCACACCGACCCCGAGCACGAGATCGACGACACGATCGTCCTCCTGGCGCGGACCTCACGCCAGGCCCTCTTGAGCGTGCGCCTCGACCTGCTCTCCAACCGGCCCCACCTCATGGACTACTACTCACTACAGGGGACAGCCGGGGCCTACGAGGCGCCCCGGGCCGAGGGACAAGAGCCGCGGGCCTACTTGCTCGACAAGAGCCCCTCTGAGAGATGGCAGCCCCTCGACGCCTACGCCGATGACTTCCTGCCTGAGCGCTACCGCGAGGTTGCCGAGGGAGCAGGGCACTGGGGGGCCGACAGCTTCCCGGTGCGGGACTTCATCGACGCCGTCCACGACGGCACTACGCCGCCCATCGACATCTACGCCGCCCTCGACATGACGCTCCCGGGCATCGTGTCGGAGGCCTCCTTCTACGAGGGCGGCGCCTGGAAGGCAGTTCCCAATCCCCGCCTCTGGGACGCCGGCGTCGGCACCGAGCCCGGCAAGGAGGCACCACTCGCATGACAAATCGGCCGACCCCGGCGCCTCCCGGCGCGAGAACGGGTGATGAAGAGGTGGGGAAGAGCGTGCGCAATGGCGCCTCGCGTCGCGACCACGTCCGCCAAGTGGTCTCACGGCTCCGCCGGCTGGCAGAGCAGCGAGGCCTCGAGGGGATCGTGCTAAGCGGTCCGGCGGCGGTCGCCTGGGCGACAGGCGGCATGAACACGGCGATCGACCGAGCCCTGCCGGTCGACATGGTCTGGGTCGCCATCTCGGAGGGAGCCCAGCTCCTCGTCACTACCGAGGTGGAGCTTCCGCGGATCCTGGCTGACTCCGATCCTGCGGCCTCTGACTTCTCGGTCGTGGCAGTCCCCTGGTACGACCCCGAGGCCTTTGTCGCCACCAGTGCCGGAAGGCTCGGTGCAGCAGCGGCCAACCTCGGCTCCGACGGCCACCCCGCCTTCGGTGTCGACCTCTCCGACGACCTGGTGATCAGCCGGATGGCTCTTACCGACTTCGGCCGAGAGGCCCTACGCTGCCTCGGACGGGACACGGCGCACGCCCTCGAGGTGGCGCTCAAGTCCTGGCGGCCCGGTGTCAGCGACCGGGAGGTGCAAGCCGAGATGGTCCGTCAGCTCGAGCTGACCGGCGCCGAAGCGGTCGTGGCCATCGTAGCCGGCGACGAGCGGGCCGGCGAACTCCGCCACCCGCTGGCCCTCGGAATCCCGGCATACGAGCGCATGATGGCCGTGATCGTCTCGCGCCGGGGCGGCCTCAACGTCGCCGCCACCCGGTTCGTCGCCGAGAAACCCGCCTCGGCCGAGCTGGCCGAGAAATTCCGCGCTGTTCGCCAGATCGAGGCCACCGTCCTCCGGGCCTGCTCGCCGGGAGCGACCTATGGCGGGGTCACCTTGCGCCTCGTCGAAGCCTACGCCGAGGTCGGCCACCCCGAGGCCTGGCGAGAGCACTGGCAGGGAGGTCCGATCGGATACGGCACCCGCGAGTTCGAACTCGCCCCCGGCTTCGAGGAGAGCGCCTTCTGGCCGCTCGAGGTGGCCCCGGGGCATGCCCTCGCCTGGAACCCGAGCCTCTCGGGCGGGGCCAAGGTGGAAGACACCTTCCTCGTCACAAAAGACGGCCTCACGTGCGTCACCTCGCCCATCGACTGGCCGACAGAGGAGGTCGAGGGCTTCTCCGACCCCCGGCCGGCCGTCCTCGTGCGTTCCGAAGAAGGAGACAACAAGTGAGCAAGATGCAAAGCATCTCCCCCCAACGGCCCTCCCAGGTGCTCGCCAGCTTCGCCGAGACGGCTCCGGCGGAGGTGGCGGCCGCTGTCGACTCTGCCCGCACCGCGCAGCGAGCCTGGGGGGCCCTTCCGGCTCCCGAGCGGGCCACCGCTCTCAGCCGGGTTGCAGGCGAGGTCGAGGCCGCCTCCAGAGAGCTCACCGAGCTCGGCATCGTCGAGGTTGGCAAACCCCGCTCGGAGATGGCGGGCGAGGTGCAGCGGGGTGTCGCTATCCTCCGCTACTACTCAGGAGCCGTCCTAGACCCAGAGGGAGACGCCCTCCCCTCCCCCGACGGGAAGAGCCTTCTTTTCAGCCGCCGGCTTCCCCACGGGGTGGCCGGGCTGGTCACACCCTGGAACTTCCCCGTCGCCATCCCCCTTTGGAAGCTGGCGCCGGCGCTCGCCTACGGGAACGCCGCTGTCTGGAAGCCGGCCCCGGCCGCGACGGCCGTCGCCGAGCTCCTCGATGAGATCTTGCAACGTTGCCTCCCTACAGGCGTCCTCCGGGTGGTCCCGGGCGACGCCGCCACCGGCGCCGCCTTGGTGAACACGGTCGATCTGGTTTCTTTCACCGGCTCGAGCGACGTCGGCGCGTCGATAGCGCGACGGGGCGCCGAGCGCCAGATCCCGGTGCAGGCCGAGATGGGCGGGCAGAACGCCTCGATCGTGCTTCCCGACGCCGACTTCGTCCGGGCGGCCGGACTCGTCGCCGCCTCGGCCATGGGCTATGCCGGCCAGAAGTGCACCGCCACCTCGCGAGTGATAGTCGTCGAGGGAGCCGAGGACTTCGTCGAGGCTCTCGTAGAAGCGGTGAGGGCCCTCGAGGTGGCCGACCCGGACGATGCTGCCACGGCCGTCGGACCGGTCATAAGCGACGTCGCCCGCGAGAAGGCGTTGGCAGCGGTCTGCCGGGCCTGCGAGGACGGCGGGCGGGTGATCGCCGGAGGCGCGCCGCTCTTCGAGGAGGGCTACTTCATGGAGCCGACCCTCGTCGCCGATCTCGATCCCTCCTCTCAGCTCTGCCAAGAGGAGGTCTTCGGACCGGTGGCGGCGGTCCTCTCGGCCCGCAACCTCGACCACGCGATCGACATAGCCAACGGGGTCCGCTTCGGACTCGTCTCCTCCGTCTACACCTCGGACCTCGACAGCGCCATGGAGTCCCTGGCCCGCCTCGACACCGGCCTCGTCCGGGTGAACGCCCCCACTTCCGGGGTCGACTTCTACGCTCCATTCGGCGGCGCCGGTGCCTCGGGTTACGGGATGAAAGAGCAGGGGAAGGCGGCCGCGCACTTCTACACCAAGAGTCAGACCGTCACGGTCGCTCCCGCCAGGACACGCCCGTGACGCCTCTTGTCGTCCCCGTCGAGGTGGCTCATCCGACCCAGGCGATCCTAGGCGAGGGGCCGCTCTGGGACGCGAGCGTCCATCGCCTGCGATGGGTCGACATCGTCGGACAGAGGCTGCACGAGTACGACCCAGTGGCGGGAATCGACCGCTCGGAGCTGCTCTTAGAGCCGGTCACGACGGTGGCCCTCTCGAGGCAGGGGCCCTTGCTGCTTGCCCTCGGAGACAGGCTGGTGAGCCTGGCCGCACCCGGGGACGCTCCTTGCGAGCTGAACGACTTCCGGGCCGATGTCGCCAGAGTACGCTTCAACGACGGCAAGGTCGACCCCTGGGGCGGCTTTCAGGTGGGGACGATGCACCACGACGGCACCGAGCCCATCGGCCATCTCTATCGCCTGACACCCGACCTCTCGATGGAGGTGCGCCTCTCGGGGGTGACCTGTTCGAACGGGCTCGACTGGAGCCAGGACCGGGCCACTTTCTTCCACGTCGACTCGGTGCTCTCTCGCGTCGACCTCTACTCGACCGAGGTGGAGACAGGCGCGATGACCGGACGCCTCGGCTCTCTCGAGGTCGCCGGACCCGGCATCCCCGACGGCCTCAGCCTCGACGCCGACGGCTGTGTCTGGGTGGCGATGTGGGGCGGGGGCGAGGTTCGCCGGCTCACTCCCAACGGCACTGTCGACCGGATCGTGAAGCTGCCGGTATCTCAGGTGACGAGCGTCGCCTTCGGCGGCGAGACCCGCGACGAGCTCTTCATAACAACGGCGCGAGACGGTCTCGACGAGCGGCAGCTGAAAGAGCAGCCACATGCTGGCGACCTGTTCTGGTGCCGGCCCGGCACGAACGGCATGGCCGTCCACCGCTTCGGCGGCGAGCTGTGAGACATCCCGCCCGGAGCCGAGCCTTCTCGGCGAGGCTTACAGGTGAGCGCCACTGGGGGCGGCGACTCGGCGGTAGCGAAACCAGTTGTGAGAAAGGAGCCGAGGGAAGATGACCGCGGCCATCACCTTCGAGAAGGCCTGCAAGAAGTACAACGACCGGACAGAGGCCGTCTCCAGCCTCGACCTCCAGGTGGAAGACGGGGAGTTCGCCGTCCTCGTCGGACCCTCGGGCTGCGGCAAGACGACCGCGCTTCGGATGGTGGCCGGCCTCGAGGACATCACCTCCGGCGCCATCCGAATAGGCGGACGCGTTGTAAACAACGTCGCGGTGAAAGAGCGGAACGTGGCCATGGTCTTCCAGAACTACGCCCTCTACCCACACATGAGCGTGGCCGAGAACATCGGCTTCGGCCTCAAGGTGCACCGGGTGCCCCGCGCCGAGATCCAAGAGCGGGTGAGCGCGGCGGCTCAGGTGCTCGGCCTGAGCGAGTACCTCTCCCACCGTCCTAAGCAGCTCTCGGGCGGCCAGCGGCAGCGAGTCGCCATGGGCCGGGCCATCGTCCGCTCCCCCCAGGTTTTCCTCATGGACGAGCCGCTCTCGAACCTCGACGCCAAGCTGCGCGTCCAGATGAGAGGCGAGGTCCTGAAGATCCAGCGTCGGCTCGGCATCGGCACCCTCTACGTCACCCACGATCAGGTGGAGGCGATGACGATGGGCGACCGGGTGGCGGTGATGGACCACGGAGTCCTCCAGCAGTACGCCGCGCCTCAGGAGCTCTACGATGCCCCGGCCAACGTCTTCGTGGCCGGGTTCATCGGCTCACCACCAATGAACCTCTACGAGGCGACCCTCGCGGGGGTTCCCTCCGAGCCGAAGCTGGTCCTCGGCGATCAGGTACTCGCGATCGAGGAGGCAGACGTTCAGCGCCACCCACAGCTCGAAAAGCGCTTCGGCCGGCGGGTCGTCGTCGGCATCAGGCCGGAGGACATGTCGCTCTCGCTCGCCGAGGAGAGCGGACCTTTCCTCTCGGCCGAGGTCGACCTCGTCGAGGGGCTCGGCTGTGAGCTCCTCGTCCACTTTTCGCTCTCCGGAAAGGCGCCGAGCGCGGCGCCGGACCTCAATGACTTCGAGTCGCTCGCAGACCAGGTCATCTTCCGCGACGAGTCGGTGGTCCACGGGACGGCCAAGCTGCCGCCCCACCTCCCGATCCGCCAGGGAGATACGGTCTTGCTCAGGGTCGAGACATCGAAGCTGCACTTCTTCGACCCGGTCTCGCGCGAGTCGCTCGGCTGAGGGAGACCTCTCGGCGACACAACTGCGGGCTTTCCCGCCGGGCGAGTCGGTCTAGCGACCGACCTTCACCGGGTGGCAGGTTAGGTCGCGTGCCGGCGAGAACGGCGGATACGAGACTCGTGGACGTGGGTAAGCGCTCTCGGCGCATCGGAATCTGTGCCCTCTGCGGAGCTTCCGGACGACTGACGCGCGAGGACTTCAAGCCGAAGTGGCTGAGCAGGCTCATCAACACACACCTCCCGCATGAGGAGAGGACAAGTGGCAGGCCGTGGAGATCAGGTTGGGTGGCGATCGCACCTACAGTGGGCGCTCGCGGATCGTGGCCGGAGCTAGCGCCGGCAAGCCGGTGACCCTGTGTGGACCGTGCAACAACGGATGGATGGCGAAGCTCGAACAGGTGGTCCGGCCGATCCTTGGAGTCCCATCGTGCTAGGACAGTCGGTCGTCCTTGACGACACAGAGCTCTGTACCCTCGCGACGCGGGCGACCTAAGCCGCTCTCGGCTTCGAGCTGGTCCAACACGATGGCACCACCACAGCGTCGGCCGCCGATCGGAGATGCTTCGGCGAAAACCGACGGCCGCTCACCGGAAGCCGGATTTGGACCGTACGGTACGTCGGCACGGTCGTCCTCACCCGTACAACGTTGTTCACGTGCGACCTCGATAATCCCCCGCGGCTCCCGAGCCAAACGGGTTAGTTGTCGCGCTCGCCTATGGTCAGGTTGCCTTCAGGGTCACGATGGTACAAAGCGCGCTAGCCCTCCCGACGCGAATCGACGCTGCCCAACAACGGCATACGCCGCCCCCCCAAATCAACCAGGAAGCGTCGAACCTCCCACGTGGTATCGCTACTTGGTATAGCTGCGGGTCATTTGAGGGGGAGTAACCATCCTGAGATGGCTCCTGAACTGGACTTTTATGGAGCGGACGACGGGATTCGAACCCGCGACCCTCACCTTGGCAAGGTGATGCTCTACCAGCTGAGCCACGTCCGCGTGCAGGTGATAGTACCAAGCCGCCGGGCACCGGCGCACGCCGGCGCACGCCGCCGCGCACCGCCGCACGCGGGAGCGTGGTGCCGCTCAAGGCCGAGGCACCACGTGCCGATAACAACACCTGCCGCTCGCCACAGCAGCGACATCGACTCGCGAGGTTCGTGCTGGCTGGAGACACAAAAGTGACTGACCAAGCTCGGGAACCGTCTGCCCGCTCGCCACTTCGTCGCGCATCTCGATTCGGGGTCAGGACGTTTCTACTCTCGATGGTGCTGCTGCCGATCATCGTGATCATAATTCTCGGCGCCTTCACGGCGGCCAAAAAGTGGACCCAGCGCGAGCTCGCCATCGGCACGCGCTCCGATGCGGTCGCCCTTCAGTCTCTCATGCAGGCACGTGCCGCTCTCACCGACGAGTTCGTCCCGACTGCCGCGATCGTCTATGCCGCTACCCATGGCATAACAGTGACCACTCTCGACACGCTCCTCGGCATCGACTTCGCGACCGAGTTGCTAAGGGCTCGCACGCTCGTCGACAGCCAGACAATATTGACCACTACCCCGAAACTCCGAGCCGAGCGCGCCGCCTTGTCAGCGTTGCGTGCACGCGTGGACGCACGATCGGCTTCCCTGGTCGACGTTCAGACCGTGTTCGACCGCATCGCGACCGATCTCGACCCCCTCTGGAGCCACGCTTTCTCCATGCTGGCATCTACCGCAGGGAAGTCCGGCGCGGGCTCGGAAGCGCTGAGACGTGACGTGACGGCGCTCGAGCTCACCTCGTCCGCCTTCCGCGCCGAGCTCAGCCAGAGCAGCTACACCGAGCAGATCCTCACAAGACCAACCCCGCCCCAGGTCGTCGCGAATCTCATCGGGGCGAACGCGCTGTTGGACGAGGCAACGGCCGGGTTTCCTAAGGCTCTCGGTCCACAGGCTCGAGCGGCTTGGGAGTCACTCACGCACAACCCGGCAATCAAGCGATTCAACAGCGCGGTCGCCACTGCCGTCGACGCCGGGCTAAGGAGGAGCCCACCGCCGTACGCGACAAATCTCGCGGGCAATGCCACCGTCTTTCGCGGGGAGGTCGCGAAGGTGAATGCGCTGAAGTCTCTGGGGCTCGCGGCATCCGCAGACCTGCGCACCGCTGCGGTAGCTTCCGAAAGCTCCGCCAGAGACAGCCTCATCGAGGAGCTAACGCTCCTTGTCCTGCTCGTGGGACTGGGCCTTGCGGCAGCGCTCCGGCTGGCTGTCTACATAGACAAGCCGCTCGTGAGCATCGCGCAGGCGGCGGACGCCGTGCGCAGGGGTGACTTCGCGGTCGAACACCTTCCAGAGACAGGACCCAGAGAGCTGGCCCTGGCGGCACTCGCGTTCAACGACATGGCCTCGACGCTTCGCGCGGTCGAAACCCACGCTGTCGCGTTGGCCGGGCGTGACCTGACCGATCCGGCGCTGCAGATGCCTTTGCCCGGTCGCACGGGACAGGCCCTTCAAGTGGCCCTCGACCGCCTGCAGACCTCCGTCAGGGACGCCGAGGCGCGACGCCGAGAGCTCCACCGGCTTGCAACAAGAGACAGCCTCACCGGGTTGCTCAGTCGCGGGGCGGCTCTCGATGCAATCGCCCGTGACCTCCTCACGGCATCGAGGGAGGACACCGTAGTGGCGCTGCTCTTCATCGATCTCGACGGCCTGAAGGCGATAAACGACAACTTCGGGCACCAAGCCGGCGACGAGGCGCTGCGAGTGGCAGCCGAGGCCATCAACACCTCTACCCGCGGTAGCGACATCCGCGCCCGCATCGGTGGCGACGAGTTCGTCGTGGCGCAACTGGACCCGCCGGGCCCCGAGAACCTGTCCGCTACGGCCGAGCGCATCCGGCGGCGGATCGCCGAGGCGATGCCGGACTTGGACGGACAGCGCGTGAAGCTCGGCGCCAGCATCGGCATCGCTGTCTCGGTCCCGAACGCAGACACGGCCGAGGACCTGCTGAGACGGGCTGATAGCGCTCTCTACCAGGCCAAAGCGGCGGGCCGCGATCGCGTCGTCTGGTTCCGCACCCCGGTGAGTCGCCCAGCCTGAAGAAACCCGCATCGATTTTTCTTCAAAACCGTCACGACCCGCTCCCGTCGTCAATATAATCGAACATATGTTCGATGGCAAGTGCAACCGAGCCTTCGCCGGCATCCTCGAGGATCTCGAATCCTTCGTGGGGTCACTCGAGCCTGAGGCATACAGCCCCCGTGATGTCCCGGTGCTCCTTGGCCACGTCGTACGAGCCGAGAAGCTGTGTGCAGCGGCGCGGATCCTTCTGGCGCGCCGAGCGGCCCTTCTACGCTCGGAGGAACGGCACGGAGCCGTCTCGTCGGCCCGATGGCTCGCCGGGCAGAGCGGAGAGGGAATTGGGGTGGTTCGCCGGGACCTCGAGATAGCCAGCAGGCTGTCCTCCCAACCTGAGCTGGAGCAGGCTCTCAGGAGCGGCGACATCTCCCCCTCGCAGGCGTCCGTGCTGCTGCCCGCCCTCGAGGCCGACCCGGACGCCGCCTCGGAGCTGCTCGAGGCGGCTACTCGTGATCAGCTGAAAGCCTTGCGGGAGCGGTGTCAGTCAGTCGTGGCTTCGAGACGGACTGAGGAGGAAGCTTCCGCACGGGAGGCGCGACTTCGAGAGCAGAGGCATCTTCGGTTCGGGACCACGTTCGAAGGTGCCATCACGATCCGCGGCGAGCTCGCCCCGGTCGAGGGGGCGGTGGTGCGCAACGCCCTCGAGGCGATGAGCCGCGAGATGTTCGCCCAGGCTCGGCGCGAGGGACGGCGGGAGTCCCACGAGGCATATCTCGCTGACGGGCTTGTTTCGCTCTGCGGATCACGGTCGGGACCCGTGGGCTCGACCCATCAGGGCTCGCCGCGTGCCGAGATCGTGCTCCACGTGAGTGCAGAGGCGCTGCGGCGGGGAGAGCTGGAACCAGGTGAGTACTGTGAGATCGCCGGTGTCGGACCGGTCTCGCTGTCGACCGTCGAGTACCTCTTCGGCAAATCACTCGCCAAGGTCATCATCGAGCGGGGAGTCGACGTGGCCTCGGTGACGCACGCTGGCCGGTGGATTCCGACTCACATCGACTCAGCTCTGTCCAGCCGAGACCGGGTCTGTGCGGTTCCTGGGTGCGATATCGCTTTCGGTCTCGAGCGGGACCACATAGTGCCCATCGAGGACGGAGGGCAGACAGAGCTGTCGAACCTGGTGCGCCTCTGCCACAGACACCACTTCCTCAAGACTCACCGCTACTGGCGGCTCTTGGGAGGACCGGGCAACTGGCGATGGGTTCAGGTCCGCTCGCAGGACATGATCCCTGAAGGTGTCACCGACGATGTCGCTCGTGCCGGTGAGCCGGCAGTTGGCCTCGCGAGGCCGTTGCTCGGCCCAATGCACCTCCCCGGAGATTCGGCCTCTAGCAGCACGCCAACCCCGGGCCGCACCGACGTACGGTTCCCCTACGCCCAACGGGCCTTCACCTGTGCATGGCGGGGTCGTCAGGTCGTAGTCAGGCTCGAGCTTGCCGACAGCGCTCCGTCCTGTCGCCCGCCGGCGCGGCGGGCACGAGCCACTACAGAGCGGCTCGAGTTGCCATCACCGGGCGGCGTGCAGACCCAGGAAGCTGTGCCCGCCAGGCGCAAGCGAAGTGACCCCGCCCGATCAGCTCCCCGAGAAGCGGTGCCTCGTCACCGATCTGAGCAGGACCACCGAACTCAGGACCTCGCCTCGCTTGTCAGCTGCCAGAGCCGAGCACGACCACCGAACGTAGGACCTCGCCACGCTCCATGCGGTGAAAGGCCTCCTCGACTCCGTCGAGCGTGATCGTCTCGGAGACGAAACGATCCAGGTCGAGACGACCCTCGAGGTAGAGCGATATGAGCACCGGGAAGTCACGCGAAGGCAGGCAGTCGCCGTACCAGCTTGGCTTCAGGCGGCCGCCACGGCCGAAGAAGTCGATCATCGGAAGCTCCATCCGCATCTCCGGCGTCGGTACACCTACCTGGACAAGGGTGCCGGCGAGATCCCGGGCATAGAAGGCCTGCTCCATGACCTTGGGGTTGCCGACTGCCTCGATGCACACATCCGCGCCGTTACCTCCGGTAAGCCCGCGCACTGACTCGACTGGGTCCCCGCTCGAAGCATCGACGACATCGGTGGCGCCGAAGGCGCGCGCCAGCTCGAGCTTGCGCCGATCGAGGTCGACTCCGATCACGGTCGTCGCGCCCGCGAGCACGGCCCCCGCTATCGCCGCGCAGCCCACTCCCCCACAGCCGAACACGGCGACCGAGTCACCCCGGCTCACCTCGCCGGTGAGCAAGGACGCGCCGAGTCCGGCCATCACGCCGCAGCCAAGCAGGCCGGCTGCCTCCGGACGGGCCCGGGAGTCGACCTTCGTGCACTGCCCCGCAGCAACCAGCGTCTTGTCAGCAAAGGCACCGATGCCGAGCGCCGGCGACAGGACGGTGCCGTCAACAAGGGTCATCTTCTGGGTCGCATTGTGAGTTGCAAAGCAGTACCAGGGTCTCCCGCGCAGGCAAGATCGGCACTGACCGCATACGGCGCGCCAGTTCACGATGACGAAGTCGCCGGCACTGACAGATTTGACGCCTGGCCCGACCTCCTCCACCAGCCCAGCCGCCTCGTGCCCCAGCAAGAAGGGAAAGTCGTTGTTGATCCCGCCCTCCCGGTAGTGAAGGTCCGTGTGGCATACCCCGCACGCCTGAACGGAGACGAGAACCTCCCCCGGGCCGGGGTCGGGGACGAGGATCTGCTCGACCGTCACCGGCGCGCCCTTCGCTCTCGCCACAACACCTCGAACTTCGTGCGCCACCTCAGCCTCCTTCTCCAATGCCCCGCTCGCTCCAATGCCCCGCTCGGGGCTTTCCGCCTTCTGACCGCCCTGCACCGGCTCACCAGCCCTGAGCTGCGTGCCTGACGCTCGCGCGATCCGAGACACCGTAGATTGCCAGGTCCGGCCAATGTCCGCACGCACCCGCGGCCGCGCCCCCGGCACCCGCGCGCCCGGCACCCGCCACCCGCGCCCCGCGACGTAGGACCAGCCTGAGGCCCTTGCCAAGCGCCCTACGATTACATAGACTGAACAATCAGTCAAATAGCTATGCGCCCGCTCACGTGGACAGCCTCACAGCGGGGCAGCCCACGGCCTGGGCGCCCGAACGGAGAGATGACAGTGGAAACCCACGCCCCGACGACCAACCTGGAACAACGCCTCGACGCTTTGGTAGCCGAGCAGGAAGGGGTGTTTAGCGCTCGTCAGCCCAACTCACGAGCACTGTCCACACGCGCCGAGAGCTCGCTTGCGGGTGGGGTGACCTCCAGCTGGCAGATCACCCGGCCACAGGCCGTCTGGATCAGCCACGGCAAGGGGTCGAAGATCTACGACGTCGACGGCACCGAGTATGTCGACATGCACGGCGGATACGGCGCGGGCCTCGCGGGCCACGCGCATCCCGCCATCGTCGAGGCAGTCAGCCGCCAAGTCGGGCGCGGCACCCACTTCGCACAGCCGACCAAGGATGCAGTCACGGTTGCCGAGGAGCTCGGCCGGCGCTTCTCCCTGCCGCTGTGGCGTTTCACCAACTCGGGCACCGAGTCGACGATGGACGCAGTCCACCTCATGCGTGCGATCACCCGTCGCGACCTCATCATCAAGGTGGAAGGCTGCTACCACGGACATCACGACTCGGTGCAGGTGTCAGTCGCACCTGGCAGGGACGACGTCGGACCGAGCGATCGCCCCAACCAGGTCGCCAGCAGCACGGGCATACCAGAGGCCATCCGCTCTCTCACCCTTGTCGCCCCGTTCAACGACATCGAAGCAGTCCGCAGCCTTCTCGAGATCCATGCCGACAGGGTCGCGGGGATGATTGTCGAGCCGATCATGATGAACATCGGCATCGTCCCGCCCGATCCTGGGTACCTGGCAGCATTGAAGGCGCTCCTGCATGAGCATGGCGCCCTCCTCACTTTCGACGAGGTGAAGACCGGCCTCACGGTCGGCCCCGGTGGAGCCACCCAGCTCTACGGCGTCACTCCGGACATCGTGTGCCTGGCCAAGTCGATCGGCGGAGGACTCGTCGTTGGTGCCGTCGGCGGCACCGCCGAGGTCATGAGACATGTCGCCGACGGGACCTATGAGATGGTGGGAACTTTCAACGGCAACCCGCTGTCAATCGGGGCTGTGCGGGCCGTGCTCGAAGAAGTCTCCACCGACGAGGCCTACGCCCGCGTAGACAAGCTCCGCCAGCGCATCGGCGAGCACCTTGACGCCACGATTGCCGAAGTCGGCCTGCCCGCTCACGTCGTGGCTGTAGGAGCCAAGGGCTGCGTCACCTTCGCGACGACTCCAGTCCGCAACTACCGCGACTTCCTCGAGGTCGACGACCGCTACAACCACGCGCACTGGCTGATGCAGCACAACGGAGGGGTGTTCCTGCCGCCCTGGGGCAAGACCGAGCAGTGGCTCATCTCCGTGCAGCACGACGACTCCGATATCGACAGATTCCTCGAAAACTTCTCGCGCTTCGCCGCTGCGGTCGGAGCCTGAGCCGTGACTTTGACGGGGGCGAAGCGAACGCCTGCCTTGCAATCTGGTTGCGACGGTGATTGACTTCCTCAGAATAAGTTTGACCGGTCGTTCAACCGAACGCCGGGGGGCCACAGGAAGCAAAGGGGGGTGGGCCTCATGAGGCATCCACGGGAAGGCTGGTCAGAAGGAGGGCGCCGCGCGCCGCGCGAGATGTCGCGCCGTGACTTCCTCGGGCGCGCCGGGGCAGCAAGCGCGGCACTTGGCCTCGGAACCATGCTGGGCACGCGCGGCATTAAGAGCCCCATCCCGGCCGGGCGCGCCGCCGAGGCGGCCGCCGAGGCGGCCGGGTCCCACTCCACCCCCTCTCTTCCGCTGCCGCGGCAGAACCACCCGGTCCGCTGGCCGATCTTTTCGGACAACCGGCCCATCGCAAGCAACTTGAAGCCCGAAGAGGGTGCCACCCTCCAGATCTACAACTGGGTTGCTTACATCAACGAGGACGTCATCAAGAGCTTCTGCAAGAAGTACAAGTGCAAGTACTCCCTCACGACGTTCAACACGATGACAGAGGCGATCGCGAAGCTGGCGACCGGCGAGTTCCAGTTCGACATCTTCTTCCCGACTATCGACGTCATCGGCCAGCTGATCGAAACAAAGCTCATGCGCCCTCTCAACCACAGCTACATCCCCAATATCGCCAACTGCTGGCCGGACTACAAGAACCCCTTCTACGACGAAGGCTGGCAGTACACAGTGCCTTCCGAGATCTACACGACCGGTATGGCGTGGCGCAAGGACAAGGTCTCCCTCAAGCCGTCATGGTCTATGCCCTGGGAAGCCAAGAAGTACAAGGGCAAAGTCGCTCTCCTCGACGACAACCGCGAGGGCCCGTCTCTCGCCCTCATGAAGATGGGGATTTACGATCTCAACACCACCAGCCCAGCCCAGCTTCGCGCCGCGGGCGCCCAGCTACGTGAGCTCGAGTCGCTCGTGAACATCCGCATCGACAACAGCGACTACACCGAGATCCCCTCCGGCAACACCTGGATTCACCAGGCCTGGTCAGGTGACATGGCCTCGTCGTACGAATACCTCCCAAAGGGCACGTCGGTCGACGTCATCGGATACTGGTTTCCCCCAGATGGCAAGGGCCCGATCGCGAACGACATCATGTCGGTGCTCACATCCGGGAAGAATCCGGTGCTCTCCCACCTCTTCCTCAACTACATGCTGAACGTCGACAACGCGCTCAACAACTACAGCTATGTCGGCTACATGCAGCCGATGACAGCAGTGACAGCGCCGCGTCTGGTGAAGGAGAAGCTGCTCCCACCCCAGCTCGAGTCCACCGTCGTGAAGCGGTCCTACTTCAAGACCGGGGTAATGGAGCTCGAGCTCCCCGAGAGCGCGAACCTTCTCTGGGAGCAGACCTGGAACTCGTTCTCCCAGGGCCTCTAGGCTCGGCACCAAGCCCGTAACTCCGAGCAGGAAGCGGGAGAGCTGGGAAGAAGTGGCATGAGCGCCGCTGGCACGAGCCAGGCAATGAACAAGCGATGACCCCGCCATCCAGGCAGCCTGCCCCGGACACCGCCGGGTCCGGTCGTCCCCGGGTGCCGCGCCGTCGGGACGATCGCGAGCGGTATGGCACCCGCATCCTGTGGGCCGGGTTCGCCGCGCCTGGTGCGATCTGGCTGATCGTGCTGTTCGTCGTGCCCTTCTACGTCATGCTCGCCGTAGCCGCGGGCCAGATCAACGCTTTCTTCCAAACAGCGGTCCCAGTGTGGAACCCGCTCGACTGGTCAGGGGCGAATTTCGCGACGGTCTGGCACGACGTCTTCGGCCCCGGCGCCTTTCTCGGCGGTCAGGCGGTGCGCACCGTCGTCTACACCGCGATCGCGGCGAGCCTCTGCCTGGCGATCGCCTTCCCGGTCGCCTACTTCGTGAGCCGGTACTCGGGGCGCCGCAAGACCCTCTTCCTCGTCCTGCTGATCGCGCCATTCTGGGTCAGCTACATGATGCGCATGTTGGCCTGGATAGACCTGTTGCAGACGAACGGCTACGTCAATCGCGCCCTCGCGTTCTTCCGCCTCCCTGGCCACAACACGAACTGGCTCGGCGGCGACTCGGTCACTGTCGTCCTCGGCCTGGTATATGGCTATATCCCCTACCTGATCCTCGTCCTCTACGCGGGTCTCGATCGCATCGACAAGAACCTCCTCGAGGCCTCGCGAGATCTGGGCCTCGGCAAGTGGCGCACTTTCTGGCGCGTGACAGTTCCCCTGGCCAAGCCGACGATCATCGCGGGGTCGTTCGTCACGGTCCTGCCCATGCTCGGCGACTACTACACGAACCAGCTCCTCTCGGCGGCGCCGGGAACGACCATGATCGGCAATGGCATCGAGGGCCTCCTCGGCAGCCCCGGCGAGCAAGGGCAGGGCGCGGCTCTGGCGCTGCTGCTCCTCGTCGTGCTCCTCGTCCCCATGGGGTACTACGTGATCTCGACAGCAAGGGCCTCGAGGGAGAACATCTGATGGCGGTCATTGCCGAGAAACCCCGTCCCGCCGCGCCAATGCATCTCCCAGGCGCTCAGCGCGAGCGCGCCGGCTGGCCGAAGTTCCTCCCGAGGCCGAACCCGTGGCGACGAGCGTGGTTCCTCGAGAGCTTCACATGGCTCTACCTGATCTGGTCGATCGTCCCTGTGGCGCTCGCCGTGCTCTTCTCCTTCAACAACGGCAAGTCCCAGTCGAGCTGGCAGGGTTTCTCCCTGCAGTGGTACGTCGGGAAAGGGGACACCTCGGTCCTGCACAACCCCGAGCTGCACCACGCCGTGATCCAGACGCTCGTGCTCGCCGGCCTCACGACGGTCATCACGGTCCCCCTTGGCGTCGCCTTCGCCATCGGTATCGACCGGTGGCGGAGCCGCACAGCAGCCGGTCTCAGCTTCGTCATGATCTTCTCTTTCGTCGTGCCTGAGCTGCTCCTCGCCGTGGCTCTCTTCTTCGTCGTGACCCAGCTCCTCCGTTTCATCCCGCTCGGCACCTACGCCGAGGTGGCCGGCCTCGTCGTCTGGAACCTGAGCTGGCCGGCGATCGTCGTACGAGCGCGACTCGTGACAATCGGCCGCGTCTACGAGGAGGCGGCAGCCGACCTCGGTGCGTCGAGGATCCGGGCGATGTGGCGCGTGCTCGCGCCAATGCTCATGCCGGCGATCTTTGCGAGCGCGGTGCTCGTATTCGCGGGCGTCATCGACGACTTCGTGATCGTCGAGCAGCTCTCCTCGACTGCAAACACCCAGCCCATGTCGGTCCTCATCTACTCCAACGTGCACAGTGCCGGCCTGCCCGGTCCGGCGCTCAATGCCCTCGCGACCATCATGCTGGGCTTCTCGCTGATCGTCGCCGTGCTCGGGCTCCTCGTCTACCGTTTCATGACTCGGCAGGAGCGCCACGGGTCGACCGAGGCGCTCACGAGCATCGCCGGGATGTGACCAGATCATGACGGCGGGGCGGGCGATGGGAAGGCGGGCGATGGCGAGGTGGGTGCCGGCGAGGCGGGTGGCGGGAAGGCGGGCGATGGCAAGGCGGGTGGCGGCGAGGTGGGTGCCGGCGAGGCGGGCGATGGGAACGGCACGACTGACAGGAGCGGTATGACTGATCGCAACAGGGACGCGAAGAGCGGCCATATCGAGCTCGCGTCGCTCACGAAGCGCTTCGGCGACGTCGTCGCCGTGGCCGGCATCTCGCTGGAGGTGGCCGCGGGCGAGTTCTTCTCCCTTCTCGGTCCCTCCGGCTGCGGCAAGACGACGACCCTGCGCTTGGTCGCGGGATTCGAGCGCCCGGACGCGGGAAGGATACTGATCGACGGCCGCGACGTCGCGACCCTCCCGCCCCACAAGCGCGACGTGAACACGGTCTTTCAGAGCTATGCCCTCTTCCCTTTCCTCAACGTTGCCGAGAACGTCGCTTTCGGCCTTCGCTACCGCTCGGTGAGCAAAGCCGATTCGGCTCGGCGCGTCGCCGAGGCGCTCGAGCTCGTCCAGCTCGCCGGCTACGAGAAGCGCCGCCCGGGTCAGCTATCAGGCGGCCAGCAGCAGCGCGTCGCGCTCGCCCGCGCGCTCGTGCTCCGCCCGTCGGTGCTGCTCTTGGACGAGCCGCTCGGCGCGCTCGACG
The DNA here is from genome assembly GCA_021796455.1 of Actinomycetes bacterium. Lineage (GTDB taxonomy): Bacteria > Actinomycetota > Acidimicrobiia > Acidimicrobiales > Bog-793 > JAKACA01. Next base: position 35,790 of record JAKACA010000009.1, read on the forward strand.
CGAAGCTCCGCCGGGCCCTCCAGGTCGAGCTGAAGACCCTCCAGGAGCACCTCGGCATCACGTTTCTCTACGTCACCCACGACCAGGAGGAAGCCCTCACGATGTCGGACCGCCTCGCCGTCATGTCGGGCGGGCAGATCGCCCAGCTCGGAGCACCGCGCGAGGTCTACGAGGAGCCGGTCGACGCGTACGTGGCCGAGTTCCTCGGCGTCTCGAACCTCATGGACGCGACGGCGACAAGACCGGCCGGTGCGACAGAGGTCTGTCACGTGCGCCTCGGGGAGTTCGACCTTGAAGCCGGATGCGGCCGGATCGACTCCACGGGCGCGGTGAAGCTGGCGATCCGGCCCGAGCGCGTCGAGCTCGGCGCCTACGAGCTCACGGGCGGCAACCGTGTCCCGGGGATGGTGGAGCGACTTGTCTTCCTCGGCAGCGCGACGCAGATATTCGTCCATCTCGCACCCGGCGTCACCTTGCAGGCTCTCGTGCGCAACGACGGGAGAGCGCTCCCATGGTCTCAGGGGTCGCCCGTGAGCGTCGCCCTGCCGGCAGATGCGCTGCGCGTGCTCGCCACCGAAGTGCCGGCCTTCGAGGAGGCCCTCGCGCCTGCCGTCGGCTGAGTCGAGCGCCGCGCTGTCCTGCTCGGCTCGAAACCCAGCAATGCTGCCGCCATCGCCATCGAGATCCGAAAAGCCCGTTCGGGCGTGACGACTGGATCCCGGAGCGCGATCTGGATCGCGAAGCCGTCGAGCAGAGCCGAGAAAGTCACGGCGAAGTCCTCCACCGGGACCTCTGCGAACTCTCCGCCGGCCTGCCCCTCCCGGACGATCCGGCGGATCAGCTCGCGCCAGTTCTCGTCGAACTCCTCGCGGACCGAGCGCACCTCGGGGTGGCGGACCGCAGTGGCCCAAAGATCGAGCCAGATGGCCCAGGAGTCCTCGCTCAAGTGCTCCTCTGACAGGCACGTCATGGCAACGATCTCCTCGAGCCGGCTCGCTGCTGTCGGCAGGCGGGCCAGGCGCTTCTCGCCTTCGGCGTACCAGAGATCCTCGGCATAGCGCACCGCCTCGGTCAGCAGCCTGTCCTTGGTCTTGAAGTAGTAGATGACAAGCGCCGGGCTCACCTCCGCGCGCTCCGCGACATCCGCGATACGAGTATCGGGAAAACCGCGCTCCACAAGGACGTCGAGGGCGGCCCGCAGCATCTGGGTGCGCCTGCCGTCCTGGGACGAGCCGCTCGCACCATCTGTACTTATGCTGGCCGTCACCTGCGTCGCGTCGACTCGTGGCGTCATCGGTACCGCCCTTTCACCTCGCACGGAGCTCGGTCCTCCCCGCTCCGCTTGTACCCACCGTATCAGCAGGCATAGACTGAACAGTCAGTCAAACCAGCCGGCAGAGATCCGGGGGGACGGAGGCGCTCTTAAGATGGCGACTAACTTCGATGCTGTCGTAGTCGGCGGCGGCCACAACGGCCTCGTCTCCGGCGCGTACCTAGCTCGCGCGGGCCTCAACACCGTCGTACTCGAGTCCCGCTACAAGACCGGCGGCGCGGCCACGACCGAGAGCCCCTGGCCCGGTGCTCCGGAGCTCAAGGTCACGAGGCTCTCCTACGTGATGAGCCTGCTGCCTCCGACCATCATCAAGGACCTCGATCTCGAGCGCAACGGCTACAAGGTCTTCCCTATGGGCCCCTACTACCAGGCTTTCCCCGAAGGAGGCTCGATCAAGCTATTGGCCGACGACTCCCGTCGCAACTACGAGGAGATCCTCAAGTGGTCGAAACGGGACGCGGACGCGATGGCGCGCTGGGACGCGTGGCTCGCAGGTCTCGCCGACGTCCTTGCCCCGCTCCTGCTCACCGTGCCGCCCAAGCTGGGCTCGCGCAAGCCGGCGGACCTCGCCGAGACCCTGCGCCTTGCCTGGCGCCACCGCGGCTTGGACGTCCGCACGGTTGGCGACGTCACGCGGCTCATGACCATGAGCATCGCGGACCTTCTCGACGACTGGTTCGAGTCGTCTCAGGTGAAGGCGGCGCTCGCAGTGAACGGCGTCATCGGCACCTGGGCGGGGCCCTACGAACCCGGCACCGCGTACGTCATGGCGCACCACTCCATCGGCGACGTCGGTGACGGGCATCTCGGTAGCTGGGGCTTCCCCGAGGGCGGGATGGGCGCCGTGGCCGACGCGATCCAGCGAGCTGCCACGGGCTTTGGAGCTCAGATCCGCACAGGTGCCCGCGTGGCCGAGGTCCTCGTCCGCAATGGCAAGGTACGAGGAGTCACGCTCAGCGACGGAGAGGAGATCCTCGCGGACATCGTCGTGACGAGCCTTCACCCCAAGACCGCGTTCCTCGACCAGATCGACCGCCGCGAGCTGCCCGACGACTTCGTCCGTGACATCGAGCGCTGGAAGACACGTTCCGGTGTGGTGAAGATCAACCTCGCGCTCGCCGAGCTCCCGAGCTTCACGGCGAACCCGGGGACGAACCTCCAGGAGCATCACACCGGCTCGGTGGAGATGGCTCCGTCGATGGAGTTCATCGAGAAGGCCTTCATCGACGCCCGCGAGGGCCGGCCGGCGTCCGCGCCCTTCAGCGACAGCGTCATCCCGACGGCGTTCGACCACACTCTCGCGCCCGAGGGAACCCACATCATGTCGCTGTTCACCCAGTGGGTCCCCTCCGACTGGAGCACCGAGCCGCACACCGCCGAGCTCGAGGCCTACGCGGACCGGTTGATCGACCTCTACAACGACCTCGCCCCCAACTTCAAGAGCTCGATCATGCACCGGGACGTCGTGGGGCCTTACGAGATGGAGCAGGAGTACGGTCTCATCGGCGGGAACATCTTCCACGGGGAGCTCTCGATGGAGCAGCTGTTCCACATGCGGCCGGCTCCTGGCTACGCGGACTACCGGACTCCTGTCGATGGCCTCTACTACGCAAGCTCGGCGACTCACGCGGGCGGCGGCGTCTGCGGAATCCCGGGTCTGCAGGCCGCCCGTGCCGCTCTGAGCGACCGCCGCGCTGACGAGCGCCGCGCCAAGGCCAAGCAGCTGCTCCGGCGCGGGTGAGCCGGGAGGTGGAGCAGCGCCGCCCGATCGAGGCGATGCTCGAGGCCCGCAGCGTCGCGGTCGTCGGCGCGAGCGCCCGTCCAGGAAGCTTCGGGGACAGGGTCCTGACCGAGCTGTCCCGTAGCTCGCCCACCCCGCAGATACATCTCGTGAATCCCAAGTACGAGAAGATCGGCTCCCTGCCCTGCCTCGCTTCGCTCGACGAGATAGCCGGTCCGGTCGACCTCGTGCTGTTCTGCGTCGGAGATGCTTCGCTTGAGTCCCAGCTGCAGCTAGCCGCGCGGCGCGGCGACCGCGCTGGGGTGATATTCGGGAGCGCGGTCGACCGGGACGGGTCGCTGCGGGAGAGGCTGGCAGCCACCGCCGTGGAAGCGGGGATGGAGGTCTGCGGCGGCGGCTGCATGGGTTTCGTCAACCGCGTGCACGGGTTGCGGGCGATCGGCTATCTGGAGCCCCATCCTCTCCCGCAGGGTCCCATCGCTCTCGTCACCCACTCCGGCTCGGCGTTCTCGGCCCTGCTGCGGGCAGACCGCCGCCTCGGATGGACGCTCGCTGTCTCCTCCGGCCAGGAGCTCGTGACGACGACCGCCTCCTACATCGACTACGCGCTCTCCCTTGACGACACCGAGATCGTGGCCCTGCTCCTCGAGACCATGCGGGCCCCCGCAGAGCTTCGAGCGTCCCTCTCGGCGTGCGCGGCCGCCGGCGTCCCCGTCGTGGCGCTCACGGTCGGGGGCTCACCGGAGGGCCGGGCGATGGTGGCAGCCCACTCCGGTGCCCTCGCAGGCGACGACGCCAGCTGGGAGGCGCTCTGTGACGCGCATGGTGTGCTGCGAGTGCGAGATCTGGACGAGATGGCCGACACGCTCGAGCTGCTGGCCGCGGGGCGGCGGGTGGCGCACTGCGCGGCCGCCGGTCGCGGCCTTGCCTCGGTGCACGACTCCGGCGCCGAGCGCACCTTGGCGGTTGACGTCGCAGATGCTATCGGCGTGCCCTTTGCCCGCATCGCCGGGGCGACCAGGGACCGGCTGGCCGCCATGCTCGACCCCGGCCTCGAACCGACCAACCCCCTCGACGTCTGGGGCACAGGTGCCGCGACCCGGGATCTATTCGGCGGCTGCATCGTTGCCCTCGCAGAGGACGAGGCCGTCGACGCCGTCGCCCTGTGCGTCGATCTCGTTCCCGAGCTCGACGGTGACACCGCCTACAGCGAGGCAGTCATCGACGCCTGGAGCCTGACGACCAAGCCACTGTGCGTGCTCTCGAACCTCACGAGCGCCATCGACCGCCCCGGAGCGCGACGCCTGCGCGACGCGGGGGTCCCGGTGCTAGAAGGCACTCGATCGGGCCTGCAGGCGCTGGCCCACCTGCGAGAGCTCGAGAAGCACAGCCGGCGCACACCGCCTCAGCCCTACGTGCCGGACTCGAAACGGCGCCGGCGGTGGTCAAGCCGCCTGTCCGCGGGGCCGCTTGCCGGTGCCGACGCCATGGTGCTGCTCGCCGACTACGCGATCGCGGTGCCTGCAAGCTTCGCCGTCACGAGTGCCGAGGAGGCTGTGGACAGCGCGCGAGAGCTGGGGTTTCCCGTCGTCCTGAAGACAGACGAGCCGGAGATCGCACACAAGTCCGACGTCGGAGGAGTCCTGCTCGGCCTCTCTTCCCCTGAGGCTGTGGCTGCCGGCTACAGGGACCTCGCGGCGCGCCTCGGCCGCAGGGCTGTCGTGATGGCGACCGCTCCCCCCGGCGTGGAGCTCGCGCTCGGGATCGTTCGCGATCCTCTCCTCGGCCCGGTGGTTGTGGTCGGTGCCGGCGGAGTGCTCGTCGAGCTGCTGGCCGACCGTGCCGTCGGGCTGCCCCCGCTTGACACCGCCGGGGCGCACCGGCTGCTGGACCGCCTGGCGGTGCGGCCGATGCTCGACGGCATCAGGGGAGCACCGGCGGCAGACATCGACGCGGCGGCAGCCGCGATCGTCGCGCTGGCCGTGATGGCAGTCGAGCTCGGGGAGTCTCTCGAGGCGCTGGACGTCAACCCGCTGCGCTGCTGGCCCGGTGGTGCGCTCGCTCTCGATGCGCTCGTCGTCTCCCGCTGAAAGATCGACTTGCACGCCCGGCCCGCGCTGGGTGGGCCCGGTGCACGAGGCGCGCTGGGTGGGCCCGGCGGGCGCGACTTCAGAAGATCACGTACAGCTTGCGCAGCGTTTCGTGGATCTCCCAGGAACCTTTCCATCCGAGCGGGAACACGACTGTGTCGCCCGGCCCGATCTCGACCGGAGAGCCACCGTCCTCGGTCACGGTCATCCGGCCGAAGATGACATGCACGAACTCGTTCGTCTCGAGCACCCAGCGCGAGGGGCCGGCCGTGCACTCCCAGATGCCCGACTCGGCCTGGGTCTCATCGTTCTTCCACAACGTGAAACCCCGCGTCGACATCGCCGGTCCGGTGGCTTCCTCGAGCGGACCCCATTCCTCCAGGATCGCAGTGGCTGACTTGCTCATCTTCGGCAGGCCCACAGTTCCCGGTGTCCTCCCGGCAGTATCGGCGGTCCCGGCCGTGTCGGCGGTCTCGGCGGTCTCGGCGGTCTCGGCGGTC
>JAKACA010000118.1 GCA_021796455.1 Actinomycetes bacterium
CGACGCCAAGGTCACCATGCCCCCTGAGCCCATAGAGCTGCGTGGCCGGTCGGCGATCACCGACTTCTACCGCAGCCAGGGCTTCTGGGGCCGACCGCTCAAAGTGGTACCGACCGGCGCGAACCAACAACCAGCCTTCGCCTACTACCTTCCCGACCCGAACGCCGACCTGTACCGCGCCAGCGGTCTCCTGGTTCTCACCGTCACAGGTGAACATATATCGGCCATCACCCGCTTCGGTGAGCGCGACCTGCTGGCCCGCTTCGGGCTTCCCCGTACCCTCCCGGCCGATGCGATAGTCCCCGTCTCTCCAGCCGGATAGAGGCGTGTAAGGAGTACGCGGCAAAGGCGATGGCCCCCCAGGGGCGGCTCGATGACGACCGGATACTCCATGCGTTCGTCGTCGGCCGGATTGGCTGGCTGATGGGGACGCGCTCGTCGGTGAGATCTCGGAGCGGTTCATGGCGCGCTATCGACAAGGAACGGGTGAAGTACCGCTCCGCGCAGGGCGAGCCCGATGCCCTCGCGCAGCGAGGGCACGCCCACCAGGGTCTCGTTGCGCTCGAACGGTCCGGCATCGGCAGCGGAGCGCTCATGCCCATCGAGGTCATCACGACCGAACCGCACGCGGCCGGGACCGTCCGCGCGGTGTCGAACCTAAGGGGCGTGCACGGTGTCTCCGCACCAGGCGGTCCGAACTGGGCCCGCGACGGGCGAGTGATCGTCGACGTGTTCCCCCACAGCGACTCCTCGGCCCCGGTCGACCGGGGGTTGCAGCGGTGCATCGTGTAGCGCCATCGGCCGGTCTCGGCGGCGTGACTGCCCAGAACGACGACTTCATCTCCGCCGCGTACAGCAGCTTTCCGCTGATGCTGGCTATCATCGCCGTCCTCACGATCATTCTGTTGGCCCGCGCCTTGCGGTCCCTGCTCCTGCCCTTGAAAGCGGGTGTTGGTCAATCGACACCGGCCTGCCAAGCCCCTCAGGTTCGAGGCGAGGATCCGTGGCTGCTCTCCCCATTGCCGGCAAAGCCCGCGTGGTCGCGATCGCCCTCGCCAAAGCCCGAGAGGCCAGGGCCTTTGTTGATGACCCGAACTCACTGACAGGAGCAGTGCGCAGCCGGCCGAGTTCAGCACGCTATGTCAACCTGCGTTCCACGCACCGCTCGAAGCGCTTGGTGGTCCGTTTGGCGAGAGCGGTCCCCACGGCCGAGAGCACGGGGGAAGCGGCTCGCGAGAAGGGTAGCCGGGCCGCGCCGAGAAAGGCGAAGCGGGTGCCAGCTTCTGTGGCAGTAGCCGCCATCCCACCGATGACGAAGTGGCTCTGCATTACGCACCATCCAGGCCGCAAAACTACGGCGAAGCGCGCCCGGAACCCGGAGTAGCCGCGGATGAGTGCTTCTGCCCGGTCGGCGTCCCCGTGCACGAGCTGCACGGTGCGCACGTCGTCCACGAAGTGCGGTAGCTCCCGCTCGAGATCGCTCGCCACCGCCCACACGAGCTCGAAGGGAGCAGGGATGTGCACCTCGACGAAGGCGCTCCCAGGGATCCCGGCCGCCATAGCCCTCAGCCGAACGACCTGTTCCACGGTGGCCTCCGGCCAGAGGTCGGCGCTCATCGGCCCCACTCCGCCCGGAAGCTGCGGCGTGCCCGGAACAGCCGGGTGCGAACGGTCGCGGGAGGGATCTCGAGGAGCGCGCTCGCCTGGTGCTCGTCCATGCCCTCCAGGTCTCGGAGGACGAGAATGGCGCGGTGCTCGGGCCTCAGGCGGGAAAGCACGTCTTCGATGTCGACGGGGAGCTCGGGGTCGCCCCGGGCTGGGACTTCGGCTATCTCTTGCGCAGCTGCCCTGTTGGCGCGGCGGGCAACGCGAAGAGCCTCCCGTACCGCGATCGCGCGTGCCCAGCCGAAGAGGGCAGCTGGTTCTCGCAGCTGGCGGAGCGACCTGAAGATGGCGACCAGGGCCTCCTGGGCCGCGTCCGGGCCCTCGCTGAGGGCGATCGCCCCGCACAGGCGCGCCACCCGTGGTTGAAGGAGGTCGAGTAGGTCGCTCATCGCCACGGCGTCGCCTTGTTGGGCGGCGTAGACCAATGCAACGACAGCCGGGTCTCCCTGGGCGGGCGCGCTCGTTCCCTCTTCGGCCACGCCCAACTGCCCCTCAGCCACCTCGCTGCCACGCTCGGGCTCCGCGGACAGCCTGGAGGGCGCGCCGCTTGGCCGCTCCGTCACCCCTGAAGTGTGCCACCGTTAGCTCCGCGAGGACGCCTGGGCACTCGACATGGAGGTAGTGCCCGGCGCCCGTCACAGCGCAAAGCTCTACGGCCAGCGTCTGCTCGATGCCGCTGCGTAGGAGACGAGGCGGGAAGAAAAAGTCACGTTCCCCGCCGACCAAGAGGGGCGGCCGGGTCCTGTAGCCGGCCGAGGTTCCGCAGGACGAGGACCAGCGATTCCTGGGGGACGTTCGCGGCGTCCCCGAGGGCGATCGGCGCACGAGGCGTGCGAGGTACGGCTCGAGCACCGCAAGCAAGGTCTCCAAGGCGAGAGCATCATCTGCCCGGGCCGCGGGCACCAGTCGCGCCAGGTCAGGCCGGTCGCCCGCAGTCACCGGCCGTCCCCCGCCACACCGGTCGCGATGGGCCCATCACAAGTAAGGAGGGTCTAGTGACCGCGAACGTTCCGTGCCATGCAAGGCCATCGCCGGTTGGCGCGGAACGGATCCAGCCTCGGGCGCCTCGTTGAAAGGTGGACGCGAGCAGTCGTTGCTCGCCACCGACACGGAGGGATCTCATGACGCCACTAAGCGACCGACCGATGCCGGACCTTCCCGGCGCAGACCACCGATGGGTGAGGGTGCGCGGCGTGCAGCTACACGTCGCCGAGCTCGGCCAGGGCCCACCGGTCGTGCTGCTGCACGGCTTGGCACAGAACTGGTACGCCTGGCGCAAAGTCGCGCCACTGCTGAGCGGGGATCGTCGGCTGATCTGCGTGGACATGCGAGGCTTTGGCTGGTCGGAGCAGCCCAGGCGCGGCTACGACCTGACCAGCCTCGGTCAAGACGTCTTGGTCCTGCTCGACAACCTGGGACTGGCGCAGGTCGACATGCTCGCCCACGACTTCGGCGCCGCCGTCGCGTTCGAGGCCTGCCTGCAAGCGCCGGAGCGGGTGCGGGCGCTGGTGGCCCTCAACATGGTCCACCCCTGGCCTCAGCGGCGCGACGCGGTAAGAAACCTGTGGCGAATGTGGTTCACCGCCTTTTGGGAGTACCCGGTCGTGGGCCGCCTTGTCCTGCGGCGATGGCCGGCATTCACCCGCTACCTCCTGCGCCGGGAGGTCACCGAGCCTTCCGCTTGGAGCGACGCCGACCTCGAAGAGTTCGTCGAGGCGACCCGGCATTCGGCCCGGGCTAACCAGTCCGTCCTGTGGCAGTACGTCCGTCACGATATCCCCGCGTTGATCTTCCGGGCCCGGCGGCGTGAATGGCTCGGCGTCCCGACGCTGGTACTTGCCGGCGCGGAGGACCCCGTGATCCCTCCGAGCCTCTTCGCCGGCGGCGACAAGCACGCCGACCGCCTAGAAGTCCGCGTCGTGCCTGGCACGGGCCACTACCTCCACGAGGAGCGCCCGACCGTTGTGGCCAGCGCCGTCAACGAGATGACCGGCGTAACAAGTGCAGCGGCCCTCACAGTCTCGTAACCGTTGGCATCGACGGATTGAGGTGGGCGAGCCAGCTTTCGGTCCTCGGGGTGCTTCTCCGGCCCGTCGGGCGCCCGCTCCTTGGCCGCAGCGCCCACCGGCTCGATGCGTAGTTGACCGCTTGAATCTCAGGCCACCGTAACCCATCGGCGCGCCTCTACTCCGCCTTGCCTTTGACGGCGTCTGCAACCTGGAGCGAGCGTCGTGCGGCCGCTAGCTCCTTGTCGGCTGAGCGCCGGACCGGGTTCGCCACAGGCGCTCGGGATCCTCTGTCGCGGTCGCGTAGCTGTGGAGCGCGTCGAGGCCGAAATGGGCACGCATGTAGCGGAAGAAGTTCTCCTACTGCCAGCGCGAGAACATGAGGTGGGCGAGGAGGGCCGGAATCCTCGTCGTCTCCGGTAATGAGGATCTGGGTCTGATGCCCGGTCTTCGGGTCGAGTCGAGTGATCTGGCGCAAGACGATGCGTCGGCGCTTGTTGGCGTAGCTGATGGCGACCTGGCGGTCTGCGAGCCAGTAGTCGTGGCACTTGCCTCGGTCGTCGGTGAAGACGTGGAGTGAGAAGGACGATCGGCGGTAGCCCCAGGCTGGGTTCTCCTTCGCCAACCGGAGGACGAGCGCGGTGGTGCCCGTCGCGATGCCCGGCCGACCGGGCCGATGCTGCGGGTAGGTCCAGTGCCTGGCGACGAGGTCCCGGTGCCAACCCAGCAGAGTTTCTGGTCGGACGAAGAAGCGTCCGAGTCGTCGGCGCGGGAGCAGCCGTGCGAGCCCCGCCAACACCGCCCGATCTGCCGGCTCGAGCGGCGGTCGGTGGACCTGGCGACGGAGGACCGCCACCTCGTGTCGGAGCATGACCACCTCGACGGCGAGGTCAACGTTGCTGCGGCAGATGAGTCGGATGAGCTGGAGGGCACGGCAGAACGCCCGGTAGAGGAACGAGAGGGTCATCGCTGGATGCTCTCCGCGCCTGAGTCCAGGCGTCAAAGTGCTGGTCGTAGCCGATGGATGGCATTCTCGGCACCGACACGATGGGAAGGCTCCGACCCGCGAGGTCGCGTCGGGGTGGAAGGCCCGTTGGCCTCGAGGTCGCGCGCCGCTCACCACCCGCGTGCGTCGAGGAGCTTCATGAGGTTGCGCTTGGGCTTGTGGCGAGCCCGCACCCCCGCGGCGTACGGCTCGAAGGCGTCGGGCTGGGCGGCGGCGCGCATGAGCTTTGCGACGTGGGCCATCGTCTCGACCGCCTGGCGGTAGGCGTCGTTGTTTTTCGCTGCGATGAGGCGTTCCACCTCCTCCTCGAAGATCGGGATGGCGTCGAGCGGGTGATCTGCCTCACGGCGCCGGGCGAGGTCGAGCCACAGGCGCCAGGAGCATCCCCCGGCCTTCGCCTCGGTCCAGGCCTGGTCGACATCGCCCTCGAAGAGGAAGACCTGCACGAGATCCGAGGCGTCCGGGGCGATCCCCCATCTGGCGAGCCCGGGACCCCACCCGCTCTTCGTGCGGGCGGCCTTCATCCGGTCCGCGACGTCCTTGCGCAGGCACTCCAGCGCACGGGGGTGCCAGGTATCCCAGGTGCCGGCTCGCGTCCCCTGGGCGTAGAGCCGCTCGTAGGTGGTGGGCGAGGGACGTTCCTCGAAGGCCCTCCAGGCGAGCGCGACCGCCCGCTCGCCCTGCCCGGCCCGGTGGTGCTCGTCGGCCGCCACGTCGAGAAGGCGGTGGTCGGCCGATGGCCCGAAGTGCTCGAGGCCCTGCTCGGCCCAGCGAAGCGCTTCGGCGAAGCGGCCGGCGGCCCGGTACCGCTCGGCGATGCGGACGAAGTCGTAGGGGGAGGACTGGTCCTTCGCGAGCACGGCGACGACCGCATCGACATCGCCGGACGCCTCGGCGAGTGCCTCCATCATGTGGGTGATGCGGAACCTGTTGTTGTCGTCGTCGTAGGAGCGCTTGTCGCCGGGCCCTAGCGCGGGAAGGCGATCCCAGGCGGCCTCGGCGAGCTGGCGGTACGTGGCGAGGCCCGCCTTGCCGAGCACCTTCGCGTAGGTATGTGCGGCACCGGAGAACACGTCGAGGTCGCCGGCGTTGGATTCCCGGTCGAACAGGCGGTGGGCGAGCGCGACAGGGTCGGGACGGGCTTTTTTGCAGGCGGCGAGGTGGAGTTCCTGGAGTTCGGCGGCAATCTCGCCGAGGCAGCCGTCGGAGTCGTCGACCGAGCCGATCGCTTCCTCGGCTCGTTCGAGCGCGTGCTCGCAGAGGGTGACCACCGCCTCGGCCTCACCGTCGTCGAGCAGGCCCCGCACGGTTCCAATCACCTCGCGGATGCGCGCCGCGTAGTCGTAGGCCTCCCGGTAGGAGACGTAGTCGTCGGTCTCGAAGGCGCCGTCGATCGCGTCGATGAACGCCCGAAGCGGCGGAGGGCCGGAGACCGCCTTCGCCGCGTCGAGACGGAGCCGCGCAACGGCCAGCTCGTCGGCCGCGGCGAGCTCGAGTACGAGGTCCACGAGCCGTTCGTGCCCGAGGCCCTCGAGGTAGGCCCGCACGTCGATATCCGCCTCGACGTCGGGCTGCGCCTCGGTGGAGCGGGGATCCGTGGCGACGAGCGCGAGCGCCACGGCGTGCTTGCAGAAGCTCCCGTCAGCACCGACCGGGCAGGTGCAGGAGAACACCGGCTCGCCGTCCTCGACCCCGAGGCGCACCTTGTAGGGCGCCGATCCCCGGACGGTCGCCTCGGCGGACGTCCCGGTGACGCGCAGCTTGGTCACCGTGCCGCTCCTCGCGTAATCCTCCCCGCGCTCGAAGCTACGAGGACCGGCGAGGGAGCGGACCCGGCGCCGGTTGAAGACCTCTCCGAGATCTCCAGGCACCCGCCGGGAGGATGCTGAGGCCATCGCAGCATGCTACGAGCGCCAGGGCATCCATCGCAGAGCCCGCGCCGGGCGGGTCATGGGGAGGTGGGACGGTCGGAGAATGCGCCGACGTCGACGGCAACTCGGAGGGCCGAGCGCGGCGTGCTCGTGGCCGAGTTGCTGCGTCGCCGTGGTCCGGAGCTCCTCGCGCGACCAGAGCTTCAATCGCAATAATGTATTACACTACAACTGGTGTGGACATCCACCGCTCGGCTCGTCGTCACGGGATCGACGACGATGACATCCGCCATGCCTACGACCGCCATGCCTACGACCACCCGCTCGTCGTTTCCGACCCAGATCCCGAGGCGGATCCCCCGAGGGTCTTCGTGCTTGGTCCGGATCGGGCCGGCAACCTGATCGAGGTGGTCATCCTTGTGCTCGCCGAGGATCGACTGTTGGCGATCCATGCGATGTCACTCCGCCGTACGTACCACGGCCGGCTGCCGCAACCAGGAGAAGAGTGATGGCTGAGAGCCCGAAGACCTACGAGACGAAGACGGGCAAGATACTGACCGACACCGACATCGAAGCGCTGGCAGATGAGGCCGAGCGTGGTTTTGACGTCGAGATCCTGAAGGAGCGTCGGCGCGGACGTCCGATGCTTGGCAACGCGCCGTCAGAAGTCGTCCCGGTGCGACTCGACCCTGAGCTCAGGCGGGCGGTAGAGGCCAGGGCCGAACTTGACCATACGACCTCAAGTGAGATCATCCGAGAGGCACTTCGCCGTTTCTTGGATGTTGCGTAGGGAGCTTGACCCTCCGATTAGATTATGGGTGAATGATCACCCTGCCCTACGCAGCCCTACGCACGAGAATGTGCCGCCACACCGGGCGCACGAGAGACTCGTCCCAGCCGCCGTGCATCACGCCAGCCGTTTCAGCAGGCTCAGCAGCGTGCGACGTTGGGCAGCGGTGAAGCCGGCGAGGACCTCGGTCTGGACCTCGTCGAGGACGAGGTCGAGGCGTTCGAGCGTGGAGCTGCCGGCGGCGGTCAGCTCAACGAGGGTCTGGCGGCCGTCACGCGGGTCGAGCCGGCGGCTGACCAGTTCGCGTGCTTGGAGGCTGCGCACCGTGTGGGTGACGTCCCGGCGGTCAAGGACGGCAGCGCGCCCGAGATCGGCCTGGCAGATGGGCCCGAGGTCGCCGAGCACGGCGAGGATTCGATAGTCGTAGCCGCTCGCCCCCGCTTTTGCCAGGCGCTCGTGCAGTACCCTGTGTGCGCGAGCTGACGCTTGGGAGAGCTGCCAGGTCGCCAGTTTTTCCAGCCGCGACGAGGCGCCAGGGATCACAGTGCTCCTTGTCATTGGTTTAGCCAACATCCTAGTATTGTTGGTGATACCAACGACAGCCAAGGAGGACCCCCGTGCCCGCTCGCCCTCTTCCTCCCGCCATCGGGGCTACTGAGAACGCGCTGCGGCAACTGCTCACCCGCGCCCTGGCTGACAGCCTGATCGGCGGTTACGAGGAGTGGGTCTACCTCAACATCCAAGAACGGGCCGACGATCCGACGCGCGTCGAGGGACTGGTGGCCGATGCGCTTCGGCAGCCCCGCGAGGTAGTCGCCGCGGCGCGTGGCCGCCTGATCCATGCCGGTCTGCTCGGCCGCGATGGCGCGCTGACGGGTAGCGGGCGGGAGCAGTTGAACCGCTGCCGCGAGACAGTCTCCGAGACCACGCAGGCCCTGACCGCCGGGATCGACCCGGCCGCCGTGCGTACGACGCTCGACACCCTCGACGCGGTGCGCGCCCGCGCCGAGCAACTGCTCGCGGGCTGAGGGTCCCAGCCGGAAGACCGATCGGATGCCTTTCTCGGCACCCACAGGAGCTGATGAATCTCCACCGCCGTCACGGTCGTGTTCGCGCCACTCGCGCTCCATCTCTACGGCAAGCGAGGATGACGATCCCGCAGCTGCCGGCGATCCGAGGCCAGCTGCTCGTCTACCCCCAGACTGTCACTTGCCGGCAACTCCATCGGCGGCAACATCTCCGCCCGGGTGGCGATCACCCGACCCGACCTCGTCAAAGCACTCATGATCATCGATAGCTCAGGCTTCGAGCGGCCCCGGCTGGCCGGACGAGCGTTCTGCTCGCTGATGAGCTCTCACAGATTCGTGCGTGTGATCTACCCGCTGTTCTCGAAGGCATGTATGCGGGCCAAGACCGACGCCGATCGCCGCGCTCGGGCGTCGGCGATCGCGATGACGCGAACTCCGCCGGGAGCGCGGGCCCTCAGCGCCATGTGGCGAAGCTTCAAGCTTCCCGCACACGACCTTCGCTCCCAGGCATCCCTAATCACCGCGCCCACCGTGCTCGTGTGGGGGCGCCGCGATCCCGTCGTAACCCTCAAGTGCGGACAGGCGGCCAATGAGCTCATCGCAGGATCAAGTCTCGTCATCGCCAACAGCGCCCACGCACCGCAGACCACTGACCCCACCCCTCTCGCCGCAGAGCTCATCCCCCTCGCAGAGTCTGCATTTGCTTCCACGGGCCCGTCTCCAGCCGCCAAGTCTGTCTTGCTCCCCGGAAAGGACGGCCAACCATGAAAGCCGCAAGAATCCAAGCCATTGGT